>NZ_CP017157.1:7800000-8100000 GCF_001729485.1 Streptomyces lydicus
AGAGCTGGAACTGCCGCCCGGCACCTCGGTGCTGGTGCTCCGGAAAACCTCGTACGACATCCACGACCGCGCGGTGGACGTTTCCGACGTCATCCTGCCCGGCGACCGCACGGAACTGCTGTTCACCACTCCCCTGGAAAGGTGGTGAGTGCCGGGCACCCGGCACCAGGAGGACGGGAAAACCGGGCGCCGCCGGCTCGCGGACAGAATTCCCGGTTCCCGCCGCCGCTATCGGCCTCAGCCGCCGGCCGCCGGCCGATCGCGGTCGAACGGCAGGTCCAGCATGCGAATGGCGTTGCCGCGCAGGATTTTGTAGGTCACGTCCTGCGGGAGGCCGGCCACGTGGTCGGCGGCGACGCGTGCCGTGTGCGGCCAGGTGGAGTCGACGTGCGGATAGTCGGTCTCGAAGGTCGCGTTGTCGACACCGACCTTCTCGATCGAGTCGACGCCGTGCCGGTCGCGGAAGAAACAGCAGAAGACCTGCCGGTAGTAATACGTCGACGGGGGTTCGGGGATGAGGTCCTTCACCCCGCCCCAGGCCCGGTGCTCCTCCCAGACGGCGTCGGCGCGTTCCAGGGCGTACGGAATCCAGCCCATCTGGCCCTCGCTGTAAGCCAGTTTGAGGCGGGGGAACTTCACCAGGACGCCGGAGAAGAGGAAGTCCATCATCGAGGCCATGGCGTTGTTGAAACTCAGGGACGCCTGGACCGCGGGCGGGGCGTCCGGTGACGCGGCCGGCATCTGCGAGGACGAGCCGATGTGCATGTTCACGACCGTGCCGGTCTCCTCGCACGCCGCGAAGAAGGGGTCCCAGTACCCGGAGTGGATCGAGGGCAGCCCGAGGTGGGTGGGGATCTCGCTGAAGGTGACCGCCCGGACCCCGCGGGCGGCGTTGCGGCGGATCTCGGCGACCGCGAGGTCGATGTCCCACAGCGGGATGAGGCACAGCGGAATGAGCCGGCCGCCGCTGTCCCCGCACCACTCCTCCACCATCCAGTCGTTGTAGGCCCGCACGCAGGCGAGGCCGACGTCCTTGTCCGCGGCCTCGGCGAAGGTCTGGCCGCAGAAGCGGGGGAACGTCGGGAAGCAGAGCGATGCCTCGACGTGGTTGACGTCCATGTCGGCCAGCCGGGCCTTGGGGTCCCAGCAGCCGCGCCGCATCTGCTCGCGGGTGATCCCGTCCAGGGTCATCTCGTCACGGGAGAAGCCGACGGCGGCGATGATGCGCTTGTACGGGAAGAGCAGGCCCTCGTACTCCCACCAGTCGGTGATCTGGCCCTCGGGGTCGGTGGTGAAGCGGTACTTGCCGGCCACGTACTCCAGCGCACCGATGCCGGCGGTGAAGGGCTTCGGACCCTTGTCCCGGTACTGCTTCGGAAGCCAGGTCTCGAAGAGGTGCGCGGGCTCGATCACGTGATCGTCCACGCTGATGACCTTGGGAAGCTCCGCTGTTCCGCTCTCGTTGCTGCTCACCCTGTACCCCCAGCTGCGTGGCGGCGAGGCCGCCCGGTTGCACGGTTCCTGACGACCCATCAGTTTCGAGGTTATGGGCTCGGCGGTGCCACGACAAGGCGGTGCCGGGAACTCCACCCCTTGCGGGGACGGGCCGACATCGGCTGAACTGACGGTGCGTCAGTTCTGGTCGGTGAGTCGAAGGGGGCAGCACATGCAGACGATCTGGCTCAGCGGTGCCGAGTGGTGCGCCGTGCTCCGCATCGGGCTGGGCCTGTGGTGGCTGGAGAGCTGGCGCCACAAGGACAAGAAGACCTGGTTCGCCGGTGGCGGCATCGCCTGGGCGGCGGGCATCGCGGACAAGCACCGGTGGCGGGTGGTCCGCACGGGCTTCGACCGGCTGGTGAAGCCCCGCCCCCGGCTGATGGCGTACCTCGTCGCCTACGCGGAGCTGGCGCTCGGTCTCGGTCTCGTCCTCGGCCTGCTGTCCCCGATAGCCCTGGTCGCGGGCGCGGTGCTCAATCTGGTCTACCTGGTGCTGATGATCCACGACTGGGCGGAGCAGGGGCAGAACCTGATGATGGCGTTGATCTCGCTCGCGGCCCTGGGCGCCATGAGCTGGCAGAGCTGGTCGCTCGACGGGGCCCTGGGGCTCTTCCGGTAGCCCGCGAGCCGTCGGGCGTCAGGTGAGGCTCGCCTCGTGGTCCGGGGGCCGGGGGTGCGGCAGAGCCGTGCGCCAGTGGCGGAGGCTCGCCCGGGCGGCGGCCAGCGCGGGGTCGTCCGGCGGGGCCAGCGGCTGCCAGTCGGTGACGGTCCGCTCCAGGAGGGCGCAGGCGGTGTACGGGTCGCCGGCCTCGCCGGTGGCGGAGGCGTGGACGTGGCGGAGGCGGAGGGTGTCGGGGTCGACGGGGCCGAGGTGCGCGGCGGCGTCGCGGGCGACCGCCTCGAACAGCCAGGCCGCCTGGGCGAGGCGCCTGGGGCGGCCGGCCAGGCCCAGGGCCTTCACCCGGTCCGCGAAACGGGCCCGGGCCAGCAGCCCCTGGCGGGTGTGCGCGGTGCCGTGGGCCGGGTTGCGGAACAGGGCAAGGTCGCCGGTGGCGTTGAAGGCGCGTTGCAGGGGGTCGGGGAGGCGGGCGGCCGGCAGGGTGACCGCCAGGTGCCGGTAGAGCGTGGTGAGGTCGAGGTGTTCAGGTCCGTCCGGGACGCCCTCGGTGAGCAGGCGGAGCAGGGCGGTGGTGAAGCCGGTGCGGGTGTGGTCCTCGGGGGTGAAGGCCCGCTTCCCGCGGCCGGCGGCGACCAGCAGGTGGATGTCGGACGCGTCCGGCGCGTCCAGGGCCAGCCCGGCGAAGCAGCAGTCGAGCACGGCGATCCGGTGTTCGGCGCGTACCTGCCGCATGGCCTGGAAGACGGCCGTGACCGGCAGTGCGGTGCGTTCGGTGCCCCGGCCGTCGTCCACCGAGCCGGGCAGCGCCAGGCACAGCCGCTTGTCCGCGCCGCGCAGCCCGTGGCCGGCGAAGTAGAAGAGCAGCACATCGAGGGGTTCGCCGGTGGACGCGGGCAGCAGCCGGAAGACGTCGGCCGGGGTCTGCGGGTCGACGCGGCGGTGGACCGCGGCGGGGTCGAAGCCGCCCAGCGGGCCGGTCAGCGCGTCGGCGAGCGCCGCGACGCTGCCGGCGGCCTGCGGGAGCGGCGGCAGGGTGCTGGGCACGACATGGGTGGCGGTGCCCACCAGGACGGCGGCCGACCGCCGCGGCGAGGGGACCAGCGGCGGCCAGGGCGCCGGGGAGAGGGCCGGTGGCTCAGCTGCCGTCACCGGAACCCGGCTCCAGGAACCGGCGCAGCTGCTGTTCCACGGCGGCGGCGTCCTCGGGGCTGCCCGCGGACAGTTCGAGGGCGGTGCCGTCCGGGCGGGTCACCTTGAAGCTGATCCGCCGGGACCTGGCCCGCTGCGCGAGCCACACCGCCACGGCGCTGACCACCGCCTCCAGCACCGGGCCGACCGCGCCCAGCACCTCCGCGGCGTCCGCGAGCCCGCCCTGGTGGCCCGGTGCGGGCGGGACCATGCGCAGCCGGGCCGAGCCGGTGAGGTCCTCGTCGTCGTTCAGCCACTCGGCGAGCGACTGCGCCAGGCCGTCGGCGTCGTCCGCCGGTCCGTCGAAGGCGAAGGTGAGGGTGGTCATGACGGTGCGGTGCTCCGGGGGTCGGGGGCGGACGGGGTCAGAACCGGGGGGCGTACGGGTCCCGCCCGCCGGCGGGGGCGGTGCTCCCGCCGGGGGCGGGCCCGGCCCCCCGTCGTGCCGTGCTGAACAGCGGGGGGCGGCCGGGGATCTCGTACGGGAAGCGGAAGGCGGCCGACGCCTGCGGTACGTCGACCAGGTCGGCGAGGAGCTGCTCCCAGCCGCCGAGCGGCTGCGGCACCTCCTGCCGGTAGGTGGTGTCGAGCCAGGTGTACTGCATCCCGGAGAGGCCGGCCCAGGCGGCCGCCCTCTCGTGCGGCGGCACCGCGCGGGCGACCGCGCCGCCGGGTGCGGCGCCGGCCGGGGCGACGGTGGCGGCGAGCAGCTCGGCGAGCGGGAGCGGGGCCGCCGGCTCGGCGGCGAGCGAGATCCGCAGCCGGTAGGTGCGGCCCGCGCAGGCGGCCAGCGCCTCCCCGTAGCGGGCCGCGGCGTGCACGGCGAACGGGTCGGGCGCGATGTACTGGGTGAACACCGGGCTGGGCCGTCCCGGTTGGGCGAGCCTGCCGTACTCCTGGGTCAGGTAGCGGAGGTAGCCGAGCAGCTCCTGCGGGGGCGCGTAGGGCTCCAGGCAGACGCCGACCACCGTGCGGGCGCGCTCACGGGCCAGCGCCTCCCACACCGGCTCCCAGCTGACGGCCTCCCCGCCGAGCGGGGCGAAGGCCACACCGAGCGGGAAGTCGGTGTCGCGGCGCTGCAGCCACGCCCAGGAGAGGCGCTTGCGGACCTCGGCCAGGCCGGCCGGAGTCCCGGCGAACGGGACCAGTGCGGCGTGCAGTTCGGCGGCGTCCTCCACCGGAGCCGCCCGGACGTGCCGGGGGGTGTCGGCCAGCGCGTCGCGCAGGGCGAGCGCGGCGGCGGACGCCGTCCGGGCGTCCGCTCCGTGTGTCCGGCACAGCAGGGTGCAGGTCACCGTGGTGTCCGGGGCGGTGGCATAGCGCAGCTCGAAGGCCCGGCCGTCCGGCTGCCACTGCCGGGAGAGCCAGACCTGTTCGAGCGTGGCGGCCTCCAGGCGCCGCTGGTCTTCGGGCAGGCCGAGGTGGGCGCCGTTCTCGGACATCGCCGGTTCCGGTTCCAGCCGGAGCCCGGCCCAGGCCCATGCTCCCGAGGGCCCGGTGGTGGACAGCACGCTCATCCCGCGGGGTCGGCCTCACCGGCGGGCCGCGGCTGCGCCTCGGGGGCGGGCGGCGGCACCTTGGTGGGGGCGGGCGGCACGACGGGCGGGACGGCGGGCGGCGGCGGGGTGGCGCCCGCGGTGGGCGCGGCGGCCGGTGCGGTCGCGACCGGGGTCCCGTCGACGGCGACCATCAGGCCCTCGCGGCAGGCGAGGTGGACGGCCTCCCGCATGGCCCGGGCGCCCTCGCTGCGCAGCAGCTGGTGCTCGATGCCGTTCTCGCCCTTGAGCGCGCGGAAGAAGTCCCCGATGAACTGGCCCATCAGCTCGGTGCCGCGGCGCGAACGCCACATCATCCAGCCGAGGTAGAGGCTGCTGCCGTAGTTGAAGACGGAGACGTAGGCGGTGTACGGCGGGTCGTTGAGGGTGACGCGGGTGCCCAGGCCCTTGGGGGCGAGGGGGTAGCGGCGGGAGCTGAGCGTGTGGACGATCGTGGCGTAGACCGCGGGTGCCCGGTCGGGACGGTCGGCCAGCAACACCCGCCACTCGGCGACCGGCTCGGGCAGCCGGCTCGCGAGCAGGACGATCCAGAACACGGCGAAGCCGGCGAAGGAGGCGAACACCAGCCAACCGGATCCGGAACTTCCGCCGGAGCTGCCGGCGCCGGACCCGCCGTAGCCGAAGGGGTCCGACGAGGACTGCTCGCCCACGCTCGCGATCAGCGAGATGACGCCGATGAAGCCGGGGATCGCGGAGACGACGAGCGACGCGAGGGTGGCCCGCAGCCACAGCCGGAAGATCGTCCTTCCGTTGACGCTCTCGTTGAGGGCCATTTCGATGGGCTCGTGGCGCAGCGTCTTGTCCAGGTAGGCGGCGTTTCCGTCGCCACCGCGCCAGCCCGGGAGCGGCGTGCCGCTACCAGTGATCATTTTCCCCCGATCGGCAGCTGTTGAGTTGGGTACCGGTACCAGAGCTCCCACTGTGGCACAGCTCACCTTCCGGTGCGGGGGAACTCCGCACTCTCACCCCGGGAGTGGGGCCCTTGGGCGGACATGCCCGTCTTCTGCCGGGCGACCAGGGCGGCCAACGCCCGTGCGACCAGGTTGACTTCTCCGTAAAACATGATGAGTTCCGGTTTCTCCTGGGCTCTTGTGGCTGCTGTGGTGACAGTTGCGGATCCCTCAGGAGGAGCCATGGCATCCGTGCCGGCGGTGTCGTTGATCGTGCCGACGTTCAACGAGGCGGGGAACATCGATGAGTTGCTGGACGGTGTGTGCGCGGCGCTTCCGGAGGAATGGGACGTCGAGGTGCTGTTCGTCGACGACTCGACCGACGACACCCCGGAGGTGATCGAGAAGGCGGCCGTGCGGTGCCCGATGCGGGTGTCGGTGCTGCACCGGGAGGTGCCCGAAGGGGGCCTCGGCGGGGCGGTGGTGGCCGGGATCGCGCAGACGAGCGCGCCGTGGATCGTGGTGATGGACGCCGATCTGCAGCACCCGCCGCGGCTGCTGCCGGAGCTGGTGGAGGCGGGGGAACGGGCCGGGGCGGAGCTGGTGGTCGCCAGCAGGTACGCGGACGGCGGCAGCCGGGGCGGCCTGGACGGCGGGTACCGGATGGCGGTGTCGGGGGTGTCGACCGCCGTGACCAAGGCGCTGTTCCCGCGCCTGCTGCGCGGCGTCTCCGACCCGATGAGCGGCTTCTTCGCCATCCGCCGGGAGGCGATCGAGCGCGCCGGGCGCGAGGACGGGGCCGGGCAGGACGGCGGGCTGCGGCCGCTGGGGTACAAGATCCTGCTGGAGCTCGCGGTGCGCTGCCGGCCGCGCGGGGTGGCGGAGGTGCCCTACGAGTTCGGGGAGCGGTTCGCCGGGGAGTCGAAGTCGACGGTGCGCGAGGGGCTGCGGTTCCTGCGGCACCTCGCGGAACTGCGCAGCAGCGACAAGCGGGCCCGGATGGTGGCCTTCGGGCTGATCGGGGTCTCGGGGTTCGTGCCGAACCTGCTGGCGCTGTGGGCGCTGACCGGCGCCACGTCGCTGCACTACGCGGTGGCGGAGGTACTGGCGAACCAGCTGGGGGTGCTGTGGAACTTCGCCCTGCTGGACTTCCTGGTCTACCGCAGCGCGAAGCAGGGGCACTGGGCGGGCCGGCTGCTGGGGTTCGCGGCGCTCAGCAACGCGGACCTGCTGGCGCGGATCCCGCTGATGATGCTGCTGGTGGAGCAGGCCGGCATCGGGCCGGTGCCGGCGACCGTGATCAGCCTGGTGGTGGTGTTCCTCGTGCGGTTCCTGCTCGTCGACACGCTGATCTACCGGCGCAGGGGCGCCGCGGCACGCAAGGAGCAGGCGCCGGCGCGCACCGCCGCGGCGCACGAAGCACGAGGTGAGCGCGCTGCTTAGCTGACAACGCAAACTCGTGGCGGCCCGTGGGGCCGGACCGCAGACTCCGAGCGGTGATCTCACCGGACCCGGACGCCGACCGGCGGGCGGGGACCGGCGGCGACGGGCAGGCGGAGTGCGGGAGGCGGCGGGAGACGTGCTGACGGTCCCTGAAGAGGTGCGGGCGGACACCGGCCCTGCCGTACGGCCGGCCTGGCGGACGGCGGTCGGCGTCGCGAGCGGCGTCGTCGTGCTGCTGCTCGCGGTGTCCGGCAGGTACGGCTACAACGTGGACGAGCTCTACTTCCGGCTGCTCGGCGAGCACGGCTGGGCGTGGGGCTACACCGATCAGCCGCCGCTGGTGCCGGCCGTGGTGCACGCGACCGCGCAGCTGCTCGGCGACTCGGTGTGGGCGATCCGGGTGCCGGCGGCGCTGTGCGCGGGTGCCGTGGTGGTGCTCGGGACGCTGATCACCGCCGAACTGGGCGGCACCCGACGGGCCCAGACGCTGGCCGCGCTGGGCCTGGGCAGCTCGTTCCTGGTGCTCAGCGTGGGCCACATCATGGTGACCACCACCCTGGACATGCTCGCCTGGACCGCGCTGCTGCTGTGCGTGGTGCGCGCGCTGCTGCGCGGCGAGGACAAGTGGTGGCTGTGGGCCGGGGCGGTGCTGGGCCTGGCGCTGTACGCCAAGTACATCGTGGCGCTGCCGGCGGTGGCGCTGCCCGTGGGGCTGGCGCTGGCCGGGCCGCGCACGGTGTTCCGTTCGCGCGGCCTGTACGCGGGCGCCGCGCTGGCGCTGGTCATCGGCGCGCCGAACCTGATCTACCAGGTCACCCACGACTTCCCGCAGCTCCGGATGGCCGAGGCGCTGGGGGCCACCGACGGGCCGATGAACCGGATCATCTTCGTGCCGAGCCTGGTGATCCTGCTCGGGCCGGTGCTGACGGTGGTGTGGGTGGCCGGGCTGGTGAAGCTGGTGCGGGACCCGGCGTGGCGGCCGGTGCGGGCGCTGGCGCCGGCATTCGCGGTCGGGGTGGCGCTGACGATCTACGGCGGGGGCCGGCCCGACTACGTCGGCGGCTTCCTGATCGGGCTGTTCGCGGCGGGCGCGGTGGCCGCCGACCGGTGGATGGGGCAGCGCCGGCTGCGCCGGGTGCTGCTGTGCGCCGGGCTGGCGGCCAGTGCGGTGCTCCAGGTGCTGATGGCGCTGCCGGTGCTGCCGCAGAACTCCCCCTTCGTCCCGCTGAACAACATCTCCCTGGAGAGCGTGGGCTGGCCCCGGCTGGCGGAGCGGGTGCGCGCGGCGTACGACGCGCTGCCGCGCGAGGAGCGGGCGCGGGCCGTGGTGCTCGCCGGCAACCTCGGCGAGAGCGGGGCGCTGGACCGCTACGGGCACGGGCTGCCGGCGGTCTACAGCGGCCACAACGAGCTGCACAAGTGGGGCCCGCCGCCGGAGAGCGCCGATGTGGTGGTCGCGGTGGGCATCGAACGGTCCCGGCTCGACGCCGGGTTCCGCTCCTGCCGCGTCGTCGGCCGGATCGACAACGGCGTCGGCGTGGCGAACGCCGAGCAGGGCAAGCCGGTCACGGTCTGCCACGGCCGTAAGGACTCCTGGGCCCGGCTGTGGCCCGCCTACCACTACTTGAGCGGCTGAGGTGCCCCGGCCGGGGCGGGTGCGAACCGACAACTCAGCGGGAAGTGAGGCGTGATGACGACGTCCCTCGACAGGGATACCAGGGCAGCGGCCGGGGCCGGCGGGCCCGGGCTGCGGCCGGTGCCGGTGGCCTGGCGCCCGGTCGCGGTGGTGGTGGCCGCGCTGGCGGTGCTGCTGTTCGCGTTCGCGGGTGAATACGGCTACCACGCCGACGAGTTGTACTTCCGGCTGCTGGGCGAGCACGGCTTCGCGTGGGGGTACGTGGACCAGCCGCCGCTGCTGCCGATGGCCGTACGGGCCGCGATGGCGGTCTTCGGCGACAGCATGTGGGCGATCCGGGTGCCGGCGGTGCTGTGCGCCGCGGCGGTCACCGCGCTCGGCGCGATGATCGCCGCCGAGCTGGGCGGCACCCGGCGGGCCCAGACGCTGACCGCGTTCGGGGTGGCCACCTCGACGATGGTGCTGAGCTTCGGCCACTGGATCCTCACCACCAGCTTCGACACCGTGGCATGGGCCGCGGTGCTGCTGTTCGCGCTGCGGGTGCTGCTGCGCGGCGAGGGCAAGTGGTGGCTGTGGGCCGGCGTCGTGGTCGGCGTGGCGCTGTACGCGAAGTACATCGTGCTGCTGCTGCCGGTGGCGCTGCTGCTGGGCATGGCGCTGGTCGGGCCGCGCAAGGTGTTCGCCGATCGGCGGCTGTACGCGGGAACGGCGCTGGCGCTGGTCATCGGCGCGCCGAACCTGATCTACCAGATCACCCACGACTTCCCGCAGCTCCAGATGGCGGAGGGGCTGGCCGGCACCGACGGCGAGGCCAACCGGGCCATGTTCGCCACCAACCTGATCCTGCTGTTCGGCCCGGCGCTGTTCGTGCTGTGCGTGATCGGGCTGGTGAAGCTGTTCCGGGTGCCGGAGTGGAAGCCCGTCCGGGCCCTGGGCGTCGGGTACCTCGCGGCCACCGCGGCGTCCTACCTCATCGAGGGCGGGCGGCCGGACTACACCGGCGGGCTGCTGATCGCGCTGCTCGCCGCCGGGTGCGTGCGGGCCGACCGGTGGGCGGGGCGCCGCAAGCTGCGGCTGTCGGTGCTCGCGGTCTCGCTGGTGCTCAGCGCGGCGGCGCAGATGCTGCTGTCGCTGCCGGTGATCCCCAAGAGCGGGCTGCGCGACTTCCAGGTCGCCAGCATGCCGCTGGAGACGGTCGGCTGGCCCCGTGTGGTGCAGCAGACCGAGGCCGCCTACCGGGCGCTGCCGGCCGGGGAGCGCTCCCGCGCGGTGGTGCTCACCGAGAACTTCGGCGAGGCCGGGGCGCTGGACCGCTACGGGCACGGGCTGCCGGCGGTCTACAGCGGCCACAACGAGCTGCACAAGTGGGGCCCGCCGCCGGAGAGCGCCGACGTGGTGGTCGTGGTGGGCAACATCGAACGGTCGCTGCTCGACGCCGGGTTCGCCTCCTGCAAGGTCGTCGACCACATCGACAACCGGCTGGGCATCGACAACCCCGAGCAGGGCGTGGCGATCACGGTGTGCCACGACCGCAAGAAGCCGTGGTCCGCGCTGTGGCCGGCCTACCGGCACTACAACGCCTACCTGTAGCGGCTCTCCGGTCCCCGTCCCGGCACCGCCCGCGGCCCGGTTCGAAAGTTTCCGCTTTCGAACCGGGCCGTCTGCCGACCTGCTTCGCTGCACGGTAAAAGTCGTGGATCAGCCGGGGAGTTCACCGGAGACTGGAAATCGCTGGACTGCGTACGCCCAATCGATTTGCGGACGACCCCTTCGAGGGGTGGAGGCGTGATATGAGTACCGAGGTTTCCGAGGCGCAGGCGCGACGCGCCGTGGCAGACATCTTCAACTCGACGCTGGCTTCATCGGCCATCGGCGCCGCGTGGGAGCTCGGAGCTCTTGACGAGCTGCGGGAGAACGGCAAGCTGAACGTTTCCGATTTCTCCGCGCGGCACGATCTGCACAAGCCCGCGGTGACCGGGATGTTCACCGCACTGGCCAGTGTGGGAATCGTGCGGCGCGAGGGCGAAACCATCGTCGCCGGGCCGTACTTCGACGAGGCCGACCACCACCGTTCACTGTTCCACTGGCTGAATCAGGGCAGCGGCGAGCTCTTCCGCCGCATGCCCCAGGTGCTGCCGAACGAGAACCGTGTCGGCGACTTCTACCAGCGCGACGCGGCGGCCATCAGCTATGCCTGCCGGGAGATCAGCGAGCGCTACTTCGACCCGGCGTTCTGGTCCGCCGTCGACGGCCTGGGCTACGAGCCCACCACCGTCGCCGACCTGGGGTCCGGCAGCGGTGAGCGGCTGATCCAGATCGCCCGCCGGTTCCCCGGGGTGCGCGGTCTGGGCATCGACATCGCCGACGGCGCGATCGGCATGGCCGAGAAGGAGGTCGCCGCCAAGGGATTCGGCGACCAGATCTCGTTCGTGCGCGGCGACGCCCGCACCATCGACCAGGTGCCGGCGGAGGCGTCCGACCAGTTCGCGAAGGTGGATCTGCTCACCTGCTTCATGATGGGCCACGACTTCTGGCCCCGCGAGAATTGCGTGCAGACGCTGCGGAAGATCCGCGAGGCGTTCCCGAATGTCCGCCGCTTCCTGCTCGGCGACGCGACCCGGACCGTCGGCATACCCGACCGCGAACTCCCGGTATTCACCCTGGGATTCGAGGTCGGGCACGACATGATGGGCGTTTACCTGCCGACGCTCGACGAATGGGACGGGGTATTCGAGGAGGGTGGCTGGCGCTGCGTGAAGAAGCACGCCATCGACTCGCTGTCGGTCTCCGTGGTCTTCGAACTCGAGTAACCGCACACGCACATCGACCACGTCGGCTGAGGGGGTTTTCCATGGGTGAGTGGCGCGATCGCCGCCTGGATGAATTGTTCGCCGAGCAGGCCGCGAGGACACCGGACCGTACCGCGGTCGTCTTCGAGGGCCGGGCGGTGAGTTACCGCGAGCTCGACGCCCGGGCCGAGGCCCTCGCCGGCGTGCTGGCCGAGCGGGGCGCCGGCCCCGAGCGGTTCATCGCGCTGCTGCTCCCCCGCTCCGCCGACCTGGTCGTGGCCCTCCTCGCCGTGCTGAAGTCCGGCGCGGGGTACGTCCCGATCGACCCGGAGTACCCGGCCGACCGCATCGCCTACATCCTCGGCGACGCGCGCCCGGTGACGACGATCACCACCGCCGACCTCCGGGACGGCCTGGCCGCGGCCGGGGCCGGCTCCGCGGACGGCGCGGCCGGGACCGACTGGCTGGTCCTGGAGGAGTGGGAGCGGCAGGCCGCCGCCCTCGGCGAGCGGACCGGGGCGCGGCAGCCGTCCGCCCCGGCCGCCCCGCGGTCCCCGGAGAACCCCGCCTACGTCATCTACACCTCCGGCTCCACCGGCCGGCCCAAGGGCGTGGTCGTCCCGCACAGCAACGTGGGGCGGCTGCTGTCGTCCACCGCGCACTGGTACGCCTTCGACGAGCACGACGTCTGGCCGCTGTTCCACTCCTTCGCCTTCGACGTGTCGGTCTGGGAGATCTGGGGCGCGCTGCTGCACGGCGGCAAGCTGGTGGTCGTCCCGCACGCCGTCACCCGCGCCCCCGCCGACTTCCTGCGGCTGCTGGTCGAGGAGCGGGTCACCGTCCTCAACCAGACGCCGTCGGCGTTCTACCAGCTGATGGCCGCCGACCGGGAGAACCCGGAGCTCGGCGACCGACTGGCCCTGCGGTACGTGGTGTTCGCCGGCGAGGCGCTGGACCTCGGCAAGCTCGCCGACTGGTACGAGCGCCACCCCGACGGCACCGCGGGCGGCCCGACGCTGGTCAACATGTACGGGATCACCGAGACCACGGTGCACTCCTCCTTCCTCGCGCTGGACCGCGAACTCGCCGCGCGGGCCCCCGGCAGCGCCGTCGGCGTGGCCATACCTGACCTGACCTTCCACGTCCTCGACGAGGACCTGCGGCCGGTCCCGGTGGGCGCCGAGGGCGAGCTGTACGTGGCCGGGCCCGGGCTCGCCCGGAACTACGCGGGACGCCCCGGGCTGACCGCCGAGCGCTTCGTGGCCTGCCCGTTCGGCCCGCCCGGCGCGCGGATGTACCGCTCGGGCGACCTGGTTCGGCCGCTGCCCGACGGGGGCCTGGAGTACCTGCGGCGCAGCGACGACCAGGTCAAGATCCGCGGCTTCCGGATCGAGCTGGGCGAGATCTCCCACGCGCTGGCGCAGGACGCCTCGGTCGACCAGGCCGCCGTGGTGGTGCGCGACGAGGCGTCCGGCGAGCGCCGGCTGGTGGCGTACGTCGTGCCGTCGGGCACCGCCCGCCCCACCCCGTCCCGGCTGCGCGCCGCGCTGGCCACCCGCCTGCCCGGCTACATGATCCCCACCGCCTTCCACGCCATGGCGGCCTTCCCGCTGACCGCCAACGGCAAGCTGGACCGCCGGGCGCTGCCCGCGCCGACCCGCCAGGACAGCGTCGACGCCGCGTACACCGCGCCCGAGGGGGCCGCCGAGGAGGCGCTCGCCGCCATCTGGCGCGAGGTGCTCGGCGTGGCGCAGGTCGGCGCCGACGACGACTTCTTCGACCTGGGCGGCGACTCGCTGTCCGTGGTGCGCGTCCTGTCGCGGATGCGGGCCGCGCTGGGGCTGCGGCTGTCGGCGGCGGAGTTCTTCGCCGCCCCCACCGTCCGGGCGCTGGCCCGCCGGCCCGAGGCGTCGGGCGCTGCCCGGGCCGAGGAGATACCGGCCGTGCCGCGCACCGGCCGGGCGCTGCCGCTGTCCTTCACCCAGCAGCGGTTCTGGCTGTTCCACGAGCTCGACCCCGGCGAGGTCGAGTACAACGTGCACTCCGCGCTGCGGCTGCGCGGCCCCCTCGACCCGGCGGCGCTGCGCACCGCCCTGGCCGGGCTGATCACCCGTCACGAGCCGCTGCGCACGACCGTGGTGTCCGAGGACGGCCGGCCCGCCGCGGTGATCGCCCCCGCCGAGGGCTTCCCGGTCCCGCTTGCCCTGGAGGACCTCTCCGCGCTGACCGGCGAGGAGCAGGAGGCCGCCCTGCAGCGGCTGCTGGCCGAGGAGACCGGCCGCCCCTTCGACCTGGCCGCCGGGCCGGTGCTGCGGGTGCTGCTGATCCGCCGCAGCGAACGTGACCACGTGCTGGTCATCGGCCTGCACCACCTCGCCACCGACGGCTGGTCGATGGGCCTGATCGCCGACGAACTGAGCCTGCGCTACGAGGCCGCGTGCCACGGGGTGCCGGCCGCCCTGGAGCCGCTGCCGGTCCGCTACGGCGACTACGCCGCCTGGCAGCGCGCCACCGCCGACGACGGTCGGCTGGCGCCGCAGCTCGCCTACTGGCGCGAGCGGCTGGCGGGCGTGGCCCCGCTTCAGCTGCCCACCGACCGGCCCCGGCCCGCGGTGAAGACCTCGTCCGGTGCGGCGCACCGCTTCACCCTCGACCGCCGGCTGGTGGCCGGCCTCAAGGAGGTCGGCGCCGCCCACGGCGCGACCCTCTTCATGACGCTGACCGCGGCGCTGCAGGTCCTGCTCGCGCGCTGGTCCGGGCAGCAGGACATCGCGCTGGGCACCGCCGTCTCCGGCCGCGACCACCCCCAGGTGGAGAACCTGGTCGGCTCGTTCATCAACACCGTGGTGCTGCGCTCCGACGTGCGCGGGGAGCTGCCGTTCGGCGACTTCCTCGGCGAGGTGCGGGAGACCGTGCTGGGCGCCTTCGCGCACCAGGACGTGCCGTTCGACCAGGTCGTGGACGCGCTGGGCGCCGAGCGGGACCCGAGCCGTACGCCGGTGATCCAGGCGATGCTGCTGCTGCAGAACGCCCCGGCCGGCGCCGAGGAGTTCGCCGGGCTGCGCACCGCGACCGTCCCGCTGCCGCGGCCGGCCGCGATCTTCGACCTCACGGTGGAGTTCACCGAGCGGGCCGGCGCGCTGGACGTGATGGTCGAGTACAACACCGACCTGTTCGACGCGGCGACCGTCGAGCGGCTGGCGGGGCATCTGCGGGAGCTGCTGGACGCCGTCCGCACCGCGCCGCGCGCCCAGGTGCGCGACCTGCCGCTGCTGACGGCCGACGAGCGCGAGACGCTGCTGACCGTCTGGAACGACACCGCCGTCGAGCCGCCGACCGCGCTCCCCGTGCACCGGCAGTTCGCCGAGCGGGCTCGCCTGGCCCCCGGCGCGCCCGCCGTCACCCACCGCGAGGAAACCCTCAGCTATGCCGAACTGGAGCTGCGCGCCAACCAGTTGGCGCACTACCTGACGGCGCTGGGCGTCGGCCGGGGCACGCCCGTCGTGCTGAACCTGGAGCGCCGGCCCCAGCTGATCGTGGCGATGCTCGCGGTGCTCAAGGCCGGCGGCGCGTACGTGCCGACCGCGCCGGAGACCCCGGCGGCACGGCTCGGCACCCTGCTGGCGGAGACCGGCACCCCGGTGCTGCTGACCACCGGGCGGCAGGCCGCTCTGCTGCCGCCGACCGCAGCCGCCGTCATCGACCTCGACGCGGCCGCGCCGGACGTGGCCCGCTGCCCCGGGCACGACCCCCTGGTGGCGACCGGCCCCGACGACCTGGCGTACATCGTCTACACCTCCGGGTCCACCGGGCGGCCCAAGGGCGTCGCGGTGCCGCACAGCGCGCTGACCGACTACTGCGCCTGGCACAACGACGCACTGGCCGTCGGCCCCGAGGACCGCGGCTCCTCCGTGGTCGGGCTGGCGTTCGACGTGGCGGTCGGCGAGGTGTGGCCGTACCTGTGCGCGGGCGCCCGGGTGGACCAGCCCGACCAGGAGACGCTGGACGACCCGACCGCGCTGGTCGAGTGGTTCGCCGAGCGCGGCACCACGGTCGCCTACCTGCCGACCCCGCGCATCGAGTCGCTGCTGGACGTCCCCGCGATCACCACCACCCGGCTGCGCACCGTCCTGGTCATCGGTGACGCGCTGCGCCGCCGGCCGCAGCCCGGACTGCCGTTCGCGCTGGTGAACGCCTACGGGCCGGCGGAGGCAACGGTCGCCGCCACCCAGGCGGTGGTGGAGCCGCTCGGCCCCACCGCGCCGCCCGGGCTGCCGTCCATCGGCGCCCCGCTGTACAACACCGCCGCCTACGTCCTCGACGACCGGCTGTGCCCGGTGCCCGTCGGGGTGCCCGGCGAGCTGTACCTCGCCGGCGCGGGCCTGGCCCGCGGCTACCTCGGCCGCCCCGACCTGACCGCCGAGCGGTTCGTCGGCTGCCCCTTCGGGCCGCCCGGAACGCGGATGTACCGGACGGGAGACATCGTGCGACGGCTGCCGGACGGCACCCTGGACTTCCTCGGCAGGGTCGACAACCAGGTCAAGCTGCGCGGCTACCGCATCGAACTCGGGGAGATCGAGAGCGAGTTGGCCCGCCACCCGGACCTCGCGCAGGTCTTCGTCACGGTCCGCGAGCCGGTCCCCGGCCGCCGGTCCCTGGTGGCCTACGTCGTCGCCGCCCAGGGCGCCGCGCCCGACCCGCGGGAGCTCGCCGGCCACCTCGCCGGCGCCCTGCCGGAGTACATGGTGCCGTCGGCCTTCGTGCTGCTCGACGCGCTGCCGCTGACCGCGAACGGCAAGATCGACCGGCGGGCGCTGCCCGAGCCGGAGCCGGCCGTGGGCGGCGACGCCCCCTACGTCGCGCCCCGCGGCGAGATCGAGGAGACGCTGGCCGCCGTCTGGGCCGAGGTGCTCGGCCTCGAACGGATCGGCGTGCACGACAACTTCTTCACCCTGGGCGGCGACTCGATCGCCGGACTCCAGGTCGCCGTGCGCGCCCGCCGGGCCGGTCTGCGGCTGACCTCCAAGGACCTGTTCCGGCGGCAGACCATCGCGGCGCTGGCCCCGGTCGTGACGGTGGAGCGGGACCCGGCGGACGCTCCGGACGCACCGGCCCGCCCGGCGTTCGCGCTGAGCGGCCTGGACGCGGCCGGGGTGGCGCGGCTGTCCGCGACCGGCGGCCCGGCCGAGGACGCCTACCCGCTGACGCCCATGCAGAGCGGCCTGCTCTTCCACCACCTGATGGACGCCGAACACGGCCTGTACGTCGAGCAGTTCCAGCTGCCGCTGGAGAACGTCCGCGAGCCGGAGCTGCTCGCCGACGCCTGGCAGCGGGTCGCCGCCCGCACCCCGGTGCTCCGCAGCGACCTGGTCCGGTACGGCCTCGCCGAGCCCCTCCAGGTCATCCGCTCCGACGTGCGGATACCGGTGACCCACCTCGACTGGACGGCGCTGGACGAGGACGGGCAGCGCGCCGAGCTGGCGCGCCACCTGGCCGCGGACCGCGCCCGGGGCCTGGATCTGCACCGCGCGCCGCTGATGCGGCTCGCCCTGGCGCGGCTCGGCGGCGGCCGGCTCCGGCTGGTGTGGACCTTCCACCATCTGCTGCTGGACGGCTGGAGCGCCCTGCAGGTGCTCGCGGAGGTGCTCGCCGAGTACGCCGCGCTCGCCGACGGCGTGCCGCACACCCCCCGGGAACGCGGCAGCTACGCCGACTTCGTCGGCTGGCTGGCCGGCCAGGACAGCACGGCCGCCGAGAAGTACTGGCGCACCGCGCTCGCCGGCTGGGAGTCGCCCACCCCGCTGCCGTACGACCGGCCGCGCACCGACGCCCGCCAGGCCACCCCCGACGCCGGTCTGGAGCTGCGGCTGCCGGCCGCGGACACCGCCCGGCTGGGAGCCGTGGCCAAGCGGGCCGGGGTGACCCTGAACACCGTCGTGCAGAGCCTGTGGGCGCTGCTGCTGGCCCGCCACAGCGGTGAGCGGGACGTGCTGTTCGGCGCCACCGTCGCCGGCCGCCCGGACGAACTGGCCGACGCCGAGTCGGTGATCGGGCTGTTCATCAACACCCTCCCGGTGCGGATCGACGTCGACCCGGACGCCGGTCTGCTGGACTGGCTGCGCCGCGTGCAGGACGGGCAGGCCGAGGCGCGGGCGCACGAGCAGGTCTCCCTGCCCCAGGTCCAGGGGTGGGCGCCGGAGCGCGCGGACGGCGGGCTCTTCGACAGCGTGCTGGCCTTCGAGAACTTCCCCGCGGACGTCGGCGTCGCCGCGCGGTACGGCCTGCGGCTGGCGGCGATCGAGGCCACCAACACCTCCAACTACCCGCTGAACGCCATCGTCTACGGCGGCGACGAGCTGACCGTGGTGCTGCGCTACGACTCCGCGCTCTTCGACGCCGGCACCGTGACGCGGCTGTCCGGTCATCTGCGCACGCTGCTGACGGAGACCGCGCACGACCCCGACCGGCGGGTCGGTGAGCTGCCCATGCTCACCGCGGCCGAGCGGCACACCCTCGTCGACAGCTGGACCGACACCGCCTCGGCGTACCCGGTCGACCGCAGGCTGGACACGGTCATCGCCGAACGGGCCGCGGCCCGGCCCGACGCGGTGGCCGTCGTCGACGGCGGCCGGCAGCTGACCTACCGGGAGCTGGACCGGCGGGCCAACCGGCTCGCGCACCACCTGCGTGCCGCGGGCGTGGGCCGGGAGGCGCTGGTCGGGATCGCCGTGGAGCGCAGCGCGGAGGTCGTCGTCGCGATCCTCGGCACCCTCAAGGCGGGCGCCGCGTACGTGCCGCTCGACCCGGAGTTCCCGGCGCAGCGGCTGGCCGCCATGCTGGACGAGTCGCGGCCCGCGGTGCTGCTCACCCAGGAGCACCTGCTGGCCGGGCTGCCGCCGACCGACGCCACGGTGGTCTGCGTGGACCGGGACCTGGCGGCCGTCGAGGCCGGGCCGGGCGAGGCGCCGGAGGCCGTCGGTGACGCCGGCGACCTGGCGTACGTGACCTACACGTCGGGGTCGACCGGCCGCCCCAAGGGCGTGATGATCACCCACCGTTCGCTGTTCAACATCGTCACCGAGGCGATCCGGCTGTACGACCTGGGCCCGGACAGCCGGATGCTGCAGTTCTACACAATGAGCTTCGACGGCGGTGTCTGGGAGGTCTTCCTGACGCTGGCCTCCGGCGCGACCCTGGTGATCGCGGACCCCGAGGCCCGGCAGAGCCCGGCCCGGCTCGCCGAGCAGCTGCGGGCGGAGGCGGTCACCGCGCTGACCCTGCCGCCCGCCGTCGCGGCGGTGCTGGACGCGGCCACCCTGCCCGGCGTGCGCAGCCTGGGCCTCGCCGGCGACGTGCTGGCACCCGAGCTCGCCCGCGAGTGGGCGCGGGGCCGCCGGCTGTTCAACATCTACGGTCCCAGCGAGGCCACCCTGTCGGTGGCGCTGCACCGCGTCGACCCCGCGGCGGCCGGTCGCCGGGTGCCGCTCGGCCCGCCGGTGCCCAACACCCGCTTCTACGTGCTCGACGAGCGGCTGGCCGTGGTCCCGGTCGGGGTCACCGGCGAGCTGTACCTCGGCGGTGCGGGCCTGGGCCGCGGCTACCTCGGCCGGCCCGACCTGACCGCGCAGCGCTTCGTCGCCGACCCGTTCGGCCCGCCCGGGACCCGGCTCTACCGCACCGGCGACCTGGTGCGCTGGACGGCCGAGGGACAACTGGAGTTCGCCGGTCGGGTGGACAACCAGGTCAAGATCCGCGGCTACCGGGTCGAGCCCGCCGAGGTGGAGAGCGCCCTGCTGCGCCGGCCCGGCGTCGCGGAGGCGACGGTGGTCGCCCGGGACGACGGGAGCGGGCACAAGCGGCTGGTCGGCTACGTCGTGCCGGACGACCCGGCCGACGGGGACGCGGCGCCGGACACCGCCGCGCTGCTGCGCGCCCTGGCGGGCGAACTGCCCGGCTACATGGTGCCGTCGGCGCTCGTGGTGCTGCCGGCGCTGCCGCTGGGACCGACCGGCAAGGTCGATGTGCGGGCCCTGCCCGCGCCGGACCCGGCCGGCCACGGCACGGCGGAGCCGGTCGCCCCCCGCACGCCCACCGAGGAGGCCCTCGCCGTCATCTGGGCGGAGCTGCTGGGCCTGCCGCAGGTCGGCGTCGAGGACGACTTCTTCGACCTCGGCGGCGACTCCGTCACCAGCCTGCGACTGATGTCCCGGATCGGCGGTGCGTTCGGCGTGGAGGTCTCACCCCGCGACTTCTTCGACGCCCCCACCATCGCCGCCCTAGCCGAGCGCCTGGAGGACACCATCCTGGCGCAGTTGGAAGAAGCCGTCGGAGGCGGCGCCCTATGACCAGCTCTGCAGCGGACCAGCCCGAGAACCCCACCGCCCCCGCGTCGCGCGCCGCGCGCACCGCCGCCCTGCCCGCCCACGTCCAGGAACTGCTGCGGGCCCGGCTCGCCGGCCGGGCCCCCGCGGCCGGCGGCGCGGACCGCGTCCCGCGCCTGGCCCACGACGGGCCGGTCGCGCTCTCGCCCGCGCAGGAACGCCTGTGGTACCTGTACGAGCTCGACCCGGACAGCAACGAGTACAACACCCTGCGGGTGCTGCGGCTGCGCGGTGACCTCGACCCGGCGGCGCTGCGCGGGGCGCTGGCCGAGGTCGTCGCCCGGCACGGCGCGCTGCGTACCACCTTCGACTCCCGTGACGGGCACGCCGAGCAGACCGTGCACCCGCCCGTACGGCCGCCGCTGCCGCTGGTCGACCTGTCGGCGGCGGACGCCGACGAGCGGGACGACGCGCTGGCGACCCTGCTGCTGGCGGAGGCCCGGCGCCCGTTCGACCTGCGCCGCGGCCCGGTGCTGCGGGCCCAGCTGATCCGGCTGGCGGCCGACGACCACGTGCTCGCGCTGGGCCTGCACCACATCGTCACCGACGGCTGGTCGATGGGCGTGCTGCTGCGCGAGCTGACCGCGCACTACGCCGCGGCGCTGCGCGGCGAGCCGGCCGCGCTGCCCGAACTCCCGGTGCGCTACACCGATGTCGCGGTGTGGCAGCGCGAGCGGCTGACCTCCGCGCGGCTCGCCGAGGGCCTCGACCACTGGCGGCGCGAGCTGGCCGGGCTGGCCCCGCTCGACCTGCCGACGACCCGGCAGCGGCCGCCGGTGCGCACCAGCGCCGGCGCGCTGCACTCCTTCACGGTCCCCGAGCAGCTCACCACCCGGCTCAAGGAGCTGGGCCGGGACAGCGGCGCCACCCTGTTCATGACGCTGGTCGCCGCGGTGCAGCTGCTGCTGGCCCGCCGGTCGGGGCAGCGGGACCTCGCGGTGGGCACCGCGGCGGCCGGCCGCGGCCGCCCGGAGACCGAGAACCTGATCGGCTTCTTCGTCAACAACCTGGTGCTGCGGGCCCGGATCGACGAGACGCGCTCCTTCACCGAGCTGCTGCGGGCGGTGCGCGGCACGGTCCTGGACGCCTTCGCGCACGAGGACGTGCCGTTCCAGCGGGTCGTCGAGGCGCTGCGCCCCGAGCGCGACCCCAGCCGGCCGCCGCTGGCCGAGGTCGCGGTCAACCTGCACAACACCCCGGGCGGGACGACCGGGCTGCCGGGGCTGCGCATCGAGGAGGTGCCGCCGCCGGTGGTCACCTCCAGCATGGAGCTGTCCTTCGACTTCACCGAGCACGACGGCCGGCTCGACGGCCATCTCACTTACAACACCGACCTGTTCGACCCGGACGACGCCGCGCGGATCGCGGCGCAGCTGCTGACCCTGCTCGCGGACCTGGGCCTGCGCCCGGCCGTCCCGGTGGCGGAGCTGGCCGTGCTGCCGGACGACGAACTCCGCGAGGTGACCGAGGACTGGGCGCAGACCGGATCCGGCGCCCCGGCGCGCACCGCCCCGGAGCTGTTCGCCGCGCAGGTGGCCCGCGCCCCGGAGGCGGACGCGCTGGTCTCCGACGAGGAAACCCTCAGCTACGCCGAGCTGGACGCCCGCACCAACCGGTGGGCCCGGCTGCTGCTGGCGCACGGGGCCGGCCCGGAGACGCTGGTGGCGCTGGCGCTGCCGCGTTCCGCGCTGACCGTCGAGGCGATCCTGGCGGTGCAGAAGGCCGGCGCCGCGTATCTGCCGCTGGACCCCAGGAACCCCGCGGAACGCAACCGCATGATGGTGCAGGACGCCCGCCCGCTGCTGGTGCTGACCGCGTCGGGCTTCGACGGCGGTACGGAGCTCGGCGCGCCCGCGCTGCTCCTGGACGACCCCGACGTGCGCTCGGCCGCCGCCCGGCACTCCACCGCCGCGCTGACCGCCGGCGAGCTGGCCGGCCCGCTGCTGCCCGGCCACCCCGCGTACGTCATCTACACCTCCGGCTCCACCGGCCGCCCCAAGGGCGTCGTGGTCACCCACGCCGGTGTGCACGGCCTGGTCTCCGCGCAGTCGGCGCACTTCCGTACGGGCCCCGGGGCGCGGGTGCTGTCGTTCGCCTCGCTCGGCTTCGACGCGGCCTTCTCCGAGCTGGGGATGGCGCTGCTGGCGGGCGGTGCGCTGGTCGTCGTCGACCAGCAGCGGATCCTGCCCGGCGAACCGCTCGCCGGGGTGCTCGCCGAGCACCGGGTCAGCCATGTGACGCTGCCGCCGGGCGCGCTGTCCGCGCTCACCCCGGGCGCCCTGCCGTCGGACCTGACGCTGATCGTGGCCGGTGAGGCGTGCCCGCCCGCGGTGGCCCGCGCCTGGTCCGCGCACCACCGCATGATCAACGCGTACGGCCCCACCGAGTCCACGGTCTGCGCCAGCATGAGCCGGCCGCTGGACCCGGACGGCGTGGGCGAGTCCGTGCCGATCGGCCGCCCGCTGTCCGGCGTCCGGGTCCGGGTGCTGGACGACCGGCTGCGGCCGGTGCCGGCCGGCGTCGCCGGCGAGGTGTACCTCTCGGGCACCGCGCTGGCCCGCGGCTACCTCGGGCGGCTCGCGCTGACCGCCGAGCGGTTCGTCGCCGACCCCTACGGCCCGCCCGGCAGCCGGATGTACCGCACCGGCGACCGCGCCCGCTGGCTGCCCGGCGGCGACCTCGACTACCTGGGCCGCACCGACGACCAGGTCAAGCTGCGGGGCTTCCGGATCGAACTCGGCGAGGTCGAGGCGGTGCTGTCCCGCCACGACGCGGTCACCGCGGTGGCCGCCGCGGTCCACAAGGACGAGCGGGGCACCCGCCGCCTGGTGGCGTACGCCGTGCCGGCCCCCGCCGCGGACGGCGACGTCGGCGCCGGGCTCCGGGAGTTCGCCCGGCAGGCGCTGCCCGAGCACATGGTGCCGTCGGTCTTCGTCCTGCTGGAGAGGCTGCCGCAGAACGCCAACGGAAAGGTCGACCGGCGGGCGCTGCCCGCACCCGACCTGCGGCGCGACGGCAGCAGCGCGCGGATCGCGCCGCGCACCCCGGCGGAGGAGACGCTGGCGCGCATCTGGTCGGAGGTGCTGGGCGTCACCGACCTCGGCGTGGAGGACAACTTCTTCGACCTGGGCGGCGACTCCATCCTCAGCCTGCAGGTCGTGGCGCGGGCCCGGGCCGCCGGGCTGCGGGTGACGGCCAAGCAGACCTTCCTGCGGCAGACCATCGCCGACCTGGCCGCCGAGGCCGTCGCCGAGGCGGACGCCGGCCCGCGCGCGGCGGACCGGGGCCCGGTCTCCGGTGAGCTGCCGCTCACCCCCATCCAGCACTGGTTCTTCGCCACCCTGGGCGACAGCCTGGAGCAGTTCAACCAGTCGCTGTACCTGGAGCTGGCCGAGGCGCCCGACCCCGGCGCGCTGCGCACCGCGCTGGCCGCGCTGACCGCGCAGCACGACGCGCTGCGCCTGCGCGCGACGCCCGACGGCGACGGCGGATGGCGGCTGTACAACGCCCCGGACGAGACCGGTGAACTCCTCGTCCACACCGACCTGTCCGGCCGGCCGGCCGAGGAGCAGGACGCCGCGATGGCGGCCGCGACCGACGCCGCGCAGCGCGGGTTCCGGCTGGCCGAGGGGCCGTTGCTGCGGGCCCGGCTGTTCACCCTGGGCGCCGGCCGCCCGCCCCGGCTCTACGTCGTCGCACACCACCTCGTCGTGGACGGCATGTCCTGGCGGATCCTGCTGGCGGACCTGGAGACCGCCTACCGCCAGGCCGCGGCCGGCCGGCCGGTCGACCTGGGGCCCCGCACCACCTCGTTCCGCGACTGGGCGCACCGGCTGGCCCGGCACACCGCCGAGGGCGGCCTGGACGACGAACTCCCCTACTGGCAGGGCGTCCAGGAGGAGGCGCGGCGGGCCGTCCCGCTGCCCCTCGACGGGCCGGCGCCGCAGGGCGAGAACACCGCGGGCGCGGCCCGCACGGTCTCCCTACGGCTCTCCGCGGACGGCACCGACGCGCTGCTGCGGCAGGTGCCCGAGGCGTACCGCACCCAGATCAACGACGTGCTGCTGAGCGCGCTGGGCCGGGTACTGGCCGACTGGACGGGCGGCGACCGGGTGCTGGTCGCGCTGGAGGGCCACGGCCGCGAGGACCTCTTCGACGACGTCGACCTCACCCGTACCGTCGGCTGGTTCACCACCGTCTTCCCGGTCGCCCTGCGGATGCCCGCCGACCGGGACTGGGGAGCCGTCCTCAAGAGCGTCAAGGAGCAGCTGCGGGCGGTGCCGCGCAACGGCCTGGGCCACGGCGCGCTGCGCCACCTCACCGGGCCCGACGGACCGCTCGCCGGGACACCGGAACCCGAGGTCAGCTTCAACTACCTGGGCCAGATGGACGTGGACGCCGCCCCCGGCGGGCTGGCCCGCGCCCTGCTGGACAGCGAGGGCGCCGAGCGGGCCGCGACCCAGGCCCGCCCCCAGCTGCTGGAGATCAACGGCCAGGTGACCGGCGGCCGGCTGGAGTTCCACTGGACCTACTCCGCCGACCGGCACCGCACCGGGACCGTCGAGCGGCTGGCCGGGGCGTTCATGGCCGCGCTGGAGGCGATCGTGGCGCACTGCGCCGCGCCCGGTTCCGGCGGCGCCACCCCCTCCGACTTCCCGCTGGCCGCCCTCGACCAGGCCACCGTCGACCGGATCGCCGGCGACGGCCGCACCGTCGAGGACATCTACCCGCTGACGCCGATGCAGAGCGGCATGCTCTTCCACGCGCTCAGCGAGTCCGGACGCGACCCGTACACCGGGCACTTCGGCGTCCGGATCGACGGGGTCGGCGACCCCGCCGCGCTGGCCGCGGCCTGGCAGCAGGTCGTCGACCGCACGCCCGCGCTGCGCACCTGCGTGGTCTGGCAGGACGTCGCCGAGCCGCTCCAGGTGGTCCGGGCGGGCGTCCGGGTGCCGGTCACCCACCTCGATCTGCGGGCGCGCTCCGAGGAGGACCGGCAGGCCGCCCTGGACGAGCTGTGGGAGCGGCGCACGGACACCGTCATCGACCTCGCCGAGGCCCCGCCGCTGCGGCTGACCGTCGTCCGGCTCGACGACACCGCGGTGCAGCTGTACTGGACCTCGCACCACATCCTGATGGACGGCTGGAGCTTCGCCGGACTGCTGTCGGAGGTGTGCGCGCGCTACGCCGCGCTGACCGGCGGCCCGCCCCCGGCGGCCCCGGCCCGCCGCCCGTACCGCGACTACGTGCGCTGGCTGGCCGACCAGGACCGCGCGGCCGCCGAGGCGCACTGGCGGTCGGTGGTCGACGGCTTCGGCGTGCCGACCCCGCTGCCCTTCGACCGGCTGCCGGTGAAGGCGCACGGCACCCGCTCCTCCCGGGAGGTGCAACTGCGGCTGTCCGCGGCCCGCTCCGCGCGGCTGGCCGAGGCCGCCCGGTCGGCCCGGCTGACCGTCAACACCCTGGTCCAGGGCGCCTGGGCGGTGCTGCTGGCCCGCTACGGCGGCACCGACGACGTGTGCTTCGGCACCACCGTCTCGGGCCGTCCCGCGACCCTGCCCGGCGCCGAGGCGATGGCGGGCCTGTTCATCAACACCGTTCCGGTGCGGGCCCGGCTCGACGGCACCCCGGCCGTGGACTGGCTGCGCCGCCTGCAGGGCGACCAGCTCGACTCCCGGCAGTACGAGCACGTCTCGCTGGCGCAGATCCAGCGCTGGAGCGGCGTGCCGGCCGGCACCAACCTCTTCGACAGCATCGTCGTCTTCGAGAACTACCCCTACGACGAGGACGCCGCCGCCGCGCACGGCCTCGCCCTCGGCACCTTCCAGGGCGACGAGGTCACCAACTACGCGCTCACCCTGACCGCGTACGCGGCCGACGAGCTGCACCTGAACCTGGGCTACGACCCGGACCTGTTCGACGAGGCGACCGCGCGGCGGATGGCCGGGCACCTGGCGACGCTGCTCGACGGCATCGCCGCCGCGCCGGACACCCCGGTGGACGACCTCCCGCTGCTCGACGCCGAGGAGCGCACGCGGCTGCTCGACGGGTGGAACGACACCGCCGCCGCCTTCCCGGCGCCGCGGCCGGTCCACGAGCTGTTCGCCGAACGGGCCGCCCGCACCCCCGACGCGGTGGCGGTCCGCGACGCCGGACGGGAGCTGACCTTCGCCGCGCTGGAGGCCCGCGCCAACCGGCTGGCCCACCACCTCGTCGGCCTGGGCGTCGCCCCGGGCACGCTGGTCGGGGTGTGCGCCGACCGCGGCGTGGACGCCGTGGTGGCGCTGCTGGGCGTGCTGCGGGCCGGCGGCGCCTTCGTCCCGCTCGACCCCGCCTATCCGGCGGAGCGGCTGCGGGTGATGCTGGAGGACGCCGCGGTACCGGTCGTGGTGACCGAGGAGCGACTGCTGGACCGGACCGCCGGGCACGACGCGGTCACCGTGTGCCTGGACCGCGACCTGCCCCTGCTGGAGGAGCTGCCGGCCCGGCCGCCGTACGTCCCGGTGACGCCGGAGGACCTGGCGTACGTCGTCTACACCTCGGGCACCACCGGGCGCCCCAAGGGCGTGATGGTCGAGCACCGGCACGTCCACCACATGGTGCACGCCTGGGACCGGCGCTACGGGCTGGCCGCGCTGCGGCCGCGGGCCCTGTCGGTGTCCAGCATCTCCGTGGACCTGTTCTTCAGCGACTTCCTGCTCTCCGCCCTCTTCGGCGGCACGATGGTGATCTGCCCGCAGGACGCCGTCGCCGACCAGGTGGCGCTGACCGACCTGCTGCTGGAGAGCCGGGCACAGCTGATGGTGACGGTGCCGACGCTGGCGCGCGCGGTGGTCGCCGAGCTGACCTGGCGCGGGGTCCGGCCGGAGGAGCTGCGGGTGCTGATGGTCGGCTCCGAGGGCTGGCCGGCCGATGCCGCCACCGAGATCCTGGCCGGCCTCGCACCGGGCACGGTGCTGGTCAACGCGTACGGGTCGACCGAGACCACGGTCGACTCCACGGTCTTCCAGCTCGGCCGCGACCCGCTGGGCGACGCCGCCTTCGTCCCGGTCGGCCGGCCCCTCGCCAACACCCGGATCTACGTGCTGGACGGGCGGATGCGGCCGGTGCCCACCGGCGTGGTCGGCGAGTGCTACATCGGCGGCGACGGCGTCTCGCGCGGCTACCTGGGCCGCCCGGAGCTGACCGCCGAGCGGTTCCTGGACGACCCGTTCGCGCCGGAGCCGGGCGCCCGGATGTACCGCACCGGCGACCTGGCGCGCTGGCGCGCCGACGGCAACCTCGAGTGCCTGGGCCGGGTCGACGACCAGGTCAAGATCCGCGGCTTCCGGGTCGAACTGGGCGAGGTGGAGGCGGTACTGGCCCGGCACCCCGCGGTCGACGCGGCGGCCGCCGCGGTGCGCAGGGACGACGGCGGACCGGCCCGCCTGGTCGGCTACGTCGTGCCCGCCGCGGGCGGCGCCCCCGACCCGGCCGAGCTGCGGGCGTTCGCCACCGAACGGCTGCCCGCACCCGCCGTCCCCACCGCGTACGTGGTGTTGGACGCGCTGCCGATGACGCCGAGCGGCACCGTCTCCCGGCGCGCCCTGCCGGCCCCGTCCGGCGCGCAGGACCCGGCCCGCCCGTACGCCCCGCCGTCCAGCGGCACCGAGCTGCTGCTCTGCGGGATCTGGCAGGACGTCCTGGGCGTCGAACGGGTCGGCGTGCACGACAACTTCTTCGAGCTGGGCGGCGACTCGATCCTCAGCATCCGGGTCATCTCCCGGATCCGGGCGGCGCTGGGGCTCGCCCCCTCGCCCCGCCAGCTCTTCGACACCCCGACGGTCGCCGCGCTGGCCACCGTCCTCGCCGCGGAGTCCCCCTCGACGGCCGTCGACGTCCCGCTGGAGCCGGCCGACCGCGGCGCACCGCTGCCGCTGTCGTCCGCCCAGCAACGCCAGTGGTTCCTGCACGACTTCGACCCGGACAGCAGCGAGTACCACATCGTCACCGGGCTGCGGCTCGGCGGTGAACCGGACCGCGTGGCGCTGGAGCGGGCGCTGACCGGGCTCGTCGCCCGGCACGAGGCGCTGCGGACCACCTACGCGGCGGCCGACGGCGGCGCCCGGCAGGTCGTGCACCCGGCGGGCGAGGTGGGCTGTGCGCTCACCGACCTGACCGGGGTGCCGGAGGAGCGGCGCGAGGACGCCCTGCGCGACCACGTCGAGCGGACCGCGGCCCGCCCGTTCAGCCTCGCCGAGGGGCCGGTGCTGCGCGCCGAACTGATCCGGCTCGGGGCCCGCGACCACCTGCTGCTGCTGGTCATCCACCACATCGCCACCGACGGCGGCTCGATGGCGGTGCTCTGCGAGGAGCTCGGCGTCCTGTACGCCGCGGCCCTGAACGGCACCGAACCCGCCCTCCCGGCGCTTCCGGTGACGTACGCCGACTACGCGGTCTGGCAGCGCCGGATGCTGTCCGGGCCGGCCCTCGACGGTCATCTCGCGTACTGGCAACAGCAGTTGGACGGGGTGCGGCCGCTGGCGCTGCCCACCGACCGGCCGCGCCCGGCGGTCCGCAGCTCCGCCGGCCGGATGCTGCTCCTCGACATCGAGCCGCGGGTGGCCGCCGGCCTGAAGGACCTGGCCCGCCGTCACGACGCGACCCTGTTCATGGTGCTCACCGCCGCGGTCCAGCTGCTGCTGGCCCGCTGGACCGGGCAGCGCGACATCGTCGTCGGCACTCCGTCGGCCGGCCGCCCGCGGCAGGAACTGGAGGGGATCGTCGGCCTGTTCGTCAACACCGTGGCGGTGCGCACCACCGTCGACGAGAGCCGCACCTTCGGCGACCTCCTCGACGCGGTGCGGTCCACCGTCCTGGAAGCCTTCGAGCACGAGGAGGTGCCGTTCGACCGGCTGGTGGAGGTGTTGCGGCCGCGCCGCGACCCCAGCCGCAACGCGCTGGTCGAGGTGTTCGTCGGGCTGGAGGCGGACCGGTCGGCGCCGCCGGAGCTGCCCGGGCTGACCGTCACCGAGGTCCCGTTCGTCAGCGGGGAGGTCAGCCACGACCTCAGCTTCGACTTCGTCGACCAGCCGGACGGGCTGCGCGCCGCGGTCGGCTACAGCACCGCGCTGTTCGACCCCGGCACCGTGGAGCGGCTGGCCGCCCGCCTCCAGGAGCTGCTCGCCGCGGTCCTGGAGGACCACCCCGCGCTCGACGGCCTCGCGCCGGCGGACGCGGCGGAGGAGCGGCGGGCCGCGGCCCTGCGGGACGCCGCGTCCGCCGCGGAGCCCGCGGACCCGGACGAGGACGGGGCGCCCGCCGCGTACCGGGCGCCGGAGACCGAGGCCGAGCGGGCGCTGGCGGAGATCTGGGCCGGGGTGCTGGGCGTCCCCCGGGTGGGGACGGACGACAACTTCTTCCGGCTGGGCGGCGACTCGCTGCTGAGCATCCAGGCCGTCCAGCGCATGCGGCAGGCGGGTCTCGCGGTCACCACCAAGGACCTGTTCGTCCACCAGAGCGTCCGGCCGCTGGCCGCGCTGGCCGCGGAACGGGCCGCCGCCCGGCCGGCGGAGTCCGCCCCGGCACCGGTGGCGTACGACGGCGGCGCGGCGATCCCGCTCACGCCGGTCCAGCACGACTACTTCGCCGCCGGGCCGCTCGCCCCGCACCACTTCACCCAGTCGGTCCTGGTCGAGCTGCACCCGGAGACCGACGAGGCGGCGCTGCGGCAGGCGCTCACCGCGCTGACCGGCCACCACGAGGCGCTGCGGCACCGCTTCGTCCGCGAGGACGGCGCGTGGCACCAGTACGCCACGCCGCCCCGATCGGCGGACGTGCTGCGCCGGCACGACCTGTCGGCGCTGGATACGCGCCAACGCGCCGCCGCGATGGATGAGTTGGCCGCGGCGGCCGACGCCGGGCTCGACCTGGCCGCCGGTGAGCTGTTCGCCGCCCTGCTGTTCGTCTTCGGGCCGGGGGAGCGTCCCACGCTGTTCCTCACCGCCCACCACCTCGTCGTCGACGGGGTCTCCTGGCGGATCCTGCTGGCGGACCTGGAGGCCGGCTACATCCAGGCCCGCGACGGCAAACCGGTGTCGCTGGGCGCCCCGGGCAGCTCGTTCGGGCAGTGGGCGCACCGGCTCGCCGGGCACGTCGCCGACGGCGGGCTGGACGGCCAGGCCGCGTACTGGCAGGCGCTGCCGCCCGCCACCGACATCCCCCGCGACGGCGGCGGGCCGGCGCTGGTCGAGTCGGTGCAGACCGTCACGGTGGAGCTGCCCGAGGACCTCACCGAGGTGCTGCTGCGCCGCTCCGCCGGGGTGTTCCGCACCCGCTTCCAGGAGGTGCTGTACGCCGCGCTGGCCGGGGTGCTGGCCCGCTGGACCGGCGAGCGCCGGGTGGTGTTCGACACCGAGGGGCACGGCAGGGAGGAACTCTTCGACGACGTCGACCTGTCGCGGACCGTCGGCTGGTTCACCACGGAGTACCCCGTCGCCCTCGACGTGGGCGAGCACCGCGACGACTGGCCGGCGCTGATCAAGGCCGTCCGCCGGCAGCTGCGGTCGCTGCCCGGGAACGGCTTCGGCTACGGCGCGCTGCGCCGGCTCGGCCCGGCCGACAGCCCGGGGGCCGCCCTCGCCGACCGGGCCCCGGCTCAGGTGGTGTTCAACTACCACGGGCAGGCCGACGACGCCCAGCGCGCCGGGGAGAGCGAGCTCTACCACGCGTTCGGCGACCCGATCGGCAGGGAGCAGCGGCCGGACGAGCTGACCGGGCACCCGCTGGAGGTGGTCGGTGCCGTACAGGCCGGCCGGCTCCGCTTCACCTGGTACTTCTCCCGCAACGTTCACCACAGGGCCACCATCGACAAGGTGGCCGAGGACTTCGCCGACGCGCTGCGCGCCATCGCCCGGCACATATCGGAGCGATGAGGCATGGACAACACGATGGACCACGACAGACTGCACGGCATCCTGACCGAGCTGACCGCCCGCCACCAGGTGCCGGGCGCACAGCTCGCCGTCCTCCACGAGGGCGCGCGGTTACTGGTGCACACGGGGGTGGCCGACACCGCCTCCGGTGCGCCCGTCGCCCCGGACACCGCCTTCCCGGTCGGCTCGCTGACCAAGCCGTTCACCGCGGCGCTGGCGATGATCCTGGTGGCCGACGGGGACGTGGACCTCGACGAGCCGCTGATCGGGCAACTGCCGGAGTTCGGCGCGGGCGCCCTGGTCACCCTGAGGCAGCTGCTCAGCCACACCTCGGGGCTGCCGTCCGACGTGCCCGAGGGCACCTCGGAAGCCGGCGCGGACCGCGCGGGATGGGTGGCCCGGCACTGCCGCAGGACGGACCTGACCCATCCGCCCGGCACGGTCTTCTCGTACTCCAACGTGGGCTATGTCGTCGTGGGCCGGCTCATCGAGGCGGTGACCGGGATGACCTGGCAGGAGGCGATCGGCGCGGTCCTGCTCGAACCCCTGGGGCTGCGGCCGGCGTTCGTCGCCGGGCCGGAACGCACCGGGCGCCCGGTGGCCGCCGGGCACGCCGTGCAGGCGGCCCGCGGCCGCGTCGTGCCGGTGCCCGAGCAGGACCTGCCCGAGGTCGAGATGCCCAACGGCGCGCTGGCCCTGAGCGCCGGGGACCTGCTGGCGTTCGCCGGGCTGTACTTCGCCGGCTGTCCGGACCCCGAGCCGCTGGACCGGGCGACCGCCGACGACATGTGCTTCGACCAGCTCGCCTCGATGGCCGTCGGGCCGTACGGCATGGCCGACGGCTGGGGCCTGGGCTGGGCGCGGTTCGACGACGGGGCGGAGGACGTCTACGGGCACAACGGCACCGGTGACGGCACCTCCTGCCATCTGCGGTTCGACCCGGTCAACGGCTCCGCGGTCGCCCTGACCACCAACGCCAACACCGGCCAGGCGCTGTGGGACGACCTGGTGCCCCGGCTGCGGGCGCTGGGCCTGGCGGTCGGCGACCGCCCGGAGCCGGAGCCGCCGGCCGGCGCCGCGGCACCGCCGCCCCCGGACGGCTGCCTGGGCCGCTACACCAACGGCGACACCGTGTTCGAGGTACTGCGCGGGGACGGCGGCGGGCTGCTGCTGAGCTTCGGCGGCGCACCGCACTCCGAGCTGCTGTGCACCCCGGACCTGCGGTTCGTCATGCGGGAGCTGGGCAGCGGCGCCCGTTCCCCGGGCCGCTTCGTGCCCGACCCGGCGACCGGACGCATCGACCACCTCCAGATCACCGGGCGCCTCGCCCCCCGAGCCTGAGACAGGGACGGCCCAGGATGACCACCGCCCCCACCCGGACGGCGGCGGCCCGCGGCGGCGCGGCCGTGCCGTTGTCCCGCAACCGCGACTACAACATCCTGTGGTCCAGCCAGCTGATGTCCGAACTGGCCATGGAAGTGGCCGCGGTGGCCGTCCCGCTGCTGATCCTGGCCCGCCACGGCTCGCCCCTCCAGCTGGGGCTGGCGTCCTCCGCGCTGGCCGCCGCGCACATGGTCGCGGTGGTGCCGGCGGGGATGCTCGCCGACCGCTGGGACCGCCGCGCGCTGATGCTGTGCTGCCAGCTGCTGCGGGTGCTGGGCATGGCGAGCCTGGCCGGTGCGCTGCTGCTGGACCGGTACGCGTTCTGGCACGTCCTGCTGGTGGTGGTGCTGGAGGGGTTCCTCGGCTCGGTCTTCGACCCGGCCGAGCACGCGGCGCTGCCCCAGGTGGTGCCGCCCGACCAGCTCTCCACGGCGGTGGCCCGCAACGCGGCCCGCCCGTACGTCGCCACCCTGGTCGGGCCGGGCGTCGCCGGTTTCCTCTTCTCCGCGCTGCCGCTCGGCCCGTTCCTGACCAACGCGGTGATGTTCGCGCTGTCGTCGGTGGCGCTGTGCTTCCTGCGGCTGCCGCGCGGACGGGCCGGCGCGGCGGCCGGCGCGGACGCGGCGGATGCGGACGGTACGGGCGGTACGGGCGGTACGGGCGGTACGGGCGACGCGGACGGTTCGGGCGCCCCGGACCGCGGCGGGGACATCACGGCCGGGTTCCGCTGGGTGCTGGGGCAGCCGGTGATCCGCACGACGATGGCGTGGATGATGGTCACCAACCTGGTCTTCAGCGCCCTGCTGATCGTGCTGCTCGCGCTGTCCGGCGAGGACCGTGTCGGCCCGGGCGAACTGGGCCTGACGATGGCCTGCTTCGGCGCCGGCGGCCTGCTCGGCGGGCTCTTCGCGGCCCGGCTGCACGCCGTGGCCCGGCCGCCGGTGATCCTCCTGGGCTTCACCTGGACCGCGGCCCTGGGCGCCGCCCTGATGGCGGTGGTGCCGACCGGCCTGCCCCAGGGCGCGCTGCTGGCCGTCATGGCCTTCTTCGCCCCGCTCGCCAACACCACGGTGCTCACGTACCAGTTGACGGTCACGCCGGACGCGCTGCGGGGCCGGATGAGCGGGGTCGCCGGATTCTGCTCCGGTGGCGCCGGGGTGGCGGGGCCGGCGCTCGGCGGGGCGCTGACCGGCCTCGCGGGCGGCGGGACGGCCGCGGTGCTGCTGTGCGCCGGCTGCCTGGTGCTGGTGGCGCTGGCGGCGACCGCCAGTCCCACCCTGCGGCGGTTCCCGGCCCCCGGGTCCCGCGCCTCCTGACCGGTCCGCGTCTCCTGACCGATCTGCGGCGGGCTGTCCCGGACCGGCCGGTGAGCTGCCAACTTGACTCCACGGTAAAGGACATGGAACGCCCGCGGGGTTCCGACGATGCTCGGAGATCACCAACTGGAGATGTCCGCGCGACCTCGGTGCGGGGCCCCGGGCCGGTCCACACGACCCGTCCGGGCCACTTGGGCGGTGTGCCGCGCGGCCGGCGAAGGGTCCCGTATGCCGACCACCCCCCACCCGACGGGCACGACACCACCGACCCCGAACCTGCGGTCCCTGACGGGCTTACGGTTCCTGGCGTTATTACCCGTCTTCCTCACCCACGCGGCGTTCGAGGGCGTCTTCACCGACCCGAGGAAGAGCTGGGGCTTCCTCGACGCGATGGGGTCCGCCGGCTACGCGTCGGTGTCGTTCTTCTTCCTCCTCAGCGGCTTCGTCATCACGTGGTCGTACCGCTCCACCGACACCACCCGCAGGTTCTGGCGGCGGCGGGCGTTCCGGGTGTTCCCCAATCACCTCGTGGCCTATGTGTTCGCGGTGGCGCTGATGCTCGCGGCGGGCACCGCGTTCGACGTGCCCGGCATGGTCGCCCAGCTCTTCCTGGTGCACGCCTGGGTGCCCGACCCGCTGTTCATCGACACCGGCAACACCGTCACCTGGTCGCTGGGCGCCGACGTGGCCTTCTACGCGCTGTTCCCGCTGCTGCTGGCCCTGGTGAACAAGATCAAGCCAACTCGCCTGTGGTACGCGGCCGGTACGGTGGCCCTGCTGGTGGTCGCCCTCCCCACGGTGGCGCTGACCCTGCTGCCGGACACCCCGGCGATGGCGGTGGGCGGCGTCTCGCGCAGCCAGTACTGGTTCACCTACTTCTTCCCGCTCTCCCGCGCCGTGGAGTGCGTGCTGGGCATGCTGATGGCCCGGATCGTGCTGACCGGGAAGTGGATACGCCTGGGCGTGCTGCCCGCCGCGGCCCTGGTCGCCGTCGGGTACGCCGTCGCCCAGCAGCTGCCCTTCCTCTACCGGCTGAGCGCGGTGCTGGTCGTACCGCTCGCGCTGCTGACCGCCGCCCTCGCGGTGGCGGACGCCGAGGGCCGGGGCACGCCCCTGGGCAGCCGGGCGATGGTGTGGCTCGGCGAGCTCTCCTTCGCCTTCTACCTCGTGCACCAGGTGATCCTGGCGTACGGGCACGTCCTGATCAGCCCGCGCGACGCGCAGGGCGGGGTGCTGCCCCGGACCTGGGGCACCGCCGGCGGCATCACGATGATCGCGCTGTCGTTCGTGGTGTCGATGGCGCTCGCCTGGCTGCTGCACAACGGCGTGGAGAAGCCGGTGATGCGCCGGTGGTCCCGTCCGCGGCGCCAGGCGGCACCGCGCCCGCCGGCGAAGGTGCCGGCAACTTAGCTGCGGAGTGAAACGTGTGGAGTGCGCGAAAGGTATCGGCCAAACTTCCCGCACAACGGGGGAGCAAGGCTGACCGCTGCCAGAAGTCCGCGCGCGCCGTGGAGGTCCGGTGCCGGCGACCGCACCCGGGTCATCCAACAGCAGACGGTGGTGCGGCCGCCGTTGCAGCGCACCGTCCCGCCCGCACCACCTGTCGCCCATCTGGCGAGGGGTCCGCATGCAGACACGACCATCCAACCCGAACCTCAGATCCCTGACCGGGCTGCGCTTCGTCGCCATGCTGCCGGTCTTCCTCACCCATGCCGCGTTCGAGGGGGTCTTCAGCGACGCGAAGGCGAGCTGGGGCTTCCTCGACGCGATGGGGAACACCGGCTACGTGGCCGTGTCGTTCTTCTTCGTGCTGAGCGGCTTCGTGATCACGTGGTCGTACCGGCCGACGGACACCCCGCGCAAGTTCTGGCGGCGGCGCTTCTTCCGGGTCTTCCCCAACCACCTGGCGACGTATCTGCTCGCCCTGGTGCTGATCACCTCGGTCGGGCTGAGCGTCGGGCTGCTGCCGTCGGTCACCCAGCTCTTCCTCGTGCAGTCCTGGGTGCCCGACCCGGCGTTCACCGACACCGGCAACAGCGTGAGCTGGTCGCTGGCGGTGGACGTGGTGTTCTACGCGCTGTTCCCGGTGCTGCTGGTCCTGGTGAACAAGATCGCTCCGGCCCGGCTGTGGTACTGGGTCGGCGCCGCGGTCGTCGGCGTGGCCGCGGTCCCCGCGATCGCGCTGACCGCGCTGCCGGACACCCCGCAGATGCCGCTCGGCGGGGTGTCCGTCAGCCAGTACTGGTTCGCCTACTTCTTCCCGCTCTTCCGGCTGCTGGAGTGCCTGCTCGGCATGCTGATGGCCCGGATCGTGCTGACCGGCAAGTGGATACGCCTGCCGGTGCTGCCGGCCGCGCTGCTGGTGGTGCTGGCGTACTGGGCCGCACAGCAGGTGCCGTACCTGTTCCGGCTGAGCGCGGTCACGGTGCTGCCGGTCGCCCTGCTGACCGCCGCCTGCGCGGTGGCGGACGCCGACGGCCGGGGCACCGTGTTCAGCGGCCGGGTCATGGTCTGGTTCGGCGAGCTCTCGTTCGCCTTCTACCTGCTGCACAACCTGGTGCTCAAGTACGGCCACCTGCTGCTCGGCCACACCGAGGAGGAGGGCGAACTGGTCGGCCACACCTGGAGCGTGCCGACCGGCATCGCGCTGATCGCCGCCGGTTTCGCGGTCTCCCTGCTGCTCGCGTGGCTGCTGCACAACGGGGTGGAGAAGCCGGCGATGCGCCGCTGGTCGCGGGCTCGGGCCAAGACTCCTGTGACTGAAGTGATCGGTGCGCTCCCTGTGAAGGACGGGGCAATTTAGCTGGGAAGTAAAGGTTCTGGAACACCCGCTCGAAACCGGCAAAGATCTCTTCTGACCAGGCGTTCGGCACCGGATTCGATCAATCGTGGTGCCCTATCTGGAGGGACGTGCAGTGCTCACGCACCATCTGCAGGATGACGACGTCGCCGCAATCGAAGCAGTGGCCGACGAACTCAGCCGCCGCTACGACACCGTGGAATCGACGGAGTTCCAGGCCGAGAGCCGGCTCTACGCGGACGAGCTGCCGCGGCGGGTGCGCCGGGCGCTGCACGAGTACCGCAGCACCGAGAAGTCCGGCATCCTCGTCGTCAGCGGCCTGTCCGTCGACGACGGGGCGCTCGGGGCGACCCCGGCCGACCGCCGTCACAAGCCGGTGCCGTCCACCTCCCTGCGACAGGACATCGCGTTCTACCTGATAGCCAATCTGCTGGGCGACCCCATCGGGTGGGCCACCCAGCAGGACGGCTTCATCATGCACGACGTCTACCCCGTCCAGGGCTTCGAGCACGAGCAGATCGGCTGGGGCAGCGAGGAGACGCTGACCTGGCACACCGAGGACGCCTTCCACCCGCTGCGCACGGACTACCTGGGCCTGATGTGCCTGCGCAACCCGGACGGCGTCGAGACCACCGCCTGCGACATCGCCGACGTGGTGCTCGACGACGAGACCCGGGAGATCCTCTCGCAGGAGCGCTTCCGGATCCTGCCCGACGACGCGCACCGCATCGCCGGCGGACAGGCCGGGGACGAGAGCACCCGCGAGCGCGAGCTGCGCGAGCGCAGCCGGCAGCGGGTGGCCTCCGCCCTGGAGTCGCCCGAGCCGGTCGCCGTGCTCTTCGGCGACCCCGACGCCCCGTACCTGCGGATCGACCCGCACTACATGCAGGGCGTCCAGGGCGAGGCCGAGCAGCAGGCGCTGGACACCGTCGGCGCCGCGATCGACGACGCCATGTCCGGCGTCGTGCTCAGCCCCGGTGACATCGTTTTCATCGACAACTACCGCGTCGTCCACGGACGCAAGCCGTTCCGTGCCCGCTTCGACGGTACGGACCGCTGGCTGCGCCGGCTCAACGTGGCCCGGGATCTGCGCAAGTCGCGTGAGGCCAGGCTCGCCGCGCACACCCGCGTCATCTACTGACCTCTCGCCGCGGCGTGGCCGCACCCCGCCGGCCGGCCGACCCCCGGCCGTCGGAACCACGCCACACCGCGCCGCATTTCGCACGGTGCCGCCCGGGAACCCTCCCGTGGCGGCCGCCGCGCGGGCCCATGTCATCCCGCAACTGGGAATCCTTACGTCTCTGCGAGGTACCTGTGTCCGGAACGCAGCAAGTAAACGCCGCTTTGGGGGAGTCCGAAGGTGACACCGGAAACCTCACCCAACTGGAGTTCCTGGCTCTGAACAGCGAGTTCAACATCGCTGACGGCCACGCCCGGCAGGCCCTCACGGCCGGCCAGAGCAAGATCGTCGACGATCTGCCGCTGCTCTTCGCCGAGGGCGAGAAGCGCCCCGTCGAGGAACTCGAACAGGAGGCGCACGCCGCCTTCTTCACCGCCCTGGGCCAGCACAGCTACCCCTCGGCCCCCGGCCGGGTGCTGAGCTGCTACTCCTCCTCGGTCGCCATGGAGATCCTCTCCCGCTCGCTGGCGGAGACGATCGACACGGTGGCCCTGGTCCACCCGACCTTCGACAACATCGCCGACCTGCTGCGCGGCAACGGCCTGAAGCTGGTCCCGCTGGCCGAGGACCCGCTGCACGGCGACGACCTGGACGCGAGCCTGCTCGCGTCGGTGGGCTGCGTCTTCCTGACCACCCCGAACAACCCCACCGGCCGGGTCGTCTCCAAGGAGCGCCTCACCCGGCTCGCCGAGCAGTGCGCCGCCGCCGGCGTGATCCTGGCGCTGGACACCTCCTTCCGCGGCTTCGACACCCGCGCCCACTACGACCACTACGAGGTCCTCCAGGCCAGCGGCGTGCGCTGGGTCGTCATCGAGGACACCGGCAAGCTCTGGCCGACCCTGGACCTGAAGGTCGGCATGCTGGTCCACTCCGAGAACCTCGGGCTGCCGGTGGAGAAGATCTACTCCGACATCCTGCTCGGCGTCTCCCCGCTGATCCTGGCGATGGTGCGGCGCTTCTCGGAGGACGCGGCGGCCGGCGGCCTGGAGGAGCTGCACCGCTTCATCGCCGGCAACCGCGCCATGGTGCGCGCCGAGCTGGCCGGGCTGCCCGGGGTCACCGTTCCCGACCCCGACAGCCGCGCCAGCGTCGAGCGGGTCGGCATCGACGACCTGACGGGCACCCAGGTCTGGGACCGGCTGCGGGAGCACAACGTCTACGCGCTGCCGTGCCGCCCGTTCCACTGGGCGAACCCGGCGGAGGGCGACCACACCCTGCGGCTGGCGCTGGCCCGGTCGACCGACCCGCTGGCCCAGTCCGTGCGCGCCCTGCGCCACGTCCTGAAAAACCGTTGATGACCCGACTCGACCAGGCAGGGCTCCCGCACGGCTCCGCGTCCGCGCTGTCGCACACCCGGCAGTGGCGTCCCGGCGTCGTGCAGGAGGTCGCCCCCGCCGGCGTGCTCGACCTGGGGCCCGGCTACATCGAGCCGGCCCTGCTGCCCGTACCCCTCCTCAAGGAGGCGTACGGGCAGGCGCTGGCGGAGTACGGCGCGGCGGCGCTGGGCTACGGCCACGATCCGGGCGCGCAGCCGCTGCGCGCCCTGCTGGCCGCCCGGGCCGCCGCGGCGGACGGGTACCCCTGCGACGCGGAACAGGTCCTGCTGACGTCCGGCACGTCCCAGGCCCTCTACCTTCTGGCCACCTCACTGGCGGCCCCGGGCGACACAGTGCTGGCGGAGGAGCTCTGTTACGACCTGGGCCGGCAGATTTTCCGGGACTGCCGGCTGCGGCTCGGCACGGTCGGTACGGACGACTCGGGCATGCTGCCCGAGGCGCTGGACCGCACCCTGACCCGGGCCGCGGCAGCCGGCGAGCGGACCGCCTTCATCTACCTCACCCCCACCCACCACAACCCCACCGGCCGCACCATGCCGCCGGAGCGCCGGCACGCCCTGCTGGAGGTGGCCGCCCGGCACGACGTACTGATCGTGGAGGACGACGCCTACGCGGAACTGTCCCTGAGCGAGGGCCGCACTCCCCCGCCGTCGCTGGCCGCCCTGGCCGGCTACCGCGGGGTGGTCCGGCTGTGCAGCTTCTCCAAGACGCTCGGCCCCGGCCTGCGCCTGGGCTGGCTGCTCACCGACCGCGCGCTGGCCGGCCGGCTGGCCTCGCACGGCCTGTTCGTCAGCGGCGGCTCGCTCAACCACACCACCTCCCTCGCCGTGAGCACCCTGCTCGCGAGCGGCGCCTACGACCGCCATCTGACGGCCTTCCGGGCCGCGTTGCGGGCCCGTAGGGACGCCCTCGTGGGCACCTTGCGCGCGACGGCGGGAGACCGGGTGGAACTTCGCACGCCCCAGGGAGGGTTCTTCCTGTGGCTGCGCTTCCAGGACGGTGCGGACGAGCCCGGGCTGCTCGACCGCGCCGCCGGGGCCGGCGTCAGGATCGCCGCGGGCTCGCGCTTCGGCACGTCCCGGGGAACGGTCGTCCGGCTGGCCTACAGCTTCAACCCGCCCGCTTTATTGGAGCAGGCCGCACAGCGGCTGACCACCGCATGGGCCGGCAGCGCGCCGGCGCCCGAGATCGGAGTGAGATCGTGACGACCAGCATCGGGACCCAGGGCAGGCCCTCGGTGGCCGGCCCGGGCAGCACCGGTCCCGTCGGCTACAGCCTGCCGCTCTCGCCGACCGGCGAGTCGGCGATGCTCACCCCACCGCCGTGGCACTTCTCCGGCGAGGTGATCATGGTCGACTACCGCGTCGACCCGGACGCCGCCCGCCGCTTCCTGCCGCCGGGCCTGGAGCCGGGGGCCGACCCGGGTGCCGCGGCCGCGGTGTTCGCCACCTGGCAGTGGTGCTCGGCGGACGGAGCGGAGCTGACCGACCCCGGGCACTGCCAGTTCGGGGAGTTCCTGATCCTGCTCAGCTGCGAGTTCGAGGGCCGCCCGATGGCCCGCGCCCCGTACGCCTGGGTGGACCAGGCGGTGCCCATGATGCGCGGCTGGCTGCAGGGCATGCCCAAGCAGTTCGGGGTGGTCCACCAGAGCTGGCCGATCACGGTCGGCAAGGCGGGCTCCCGCCTGGCACCGGGCGGCCGCTTCGACGGCGCGCTGACCGTCAACGGCCGGCGGGTCGTCGAGGCGTCGGTGACCGTGGAGCGCACGACCGACCAGCCGCCGGCACTGCACGACGTGCCGCTGGCACACACGCTGATGTTCCCGGAGTGGGTGCCCTCCGCGGAGGGGCCGCGGCCGAAGCTGGTCGCCTCCGAGGTCAGCGACGTGGAGTTCTCCCCGATCTGGACCGGATCAGGAGATCTCACATTCTTTGCCGGTCTGGGGGATGATTTCCAGGCGCTCGCACCGTTGGAGACAGTCGCCGGCCACGTGTTCTCGTACGGGGAGACCTTGCACGGAGGCCGGCTGCTCAGCGACTACTCGGTATCGAACGGCATCAGCCATGACCACGGGGGACCAAGTGCTGAGGATCCACTTCACAGTTGAGGACATAGCCCATACCCGCATGCTGGCGACTCTCGGGCCGCTGGCCGAGAGCGCTTTCGCGCTGTACCTCTTCGGCCGCAACGGAGACGTCGCCTTCCACGAATGGCGCCGCAGCGTCCGGGCGGAACTGGGCCGGGACGCGGCCCGGTTCACGGCGCTGTCGCAGCAGTTCCGCACCCTGGACGAATTACCTGCCGCCTTTGCCGACGCCTTCACCTCGGGTACCGATCCCGACCACGTGACGGCGGGCGAGGAGCGCACCGGCGCCCGGCTGCTGGCCGAGCTGTGCCGGGTGGCCGTGCTGCCGCACTGGAGCCAGATCCGCGGGCACCTCGACGGTGCCCGGGAGGGCTGGGGCAGGGTGGCCATCTCGCACGGCGTCGAGCGGCTGCTGGGCTCGGTGCACCCCAAGGTCCGCTGGCGGGCGCCGGTGCTGGAGGTGCGCCACGGCCCCAACCGCGATATCCGTCTGGACGGCCGCGGGCTGCTGCTGTGCCCGTCGTTCTTCCTGTCGGAGCAGTCCTGCTCGTTCGTCACGGCGGTCGGCAAGGACGCCATGCCGGCGCTGGTCTTCCCGGTGAAAGCCTCCTCGCGAGGGGACATCTGGGGGACGCCGGAGCACGACGAGCAGGCGCTGGGCGCGCTGGTGGGGCACACCAGGGCCGCCGCGCTCGAAGCGCTCACCGAGGGCTGCTCGACGGGTGAGCTGGCCGACCGGCTGGGCATCTCGCTGGCCGGTGCCAGCAAGCACGCGGCGGTGCTGCGAAGATCCGGGCTGGTGACCACGTCCCGCAACCGCAACACCGCGCTGCACGCCCTCACGCCCCTCGGCACCGCGCTGCTCCGCAGCAGCGAACACCTCGTCGCGCCGCTTTCCGTACCGGTTTCGCGCGTTCCCGCTCAGCGCGTGCGGTCCGTGCAGTTCAATCGCATCGGCCCCGGCACCGACCGGCAGGCGGTCTGACCGTCCGGGCGGCCGGCCCGCTCCGGCGGGCCGCCGCCCCCGCACCCCTTTCAGGAGAGGACACGACAGTGGGCGTTAACCCCTTCGACGACCCCGACGGCAGGTATCTGGTACTGGTCAACGACGAGGACCAGCATTCGCTCTGGCCGGCCTTCGCCGAGGTGCCCGCGGGCTGGACGGTGGCCCTCGCGGAGACCGACCGCCAGGCGGCGCTGGACTTCGTCACCGGGAACTGGACCGACATGCGGCCGCGCAGCCTGGTGAAGGCGATGGAAACGACCGCCGAGTCGGTCTGAGCCACCAGCTTCTTTCTCCGGGACCGCCGGACTTCCGAGAAGTTCACCGACGGTCCCGGGGAAGAAGTCCCGTTCTTCCCCGTCGTACGGCAGAATTCCTGCACGTGACTATTCGTCTACTCATTGCCGACGACCAGGAGATGGTCCGTCGGGGAATACGCCGCATCGTGGAGAGCCAGCCCGACATGGAAGTGGTCGGCGAGGCGGCGAACGGCGTGGAGGCCGTGGAACTGGGGCGCACGCTCACCCCGGACGTCGCGCTGGTCGACATCCGCATGCCGCGGATGGACGGCCTGGAGGTGACCCGCCGGCTGGCCGACCCGGCCGCCGCCCACCCGGTCCGCATCGTGATCGTGACGACCTTCGACCTCGACGAATACGTCTATCCCGCGCTGCGCTTCGGCGCCTCCGGTTTCCTGCTCAAACGCTCCGGGCCGACCCTGCTGGTCGAGGCGGTGCGGGCCGCGATGGCCGGGGACAGCCTGATCAGCCCCTCGATCACGGTCCGGCTGCTGCAGCACGTCACCGGCCCGACGACCGGCCGGCGGCCCCGGCGGCAGCGCGACACGGTGCTGACCGAGCGCGAGGTGGAGATCGCCGGAAAGGTCGCCGAGGGCAAGACCAATTCCGATATCGCGCGGGAACTGTTCATCTCGGCGGGCACCGTCAAGACGCATGTCGCCAGCATTCAGCGAAAGCTCCAGGTGCGGAATCGCGTCGGCGTCGCGGTACGGGCCTGGGAGCTGGGATATGCCACCGGGCGGACGCCGGGCTGATTTCCCGCGGACGGCTCCGGTCCGGTGCCACGACGACCGGACCGGAGCCGTCCGCGGGGAAATCTGCCGAACGGCAGATGCCACGATTTCGGTCCTGTGCTTCCCGTCCCGCGGCCCGGGGAATGTGCGTAGCCTCGCCCCATGAATGACGACATTCCTCCCCGGCAGAGGCGCGGCCGGTGGGCCGGAGTGGCCGCGGCGCTGATGCTCGCCCCCGCCGTGATATCGCCCCCGAGCGCCTGGCTGCTGGCGGTCATGGCCGCGGTGACGCTGGCGGTGGCGATCCTGGCCTGGCCGACCGGCCGGATCTCGCTGGCGCAGGCGGCGGGCGGCGCCGCGCTGCTCTCCCTCGCCGCGGACGCCGGCTACTTCGGTCAGCCCGGCCTGGTGATCCTGTGGTACCCGTTCGAGACGGTCGCGCTGCTCGTCCTGCTGGAGCGGGTGGTGCGTCATGTGCCCGGGCGCAAGGTGGCCGTCGCGGGCGCGCTGACCGGCGCCGCGACGGTCCTGCTGCCGCTGCGCTTCACCCTGCACGCGCCCGCGGCGGGCCTGAAGGAGTCGGTGTTCGCCGCCGCGGTGGCGCTGTTCCCGGCCGCGGTCGCGACGGGCATCGGCCTGTATCTGCGGTCGCTGGACAACCGCCGGGCACACGCCGTGGTGCTGGCCCGGCGCGAGCAGCGCCTCGAAGTGGCCCGCGACCTGCACGACTTCGTCGCCCATGAGGTGACCGGCATCGTGCTGGAGGCCCAGGCGGCGCAGCTCGGCGACGCGAGCCCGGAGGAGACCCGGGCGCTGCTGGAGCGCATCGAGAAGGCGGGGCTGCGGGCCCTGGACTCCATGGACCAGACGGTGACCACGCTGCGGGAGGCGGACGGCCGCAAGTGGGGCGAGCCGCCGCCCACCCGGCTGTACGGCCTGGCGGACCTGCCCGAGCTCGTCGGCCGGTTCTCGTCGATGGCCGCGGCCGAGGTGGCGCTGTCCCTGGAGGACGAGGTGGCCGGCACCCTCTCGCGGGAGGCCGAGGACACCGCGTACCGGGTGGTGCTGGAGGCGCTGACCAACGTACGGCGGCACGCGCCGCAGGCGGGCCGGGTGGAGGTGTTCGCCGGCCGGACCGCCGACCGGGCGGTGGAGGTCGCGGTGGCCGACGACGCCGGCCCCGGGGCGCCCGCGGGCACCCGGCAGGGCGGCGGGACCGGCCTGGCGGGCCTGGAGGAGCGGGTCGGCGCCCTCGGCGGCCGGCTGGAGGCGGGCCCGTACGGCCCGGGGTGGCGGGTGCGCTGCCTGCTGCCGGCGCCCGCGATCCGCTGAGCGGATATCTGCCGATCGGCAGATGTGGCGGCCGCCGGGAAACGGGATGCTCACTGCAGTGCAGCACCCCGTCTCCCTGGAGGAACCGATGTTCTCAGGCACCATCTCGAAGCGGCCCGCCACGCTCGTCGTCGCGGTGGCGGCCGTCGCCGCCACCTTCGGCCTCACCGGCTGCTCGGTGGACGCCTCGAAGGCGAAGCCGGAGGCAAAGACCTTCGCGTACGCCGGCAAGTCGCTGAAGCTGACCACGCACGAGGTCGCCACCAAGGTCGTCGCCGCCGACCGCAAGGACATCAAGGTCACCCGCTGGTTCGACTCCGCCGCGGGCAGCGAGCACCTGAAGTGGACGCTCAAGGGCGACACCCTCGACATCGACGCCGGCTGCAGCGGCATCGCGATCTGCGACGCCAAGTTCAAGGTCGAGGTCCCCAAGGGCATCGCGGTGACCAAGGACGGCGAGAAGACCCTGAGCGGGAAGAACTGACCATGCTCGACCTCGTCGACATCACCAAGGTCTACAAGGGCGGCAAACGCGCCGTCGACGACCTGACGATGCGCCTGGAGCCCGGCATGCTCGGCCTGCTGGGGCCCAACGGCGCTGGCAAGTCGTCGCTGATGCGCATCGCCTCCACCGTCACCCGCCCCACGTCCGGCAAGGTCCTCTTCCACGGCGAGGACGCGGTGGCCCGGCCCAACGCGCTGCGCCGGGCGCTCGGTTACCTCCCGCAGGACTTCGGCGTCTACCCGAACCTGACGTCCCGCGAGTTCCTGCGCTACATGGCCGCCGCCAAGGGCGTCTCGGCCCGGACCGCCAAGGCCCGGATCGACGAGCTCCTGGAGCTGGTCAACCTCACCGAGGCGGTCAAGCGGCCGCTGGGCAAGTACTCGGGCGGCATGCTGCGCCGGGTCGGCATCGCCCAGGTGCTGCTCGCCGACCCGCAGGTGATCATCGTGGACGAGCCCACCGCCGGGCTCGACCCCGAGGAGCGGGTCCGCTTCCGCAACCTGCTCAGCGAGCTGGCGGCCGAGAAGGTCGTGATGCTCTCCACCCACATCGTCTCCGACGTCGAGTCGGTGGCCTCCGACATCGCGGTGATGGCCGGCGGCCGGCTGCAGCGCCGCGGCACCCCCGAGGACCTGCTGCGTTCGGTGGCGGGCCAGGTGTGGGAGGTGCTCGTCGACCCGGCGTCCGTACCGGCGGTGCAGGCGCAGTACACCGTCAGCAGGCTGGTGCGCACCACCGAGGGTGTCCGCATCCGGCTGCTGTCGAAGGAGCTTCCGTACGAGGGTGCCGTGCAGCTGACGCCCGACCTGGAGGACGCCTACCTGGGCATCATCCGGCAGTCCGAGGGCGGCCGGCCCGCCATGGGCTTCGGCGAACGGCCGCTGCGGGCCGGGGCGGTGTGACGCGATGCTCCAGATGCTCACCGGCCTCGCGGTGGCCGACTTCCGTGACCGGGTGCGCCGTCCCGCGTACGTCGTGGTGCTGGCCGCGGCCGTCGCCCTGGGGTACGTCGCGGTGCCGGACTCGGACGCCAAATGGATGATCATGCAGATCGGTGATCACCGCGGGGTCTACAACAGCGCCTACGTCGGCATGGTGACCGCGCTGGCCGCAGGCCTGTGGATCACCCTCGGCGGCTTCTACATCGTCCGCAACTCCATCGAGCGCGACCGCAGCACCCGCGTCGGCCAGCTGCTCGCCGCCACCCCGCTGCGCACCTCCGCGTACATGCTGGGCAAGTTCCTCAGCAACCTGATGCTGCTGACCTCGATGCTCGGCGTGCTCGCGGTCACCGCGCTGATCATGCAGCTGGCCCGCGGCGAGTCCCGTGACGTCGATCTGCTGGCCCTGTGGCAGCCGTTCGTGCTGATCGCGCTGCCGCTGGTGGCGCTGACCGCCGCCCTGGCGCTGCTCTTCGAGTCGCTGCCGGTGCTGCGCACCGGCCTGGGCAACATCCTGTGGTTCTGCTGCTGGATGGTGGTCTCCACGGCGGGGCAGGGCCCGGGGCTGCCGCTCGACGGCATCGGCGTCAACAGCGTGGTCCGGTCGATGTACGCCGACATGGTCGCCCAGCACATCGAGGTCGACGGCTCGTTCAGCCTCGGCCTGACCTACCTCGACAAGCCCCTCGGGCTCTTCACCTGGGACGGCTTCACGCCGACCGCCGGGTATGTGCTGGGCCGGGTGACGCTGCTGCTGATCGCCGCGGCGATCGCCGTCCTCCCGGCGCTGTGGTTCGGCCGCTTCGACCCCGCGCGCAGCCGCCCGGGCCGGTCGGCCGCCGCGAAGCAGGAGCCGGCCACCGGCATCGTCCAGCCGGTCTTCATCGACGAGGTCGGCCCGTACGACGCCGCGTCGCGGCCCTCCGTCGCCAGTCTGCTGCGCACCCGTCCGGAGCCGGGCACGGTGTCCCTGCGGCTGTGGGCCGGCGAGGTGCGGATCCTGCTGCAGGGCGTGCGCTGGTGGTGGTGGCTGGGCGCCGGGTTCCTCTTCCTGTGCGGGCTGACCGCCCCGGAGCTGCACGGCATCATCCGTGTGATGCTGCCGCTGTCCTGGATCTGGCCGGTGCTGATCTGGTCCCGGCTGGGCACCCAGCGCCACGAACACGGCGTCGAGGGCATGCTGGGCGCCTATCCCGCGGTGCGCCGCCGGATCCTCGCCGAGTGGGCCGCGGGCCTGACGGTCACGGTCGTCGCCGGCGCCGGCCCCCTGATCCGGCTGATCGCCGCGGCCGACTGGCTGGGCCTGGCGGGCTGGACCGGCGGGGCCCTGTTCATCCCGTCCCTGGCCCTGGCGCTGGGCACCCTCAGCCGCACCCACCGGCTCTTCCAGGCGGTCTACGTGCCGCTGTGGTACTCCGTCGCCAACGGCCTGCCCATCTTCGACTTCATGGGCGCGCTGCGCGACAGCAGCGAACTGGCCACCGTCCAGCCACCGGTCACGGTGGTGGTGTCCGCCGCCCTGCTGACCGTCGTCTTCATGGCCGGCGTCCTGCGCCGCTTCAGCCGCGACTGAGCCCGTCGGCCCCGTCGGCAACCGCCCCGTCCGCCGCCGACGGGCCGGGGCCCGCGCGCCCCGCGCCCCCGAGAGAGGAGATCACCGTGCCCGAGCCCGCCCACGGCCGTCCCGCCCGCCGCCGCCTCGTCGTCGACCACACCCGCCACACCCGGCCCCTCCAGGCCGAACGCCGCATCGCGGAACTGGAGGACGAGCTCGACGAGTTGCGCAGCGCCAACGCGATCCTGTTATCGGTGGCGACCTACTTCCACCGCGCCAACTCCCATGATGCGCCCGGCAGTCCGGGGATACCGTCCCCGGACGCCGGCGACCGCTGACCTTCCGTCAGCGCCCCGGCCACACACCGACAACGGGGGTGATCCACCAACTCGATCCGCGCAGAACAAGGAGCTTTCGATGCGACTGTGGCGCCGACACACCACCGCGCCCCGCGAACCCGGCCGGCACCCGCACCCGGCCGTCCGCCCTCTCCAGGCCACCGCCGTGATGACGCTGGCCACGGCCCTGGCCGTGGCGCTGACCGGTGCCTGCGCCCCGCCGGCGCCGGCACCGCGTGCCGAACGGGCCGCGCCGGCCGCCGCCCGGGCCCCGCAGTGGATCGCCACCTGGGGGGCCGCCGTGCAGCAGGCGACGGACGACGCGCAGGACGGCCCCAACTGGTCCCGGAAGGGCTTCGGCAACGAGACGCTGCGCCAGGTGATCCGGCTCAGCGTCGGCGGCCCCACCCTGCGGCTGCGCTTCTCCAACGCCTACGGCACCCGGCCGCTGCGCCTGGCCGGTGCGACCGTGGCCCGGTCGGACGGTGACGCCAAGGCGCGCCCCGGCACCGTACGCACCCTCACCTTCCACGGCGCCCGCACGGTCACCGTCCCCACCGGCCGTGACACCGTCACCGACGCCGTCGACCTGCCCACCAGCAACCTGGAGAAGCTCACCGTCTCCCTGCGTTTCACCGCCCCGACCGGCCCGGCCACGCTGCACCGCTTCACCACGGCCACCTCCTACCGCGCCCCCGGTGACCTGCTGCGCAGCCCGGCCGACGACGCCTTCGGCCGCCGTACCTCACACGCCTGGTACTACCTGACCGCCGCCGAGGTGACCGGCTCCGGCTCGTCGCTGATGGTCTTCGGCGACTCCCTGATGGACGGCGTGGGGACCAGCCCCGGCACCGACAACCGCTTCTCCGACAAGCTCGTCGAGCGCCTCATCGCCGCCGGCCGCCCCCAGGGCATGACCAACGCCGGTCTGGCCGGCGACCGGCTGCTGCACGACTCCCCCTGCTACGGCGAGAAGGGCATCGCCCGCTTCGAGCGCGAGCTGCGCGAACGCGCCGCGCTGCGCACGGTCTTCATCCACCTCGGCGCGAACGACCTGTCCCGCCCGCGGGACGGCGACCGGTGCGCCAAGAGCCGCCCGCAGGTCACCGCCCGCCAGCTGATCGACGGCCACCGTGCCCTGATCCGCGAGGCGCACGCGCACGGTGTGAAGGCCATCGGCGTGACGATCCTGCCGCTCACCGCCGCGGTCTTCCCGTTCACCACCCCCGCCGGCGACAAGGTCCGCCGGGAGCTCAACCACTGGATCCGCACCAGCCACGCCTACGACGCCGTCCTGGACGCCGACCGGGTGCTGACCGACCCGCGGCAGCCCTCCCGCGCCCGCCCCGGTTACGTCTCCCAGGACGGTCTGCACCCCAGCGACGCCGGTTATCTGGCGATGGCCTCCGCCGTGCGACTGAACGCCCTCTGACCCCGCCGCCCGCCCTCCGACCGCCCCGACCAGGTGCCCCCCGTCCCTGGTCGGGGCTTCCACTTGGCGCGACCCCACTGGCCGGAAAGCGCATTGCCCGCCGGGCGGCCACCGGCCTACTTTTGACTCCGTGACCAGATTCGAAATCTGGTCACGGAGTCGGAGGGGGAGCCGTGGAACGCGCGGAGCGCGCCGAGCGCATCCTGCGGGCGGCCGAGGAGCTGCTGCTCGCCTGGGGGTACGGGCGGGTGACCATCGACGAGATCGCCCGACGCGCCAAGGTCGGCAAGGGCACGGTCTATCTGCACTGGAGGACCAAGGACGCGCTGCTGCTGGCGGTCGTGCTGAAGGTCCAGTCCCGGGGCCGGCACCGCCAGTTGGCGCGGATGCGCGCCGACCCGCTGGAGGTCCTGCCCAGCCGCGTGGTCAGCGGGCTGTTCCGTGACTTCCTGGGCGAGCCGGCGCTGCGCGCCGTCCACACCGGCGACTCCGACACCCTCGGCCGGCTCAATGACACCGCGAAGCAGGAGTTCGCGGAGCTGATGGCGCACAGCGACCGGACCCTGTGCCGCCATCTGGAGGTGCTGCGCGCGCACGGCCTGGTGCGTGCCGACACCGACGTCCGGCACCAGCGGTACACGCTGCTGGCGCTCGCCACCGGCTTCGTCACGTCCGAGGCGCTGCACGGCGACCGTGCCCCGGAGTCCCCGGAGGTACGCGCCGGGCTCCTCGCCCGGGCCGTGCACTGCGCGCTGGAGACGCCCGACAGCGCCGGCCGGCACGACGCCGCCGCGGCTGCCGCTCCGGACGTCATCGCCCTCTACGAGGAGCTGACCGAGCTGAGCGAGCAGGAGATGGACCGGCAACTGCGCCGCTGACCACCCCCACCGGCCGACTCCCCGTCGCGCGCCCGCACCACGGGCACCGCGCCGGGCCCGCCCCGACTCACCGCCACTCCCAACCGGAGGAGAACGAACGATGTCGGCATTACCCAGCAACGCGTTCACCGAGCACGTCGGCAAGCACCCCGGCGAGCCGAACCTGATGGACCCCGCGCTGATCAGTGACCCGTTCGCGGGTTACGGCGCGCTGCGCGAGCAGGGCCCGGTCGTGCGGGGACGGTTCCTGGACGACTCACCCGTGTGGTTCGTGACGCGCTTCGAGGAGGTCCGCGAGGTCCTGCGCGACCAGCGGTTCCTGAACAATCCGGTCTCCTCGGCGCTGGGCGCGGCCCCCGAGGACACCCCGATGTCCCGGCTGATGGACATGATGGGTTTCCCCGAGCACCTGCGCGTCTATCTGCTCGGCTCGATCCTCAACAACGACGCCCCCGACCACACCCGGCTGCGCCGCCTGGTCTCCCGGGCCTTCACCGCGCGGAAGATCACCGGTCTGCGGCCGCGCGTCGCGCAGATAGCCGACGAGCTGCTGGCCCGCCTGCCGGAGCACGCCGAGGACGGCGTCGTCGACCTGATCCAGCACTTCGCCTACCCCCTGCCGATCACCGTCATCTGCGAGCTGGTCGGCATCCCCGAGGAGGACCGCCCGCAGTGGCGCGCCTGGGGTGCCGACCTGGTCTCGCTCCAGCCGGACCGGCTGAGCCGGTCCTTCCCGGCGATGATCGACCACATCCACGAGCTGATCGGGGCGCGCCGCCGGGCGCTCACCGACGACCTGCTCAGCGAGCTGATCCGGACCCATGACGACGACGGCAGCCGGCTCAGCGACGTCGAGATGGTCACCATGGTCCTCACCGTCGTGCTGGCCGGCCACGAGACCACCGCGCACCTCATCGGCAACGGCACGGCGGCCCTGCTCACCCACCCCGACCAGCTGCGGCTGCTCAAGGACGACCCGGCGCTGCTGCCGCGCGCGGTGCACGAGTTGATGCGCTGGTGCGGCCCGGTGCACATGACGCAGCTGCGCTACGCCGCCGAGGACGTCGAGCTGGCGGGCGTCCGGATCCGCCAGGGGGACGCCGTCCAGCTCATCCTGGTCTCGGCGAACCGCGACCCGCGCCACTACGCCGACCCCGACCGCCTGGACCTGACCCGGCACCCCGCCGGCCACGCCGAGAACCACGTGGGGTTCGGTCACGGGGCGCACTACTGTCTGGGCGCGACGCTCGCCAAACAGGAGGGCGAGGTCGCCTTGGGCGCCTTGTTCCGGCGTTTCCCCGACCTGTCATTGGCCGTCGCGCCGGACGCCCTGGAGCGCACGCCGGTGCCGGGCAGCTGGCGGCTGAACGCGCTGCCCCTGCGCCTGCGCTGAGCCACCACCGGTGCGGGGCCGCCACCGCCCCGCACCGTCAACCACCGCCCCGGGCCGCGCACTTGCGGCCGTCGCCTGCTCCCCGGCGCCGCCCACTTCCCGCCGACTTCTACTTCCCGCCGTCGACCTGCGCCCGCCAGGTGACCGACGGGGAGTCGTGGCCGTCACCGGTGAAGACGACGGCGGCCGGGGTGTCGCCCTTCGGCAGCAGGTGGACGGAGCACTCGGTGACCACGCCGTTCGGCTTCACCATCTTGTCGGGGACGGCCGCGGGGCATTTCGCGACCCCGGGGCCGCCGATGTCGATCAGCGTCATCTTCTGCACGGTCCGGCCGCCGGTGGTCCGCAGCGTCACGCCGTCACTCATGCTCGGCAGCACGTCGTACTTGCCGCTGTTGCGGTACTGCATCGTGACGTAGTACGGGGTCATCTTCTTCTGGTCCGCGTCCAGGTCGAAGCGGCTCAGGTCGGCGAGCGAGCCGGTCCGCACACCCTTGGGGGTGATGCGCAGCGACACGGGGCGGTCGCGGCTGTCCGTGGTGATGCCGTCGGCGGGCATGTCGGGGTCCAGCACCCCGCCGGGGCCGCCCTTGGCGCCGCCGACCTGCCACATGAGGGTGTCACCGCCGTCGTCCTTGTAGGAGACGGTGGCCGGCTGCTGGCTCTTGGGCAGCATGAAGATCTGGCAGATCGCGGCGGTGGCCCCGGCCGCCAGCTCGGACTTGCCGCTCTCGCGGCACTCGGGCGGCAGCCCGGAGCCGGTGGCGAGGGGGTTGGACCGGAACAGCGAGACGGCCTGGGCGGCCTGGCCGTCGGTGCCGTTGACGGAGAAGTTCCGCTCCGGCGACAGGTTCTTCACCGTGCCCTTGCCGGTGTTGGTGTAGGAGAAGGTGAGGTAGTACGGCACCATCCCCTTCAGGTCGCCGTCCAGCCGGATGTGCGACAGGTCGGAGTCGGAGCCGCGGGCCAGCCGGGTGGGCGTGAGCCGCAGGGGATGCGCCGTGTGGTCGGTGCCGGTCCAGGTGGCCCGGCGCGGCGTGGGCTTCATCGGCAGCGGCTTGGCGGGCGTGACGGATTCGGCCGCTGCCGGCTGCCGGCCGGCGTCCCCGCCCGCGCATCCCACCGCCAGCAGCATGAGCGCGCTCATGCCCGCGGCACCCGCGAGACGTATCGGCATCCGCACAACTGACCCCCGTCGTTCCGTTCCGTGCGGCGCCCGGCCGCACGGCGTTGGCTCGTCCCTCTCGCCCGGCGGCCGCCGCGCGGGACGTCGCGCGGCAGCGCCGGGCCGACAGATTAGCCGCCGCGTGCGGGGCCGGCGGCGCCGCCCCGGCGGGTGTCAGCGCGGGCGGCGGGCCCGCAGCGAGTACATCAGCGGGACGCGGGGACGGTCGCCGGGGAACCGGTAGAAGCCGTCGTCGGCCCGCCGCAGCGCGCCGAAGCGCTGGAACATCGTCAGGTCGTGCTCGTGCAGGAACTCCAGGTGCAGGCCGGCGCCGGCCAGGGCGGAGACCACCTCGCCGATCGGGTGCTGCCATTCGACGCTGCGGTTGTTGACCGTCGGCGCGTCGAAGTCGGTGTAGCTGCCGGGCACTTCGTCGACCCAGGCGTCGCGGCTGAAGTAGTCGTGGACGATGCGCGAGCCGGTCTCGTCGTCCAGGGCGTCGCACAGCGGGTGGAACTCGGCGAGGTAGAGGAAGCCGCCGGGCGCGACGAGCGAGGCGGCGGTGTCGGCCCACCGCTCCAGGTCCGGCAGCCAGTTCAGGGCGCCGATGCCGGTGTAGACGATGTCGTAGGCATCGTCCGGGACGGCTTCGGCGGCGTCGTAGACGTCGGCGGCGACGAACGCCGCGCGGTCCGGGCCGTAGCCGAGTTCGGCGGCGAGTTCGCGCGCTGCCTCGACGGCCGGTTCGGAGAAGTCCAGGCCGACGACGCGGGCGGCGCCGCGGTGGGCCCAGGAGAGGGTGTCCTGGCCGAAGTGGCACTGGAGGTGCAGCAGGGACCGGCCGGTGACGTCACCGACCTCGGCGGTCTCGAAGGCCCGGAGTACGTCCCGGACCCGGCGGAACCGGTCCTGGTCGTAAAAATCGCTCGCGGTGTGGAGGGCGACCCGCTCGTCCCACCTGGCGCGATTGGCTTCCCGCCAGTCGTCGGGGCCGTTGTGTCTTCGCATATCACGAAGTTATCCACAGGCTTGGGGCCCTCGCCAACGCATTTGGGCTGCCGGGCGCAGAATGGGCCCATGACTGACGAGACGACCGCGGGCCCCGACCACTCCACCGAGCCGAACCCTCCGACGACCGAAGCCGGCCGCTCCTCCGTGACGGTGTCGGGCCAGGCCGCCCCGATAGCGGGCGACGCCGTGCCGGACTGGGAGAAGCGCTTCCGCGCCCCGCGGATCGGGCTGCCGGACTGGGCCGAGGACGCCCCGGACCGCTCCCTGTTCGTCTCGAACGCCACCGGCACCTTCGAGCTGTACGCCTGGGACCGGGCGACCGGCCGGCAGCGCCAGGCCACGGACCGGCCGAACGGCACGACGGACGGCACACTGTCGCCGGACGGCGAGTGGATCTGGTGGTTCTCGGACACCGACGGCGACGAGTTCGGCGTCTGGATGCGGCAGCCGTTCGCCGGCGGCCCGGACGAGCCCGCCACCCCGGGTCTCGACCCGTCGTACCCGGGGGGTCTGGCGATCGGCCGGGACGGCACGGCGGTCGTCGGGCGCTCGACCGACGAGGACGGCTCGACGGTCCACCTCGTCCGGCCGGGGCAGCCGCCGGTGGAGATCTACCGCCACCGCGAGTCGGCGGGCGTCGGTGATCTCTCGCACGACGGCTCGCTGATCGCCCTGGAGCACACCGAGCACGGCGACGCGATGCACTCCGCGATCCGTGTGGTGCGCGCGGACGGCTCCACGGTCGCGGAGCTGGACGACACCAAGGGCGGGACCGAGGAGCTGGGCCTGTCGGTGATGGGTTTCGCACCGGTGGACGGTGACTCCCGGCTGCTGGTGGGACATCAGCGGCGGGGCCGCTGGGAGCCCATGATCTGGGACCCGCTGACGGGCGTGGAGACGCCGCTGGAGATCGACCTCCCCGGCGATGTGGGCGCCGACTGGTATCCGGACGGCTCCGCCCTGCTGGTGGAGCACGAATACCAGGCGCGCAGCGAGCTGTGGCGCTTCGACCTGTCCGGCGCGGCCGGCCGGTCCCTGACCCGGGTCGAGACCCCGGCCGGCACGGTCTCCGGCGCGACGGCGCGGCCGGACGGCACCGTCGAGTTCCTCTGGTCGTCGGCCGCCCAGCCGCCGGAGGTCCGTTCGACCAGCGGCAAGGTCGTCCTGGACCCGCCCGGCGCGGCGGCACCCGCCTCGGTGGCGGTGCGGGACGTGTGGGTGGAGGGCCCCGGCGGCCGGATCCACGCCCTGGTCCAGCAGCCGCCCGGGGAGGGCCCCTTCCCCACGGTCTTCGACATCCACGGCGGTCCGACCTGGCACGACAGCGATGCCTTCGCCTCGTCCCCGGCGGCCTGGGTGGACCACGGCTTCGCGGTCGTCCGCGTCAACTACCGCGGCTCGACGGGCTACGGCCGGGCGTGGACGGACGCCCTGAAGCACCGCGTGGGCCTGATCGAGCTGGAGGACATCGCCGCGGTGCGCGCGTGGGCGGTGTCGTCCGGTCTGGCGGATCCGGAGCGGCTGGTGCTGGCGGGCGGCTCCTGGGGCGGCTATCTCACCCTGCTGGGCCTCGGCACGCAGCCGGACGCGTGGGCCGTGGGCCTGGCGGCGGTCCCGGTCGCGGACTACGTCACGGCGTACAACGACGAGATGGAGGCCCTCAAGGCGATGGACCGCACCCTCCTGGGCGGCACCCCCGAGGAGGTCCCCGAGCGCTTCGAGGCGTCGTCCCCGCTGACCTACGTCGAGGCGGTCCGGGCCCCCGTCTACATCTCCGCGGGCGTCAACGACCCCCGCTGCCCGATCCGGCAGGTGGAGAACTACGTCAAGCGGCTGGAGCAGCGCGGCCACCCGCACGAGGTCTACCGCTATGACGCCGGTCATGGCTCCCTCGTGGTGGAGGAGCGCATCAAGCAGGTCCGCCTGGAACTCGACTTCGCCCAACGCCACCTCAAGCCCGGCACCGACCACCCCGAGCCCGCCACGAACCAGCAGCACTGACCCGGAGGCCGACTGACGCCCCCCGGAGGACACGAAAAACACGGAGCGGAACCGGACCCCGACCGGAAGGAGAAGAACAAGCCCTCGCTCAGGCGGCGCTGTGAGGGGCGTGATGGGCGAGGGCGGCATGCGGGTCCGTGCCCGCGGCGGCGGTGTGGTCGGTGTGCACGGTCGCGGCCGTGAGCCGGGGCACGGCGTGGATCAGAGCGTGTTCCGCGGCGACGGCGAGGGCGTGCGCCTGCACCACCGTCAGAGCGGAGTCGACGACGATCTCGGCCTCGGCGCGCAGGCGGTGCCCGATCCACCGCATGCGGACCTGCCCGATGCCGCGCACGCCTTCCACGGCGTGCAGGGCGTTCTCCGCGGTGTCGAGGAGCGCGGGATCGACGGAGTCCATCAGGCGCCGGTAGACCTCGCGGGCCGCGTCCCGCAGCACCATGAGGATGGCGGCGGTGATGAGCAGACCGATGAGGGGGTCGGCCAGGCGCCAGCCGAGGGCGGTGCCGCCGGCGCCGAGGAGTACGGCGAGGGAGGTGAAGCCGTCGGTGCGGGCGTGCAGGCCGTCGGCGACCAGGGCGGCGGAGCCGATCCTGCGGCCGGTGCGGATGCGGTAGCGGGCCACCCACTCGTTGCCGACGAACCCGGCCACGGCGGCGAGGGCCACCGCCCACAGGTGCGTCACCTCATGGGGGTGCAGCAGACGATCGACCGCCTCGTAGGCGGCCAGGAGGGAGGAGACCGCGATGGTCAGCACGATGGCGATACCCGCGAGGTCCTCGGCACGGCCGTAGCCGTAGGTGTAGCGGCGGTTTGCGGCCCGGCGGCCGAGGACGAAGGCGATGCCCAGGGGCACCGCGGTGAGGGCGTCGGCACCGTTGTGGAGGGTGTCACCGAGCAGCGCCACCGACCCCGACACCGCGACGATCGCCGCCTGCACCGCGCAGGTCAGCCCCAGCACCCCGAGCGACAGCCACAGCGTGCGCATGCCCTCTCGTGAGGTCTCCATCGCCGCATCGACCTTGTCCACGGTCTCGTGACTGTGCGGCACGACCACATGCCCGACCCGATGCCGCACCCGCGCCCACCACGCGCCGTGCCGGTGCGCGTGCCCACGCGAAGCCTCCGGCCCGCCACGCGACCCGGCGTGCGGGTGGACGACGCTGGGAACGTGGTGGGCGTCGTGGGCGTCGTGGCCGGCGCGAACGTGGTGCGCGTCGTGCGGGTAGCCGCCGCCCTGGCTGAGGGTCTCGCCGCCGGCCTTGCGCGGGTGGTGGCCGGCGCCATGGCCGACGGGGCCGTGGCCGGTGTCGGCGTCGTGCGGGGCGTGGCGATCAGGACCGTGCGGATGCGGGTGCTTGCCTGCCATACGGCCTACCGTGGCACGCCGATCGCATTGCGGCTACAACGGTCATACGCCCGACGACCAGGTGCGACACCGTCGCAAAAAAAAGGGGGGCAAGGGGGAGGGGTGGGGTGGGGGCGGGGGGGGAGGCCCCCCCCGGGGAGCGCAACCGCGCCCCCCCACCCGCTCACCCCCGCCCCGCCCCCGCCTCTGCCCCCGCATCTGCCTCTGCCTCTGCCTCGACCTCGGCTCCCGCCCCAGCGTCCGTCTCCGGTGCAGGCTTCGCCTCGGCCTTCGCCTCCGCCTCCGCCTCCGGCGCAAGCGCCCGCTCCGCCTCCCCCTCCGGCAGGAGGCCCAGGGCCGCGTCCTTGGCCGCTTCGGCCTCGCGGCGGAAGAGGCGGAACCACATGAAGACGACGAAGCCGGCGAAGACGAACCACTCCCCGGTGTAGCCGAGGTTCTGGAACGCCTTGAGGTCCAGGCCGCTGCCCTCGGCCGCGGCCGGCGGGACGGCGCGCAGCGGGGCCTGGGCGTCGGTGAGCGTGATCCAGGCGTCGTAGACCTCGTACGGCACGATGTTGACCAGCGAAGCGGCGCTGATCATGCCGAGCTGCCCCTGCGGCAGGCCGCCGCCCGCCTGTACGCCGTCGGTCCCCTGGTTCTCGGAAGCCTGCAGCGCGCCGGTGACCGTCACTTCGCCCTTGGGCGGCGCCGGCACCTTCGCCGTATCGGTCTTCGCGCCGGCGTCGCCGGGCAGCCAGCCCCGTACGACCGGGAGGGCCTTGCCGTGGTCCGTACGCAGCAGGCTGAGGACGTAGAAGCCCTGTCGCTCGCCGTGGTTGTCCTTCAACGTGCGGCTCGGTACGAGCAGTTGGTGACCGGTGTCGTAGTGTCCGCGGGCGCTGGCCTGCCGTCCCGACGTGATCTTGTCGACCGGGAGCAGGCTCTCGACCGGGCGGGCCGCCGCGGTCTTGGCACGGTCGGAGCGGTCCTCCTGCTGCTGGTGGGTGGCGACGCGGTCCTCGAAGCGACCCAGCTGCCAGCTGCCCATGAAGATGCAGAAGGGGATCGCCAGTACGGCGAAGACGTTGATTCCCCACCACCGCGGGGTCAGCAGGAATCGGTACACGCCCTCAACGGTACGGGTCCCGCCCGGCGCGACCGCACCGCCCCCTCCGGGGCGGACCCGCAGCCGCCGCCCGGCAGCCGCTCCACAGCCCCTCGGATCACCGGGTCACCCCACCGGCCTCGGCGGACCCACCGGCCCCGACCTCACACCGCGCCGGCCCGCGGCCCCGGCGCCCCACACACGGGCGTCGCCCCCCCGGCCCGGCCCCGCACCGTCCCTCCGGCCCGGCCTCACTGCGCCGCCAGCGCCTCCGTGCGGTAGACCGTGCCCGCGCAGGCGTCGGAGACCTTGGCGTCCGCCGCCGTGGGCTCACCGGCCTCCGGCGTATGGCTGAGAACGATCCCTCCGGACGCCGCCCCGCCGCCGCCCGCGGTCCCCTCGTCGCCGCCCGCCTGGCTGCCGCCGCTGCTGCCGTCACCGGCCGTGGTGGCCCCGGCGTCCGGGGACTGCCCCGGGTCCTTGGTGGGGTCGGGCGTCGGCGAGGGTCCCGGGCTGACGCACCCGGTGGTGCCGCCCCCGGACTCCGGGATCCAGGCGAACTGCACCTCGTACGCCTCGCCCGGCTTGAGCACGAGCTTGTCAGGGGTGGTGGCCGGGTCGGGCAGACCGGTCGCCTCATCACCCGACGTGTGGTCGACGACGTGGATGCGGTCGGGGTTGGTGCTGCCCTGGGCGACCACGCCGACGGTGCCGCCGCCCTCGACGGAGCAGGCGGCGCCGGAGGTGTTCACCACGCGGAACGAGCCGTAGACGCGGCCCGCGGAGTCGGCCGGGCGGACCGTGCCGGTGCCCTGCCCGAGCTGGTCGCGGGAGCAGGCCGGCGAGGTGACGTCCATGGTCTCGTCCGGAGCCGGGGTACCCGCCCCGGCGCCGTGGCCCGCGCCGTTCTTCTCGGTGGTCCTGCCCTTGCCCGCGGGCTCGTCCGCGCCGGGCTTCGTGCCGTCCCTGCCGGGCGGCCGCGGTCCGGCCTGTTCGGTGCCCTCCCCGTGCGCGCCCTCCGCGCCGTTCTGCGCGCTCTGGCTGCTCGCGGCGTTGGCGGCCCGGTCGGGGGCGCCGTCGGCGAGGTTGGCGACGTGGACCATGGCCGGGATGGACGTGCCGCCGAGCAGCAGCGCGGCGGCCGCGCCCACGAGGGCGTGCCGGCGGCGCTGACGGCGTGCGGGGACCGCGCGGCGCAGCTGGTCCAGTGCGTCCGGTGCCGGTTCGAGGTCGCCGACGCGGGACTGCAGCAGTCGCCGCAGGTCGTCCTCGTCGCCGAAGCCGCCGCCGGAACCGCCCGTGGGATGGCTGCGTCCGTGGTCGCGCCCGTCGCCGCTGCCGCGCCCTCGGCCGCTCCCGCCGCCGAAGGCGACCTCGGCACCCGTGTCGCGGTCGTGCGTCTCGTCGCCGGGCGTCGCGCGCCCGTGCCCCGCCCGGCCGCGCACGCCCCTGTCGTACGCCTCGCCGCCGTAGGTCTCTTCGTCGTAGGTGTCTCCGTCGTACGCGTCGCCGGACGGCTCACCGTGCCGCGCCCCGGCGCCGTACGCGTCGCCCTCCCGGACGAGCGCCGTCAGCCGCGCCCAGCCGTCCTGCGCGCGATCACCGGCGGAGTCACGGCCACCGGCGGAGTCACGGTCGCGGTCGCGGCCACGGGCGACGCCACCGTCCCGCTCGGCGTCACGGCGGCCCGCAGCACCGGCCCCGGGTGCCGCGCCGGCCCCTGGTTCCGTGCCACGTCCCGCGCCGGCCCTACGTTCCGTACCGGCCACCGAGCTGTCCGTGACACCGATGTCATCGCCCGCTTCCCCGGACGGGTCGCACGGGACGCCCCCCTGCCCCGCGTCCGGGCCGTCCGCCCCGTCGGGGCCCACCAGGCCGTCCAAACCCTCCGGACGGTTCGGAGCGCCCGCGGGGAACGAGCCGTTCCGGCCGTACGCCTGGCCGCTCCCGTACGTCTTGCCGCTCCCGTACGTCTTGCCACTCATGCCGGAGCCTCCATCGCGACGCGGAGCGCCGCGATACCGCGCGAGCCGTACGCCTTGACCGAGCCGAGCGATATGCCCAGCGTCTGGGCCACCTGCGCCTCGGTCATATCGGCGAAGTAGCGCAGCACCAGCACCTCGCGCTGCCGGCGCTGCAGTCCGCGCATCGCCTTGATCAGCTGATCGCGCTCCAGCAGGTCGTACGCGCCCTCCTCGGCGCTGGCCATGTCGGGCATCGGCTTGGACAGCAGCTTGAGTCCGAGGATGCGGCGGCGCAGCGCGGAGCGGGAGAGATTGACGACGGTCTGCCGGAGGTAGGCGAGGGTCTTGTCGGGTTCGCGCACCCGCCCGCGCGCGGAGTGCACGCGGATGAAGGCTTCCTGGACGACGTCCTCGCAGGAGGCGGTGTCGTCGAGGAGCAGCGCCGCGAGACCGAGCAGCGAGCGGTAGTGCGCGCGGTAGGTCTCCGTGAGGTGGTCGACTGTGGTGCCCGCTGCCATCGCCTCGTCAGTGTCCCCACGCTGAGAAGGAAGCTGCGCGGGACGCGTGGTGGGCCAGGGGGCGATCACCGGCATGCCCCCGGCCGTGCGGGGCCGACGGGGACGCGCCGGCGCCCCTGCGGCGCCCACTGGCGCGATCGTGAATCCGAGTACCTCTGCCACGCCTGTTGGACACGCTTCCCCCTGTAAGGGTTGTACGCGCAAGGCACCGCTTTTGACGGTGCATCAAATGCCCTCATGCGTACCAGCTCTTCCCGAATGCCCTATTCATCCCGACGCGTTGCCCGACGCCCGAGGGCCCGCCAAGCGGCCCGCGGACATCCCGGACCACCCCCTGAGGGCGGCCACAAAGACGCTCCCCGCCCAACTGCCGGTTGCAGTGTGGCGGGGAGCGAATGGTCGAACAGATCGTCAGCCCAGATCAAGAGGTCTGGGCCAGCAATTCGCTCACAGAATCTTCACACGACCCGCAAAGTATCTCCCAGGCGGTCCACCCGCGACGGTCAATTACGCCAAGTCGCGCTCTCCGCACGGCTGGTACTCGCCCCACCGGGCGCGGTGACCTCACGCCCCTCACCGGCCACGGCCCGGCACACCCACTCAGCAGCACGGCACACCCATAGTGCGCCCACTCAGCAGCACGGCACACCCACAGTGCATCCGCTCGACACGGGCCCGGAGCCCGGCGGCGCGGCCCGCCGCCGGCTACCGCCGCAGCTCCCCCGCCAGCAACTCGCCGATCTGCGCGGCGTTCAGCGCCGCGCCCTTGCGCAGATTGTCCCCGCAGACGAACAGCTCCAGCGCCCGCGGATCGTCCAGCGAGCGCCGCACCCGGCCGACCCAGGTCGGGTCCGTACCGACGACGTCGGACGGAGTGGGGTACTCCTCCTCCGCCGGGTCGTCACACAGCACGACCCCCGGCGCCGCGGCCAGGATCTCGTGCGCGCCGGCGACCGTGACCTCGTTCTCGAACCGCGCGTGCACGGCGAGCGAGTGGGTCGTCAGCACCGGCACCCGCACACAGGTCGCGGTGACCGGCAGCTCCGGCATCCCCAGGATCTTGCGGGTCTCGTTCCGGACCTTGAGCTCCTCGGAGGACCAACCGTCCTCCTGGAGCGTGCCGGCCCAGGGCACCACGTTGAGCGCGATCGGGGCCGGAAACGGCCCCAGCGTGTCCCCGACGGCCCGTCGCACGTCGCCGGGCTTCGCGCCCAGTTCCGTACCGCACACCGCCGACAGCTGCGCCCGCAGCGTGTCCACGCCGGCCTTCCCCACCCCGGAGACGGCCTGGTACGAGGAGACGATCAGCTCGCTCAACCCGTACTCGGCGTGCAGCGCGCCCAGCGCGACGATCATCGACAGCGTGGTGCAGTTGGGGTTGGCGATGATGCCGCGCGGGCGTACCCGCGCGGTGTGCGCATTGACCTCGGGAACGACCAGCGGCACGTCCGGATCCATCCGGAACGCGCCGGAATTGTCCACGACCACCGCGCCCTTGGACACCGCGACCGGCACCCACTGCGCGGCGACCTCGTCGGGGACGTCGAACATCGCGACGTCGATGCCGTTGAAGGCATCCTCGCCCAGTGCGACGACCTCGACCTGCTCGCCCCGCACGGTCAGCTTGCGGCCGGCCGAGCGGGGTGAGGCGATCAGCCGGATCTCGCCCCAGACGTCGGCCCGCTCGGACAGGATGCCGAGCAGGACCGAGCCGACGGCGCCGGTGGCGCCGACGACGGCGAGATGCGGCTTGCGGGCCGTGCGGGCGTCCGCCCCCGCGGTGTCAGCGAGGGACGGACGGCCCGCCTCGGCCGGAATCATCGACCGGTGCCGCCATAGACCACGGCCTCGTCACTGTCCGTGTCGAGACCGAAGGCGGTGTGCACGGCGCGCACGGCCTCGTTGACGTCATCGGCGCGGGTGACGACCGAGATGCGGATCTCGGAGGTCGAGATGAGCTCGATGTTCACGCCCGCGTTCGACAGCGCCTCGAAGAACGTCGCGGTGACGCCCGGGTTGGTCTTCATGCCGGCGCCGACCAGCGAGATCTTGGCGATCTGGTCGTCGTAGCGCAGCGAGTCGAAGCCGACCGCGGCACGGGTCTTCTCCAGGGCCGCGACGGCCTTGCGGCCCTCGGTCTTGGGCAGCGTGAAGGAGATGTCGGTCAGACCGGTCGAGGCGGCCGACACGTTCTGCACGACCATGTCGATGTTGACCTCGGAGTCCGCGATCGCACGGAAGATGCGCGCGGCCTCGCCCGGCTTGTCCGGAACCCCGACGACCGTGACCTTCGCCTCGGAGGTGTCGTGTGCGACGCCCGAGATGATTGCCTGCTCCATCGGCTGGTCCCCTTGCGGTTCGTTGCTGACCCACGTGCCCTGAAGCCCCGAGAAGGACGAGCGGACGTGGATCGGGATGTTGTAACGGCGTGCGTACTCGACGCAGCGGTGCAGCAGCACCTTGGAGCCGGAGCTGGCCAGCTCCAGCATGTCCTCGAAGGAGATCCAGTCGATCTTCCGGGCCTTCTTCACGACCCGCGGGTCGGCGGTGAAGACACCGTCCACATCGGTGTAGATCTCACAGACATCGGCGTCCAGGGCGGCCGCCAGCGCGACGGCGGTCGTGTCCGACCCGCCGCGCCCCAGCGTCGTGATGTCCTTCTTGTCCTGGGACACACCCTGGAAGCCGGCGACGATGGCGATGTTGCCCTCGTCGACGGAGGTCTTGATCCGGCCCGGCGTGACATCGATGATCCGTGCCTTGTTGTGCACGGAATCGGTGATGACACCGGCCTGGCTACCGGTGAAGGACTGCGCCTCGTGTCCGAGGTTTTTGATCGCCATCGCCAGCAGGGCCATGGAGATCCGCTCTCCGGCGGTCAGCAGCATGTCGAACTCGCGCCCCGACGGAATCGGGGACACTTCCTGCGCGAGATCGATCAGCTCGTCCGTCGTGTCGCCCATCGCCGAAACCACTACGACAACCTGGTTGCCGTTCTTCTTGGCTTCGACGACTCGCTTGGCAACGCGCTTGATGCCCTCGGCATCCGCAACGGATGAGCCGCCGTACTTCTGCACGACAAGGCCCACGTGCGCTCCTCGCAACTGTCTCTTCGGGAGTTTCCTCCCGGACCCCCGGAAATGGGGGTACTGCGGTCGGCTCAGTCTAACGAGCGAGCGGAGTCCGCCCCGCTGATACCACATCCTGAGATGGCCGACTCACCGGTCGATCACGCACCGACTGGCCGCCCGCCGACCGGTCGCTCATCGAACGACCACTCACCGGCCGACCACTCATTGCACTGATCACTGTGGGTCACAGCTCGTTCCGTGGTTCCGCGTGACGCCCCATCGCGCCCGCTCGGCGGAGCACATGCCCGCTCCGCGCCCGTACACACGGAAACGTAACTCAGGTCACAGGCCCGGGCCTGCCGGGCGGACCGCCTCGGCGGTGGGTCCGCGTAGCCCCAGCGGCCGGGCGATCTCCGCCGCCATCACCCTGCCGGCCTCCTCCGCGAGCCGGTCCTCGTCACCGTCGACGCCACTGTCGGTGTCCAGACCGTCCAGCTCGTCCAGCGGCTGGTCCAGGCGTACGTGGGCGACCAGCGACTGCAGCGCGCGCAGCGCCGCCGAGGCCGTCGGGCCCCAGTTGGAGAGGTAGGAGAACTGCCACCACCACAGCGCCTCGACCACCCGCCCCGCCCGGTAGTGCGCCAGGCCGTGCCGCAGGTCGGTGATGATGTCGGCCAGATCGTCGGAGATCCGGCTGGCGACCGGCTCGCTGCGCGGGACGTACGGGTCGAAGACCTCGGAGTAGACGTCCACCGGGTCGAGCAGGTCCGCGAAACGCTCACGCAGCTCGTCGACATCCGGTTCCGGACCGGTGTCCGGTTCGTACCGCTCATCGGGGACGATGTCCTCGTGGGCGCCCAGCCGGCCGCCGGTGAGCAGCAGCTGGGAGACCTCCAGCAGCAGGAAGGGCACCGCGCTGTCCGGCTCGTCGCCCTTGGCGACCTCCGTGACGGCGACGATGAAGCTCTCGATCGAGTCGGAGATCGAAACGGCGAAGTCGTCCGGGTTCTGTGTCGCGTTGTGCAGCGTGGCGTCAGACATCGAGAAGTCTCCTCCCTTCGAAGGCCCGCCCGAGCGTGACCTCGTCGGCATACTCCAGATCGCCTCCGACCGGCAGCCCGCTCGCCAGCCGTGTCACTCTCAGCCCCATGGGTTTGATCATGCGGGCCAGATACGTGGCCGTGGCCTCGCCCTCGAGGTTCGGGTCGGTGGCCAGGATCAGCTCGGTCACGGTGCCGTCCGCGAGCCTGGCCAGCAGTTCCCGGATCCGCAGGTCGTCGGGGCCGACGCCCTCGATCGGGCTGATCGCCCCGCCGAGGACGTGGTAGCGGCCGCGGAACTCACGGGTCCGCTCGATCGCCACGACGTCCTTGGGCTCCTCCACGACACAGATGACCGCCGGATCACGCCGCGGGTCCAGGCAGACCCGGCACTGCTCCTCCTGCGCCACGTTGCCGCAGACGCTGCAGAACCGGACCTTGGCCTTGACCTCCATCAGCGCGTTCGCGAGCCGGCGGACATCGGTCGGCTCGGCCTGAAGAATGTGGAAGGCGATCCGCTGCGCGCTCTTGGGACCGACGCCGGGCAGCCTGCCCAACTCGTCGATCAGGTCCTGGACCACGCCTTCATACACGGAACGTCTTCTCTCTCTTCTGCCGTACTGCGTACGCTAGTTGGCTACTCCTCAGAAGGGGAGACCGGGGATGCCGCCGCCACCCAGGCCCTGGGCGAGCGGACCGAGCTTCTGCTGCTGGAGCTGCTGGGCGCTGGCGTTGGCGTCCCGGACGGCCGCCAGGACGAGGTCGGCGATGGTCTCGGCCGTCTCCTCCGCGGAGTCGGCGTCGATCGCCTTGGGGTCGATGACCAGGCCCTGGAGCTCACCCGAGCCGGTCACCGTGGCCTTGACGAGGCCGCCGCCCGCGGAACCCTCCACGGGCGTCTCCGCCAGCTCCTGCTGGGCGGCCGCAAGGTCCTGCTGCATCTTCTGAGCCTGCTGAAGCAGCTGCTGCATATTGGGCTGACCACCGGGGATCACGACGGAACTCCTGCCGTACGACAACGATTGGTGCGGTAGCCCGAGCCTACGTGTTTCACCGGCCCGGCGCCCTACGCCGTAGGGAGGAGCACGGGTGTACGCCCCGCGCGCGTCCACTCACCGTTCGTGTGCGACGAACACGCCCCGTGTACGGGCCGTCAGCGCCGCGCGATCCGCGTCTCGTCGTCCGCGTGCTCACTCATTGGTGAACTCCTCCACGACCGTGGCGCCCAGCTCGCGAACGATCAGGTCGTGGCCGCTGAGCGCGGAGTCGACGAGGTCGGGGTCGTCCTCGGCCGGCATGTCGTACTCGATCGACATCGGCGGGGGCTCGGGCGGGGTGTACGAGGGCTCCGGCGCGGCAGCGCCCGACCCGCCGCCGGCCGACGCGGACGGCGCGACGGCTTCCCGTGCCATCCGGGCACCCTGGCCGCCGCCGGTGCCGCCGCCCTGGCCGTACTGACCGCCACCGGCCGACGGGGGCGCCGGCGGACCGCTGTGCTGAGGCGGCGCCTGCGGTGCGGACGGCGCCGGTGCGGCAGGCGCCCCGCCGAAGCCGCCACCGCCGCTGCGGGGGGCACCGCCGGCCGGCGGGTTGGCGCCGCCCGAGGGGTCGACGATGGCCTCGACCCGCCACTGCACCTGGAACCGCTCGGCGAGCACGTCCTTGAGGACGTCCTCGCTCCCGCCGTTGGCGAAGCTGTCGCGGGCCCCGGCGTTGGGGAAGCCGATCTGCAGGGTCGTGCCGTCGAAGCCGGAGACCTGGGCGTTCTGGCTGAGCAGAATCCAGGTGAAGCGCCGGCGGGCCTTGACCGCGTCGAGGATGTCCGGCCACATCTGCCGCACCTGGGCGGCACCCTGCGCCGCCCCCGCCTGGGGGGTGGGCGCCACGGGCGCGGGCGCCCCGGCCGCCGGCTGCGCGGGCTGGGGTGCGGGCGCATTGGCGGCCGGCCCGCCCGCCGGCGCGCCCCCGCCCTGCGGCCCCTGACCGCCCTGTCCACCCTGTCCGGGCGCTACGGCCGTCGGCCAGCCACCGGGCTGCCGCGCCGCGCCGCCGTTGCCCACGGCACCGTTGGCCGCGCCGCCGGCACCGGCTCCTCTGCCGGCCGCGCCGGGCCACGCTCCGGGCCGCGCGGGCGCGCCGCCCGCAGGGCCTCCCTGGGTCCCGCCCGCGCCCTCCGTACCCGGAGCGGCCGCGGGAGCCGGCGCACCGGCCCCACCGGTCTCCGGTGCGGCCGGTGCGGTCGGTGCGGCCGGTGCGGGGACGGGTCCACCGGACGGCGCCCCGGCCGCGGGCGTCCCCGCGGAGGAATTTCCTGCCGGCGCCCCGGCACCGGCCCCGCGCACCGCGGCACGCGCGGCCGCCGGACCGGACGGGCCCGCGGCCGGCATCGGCGGATGCGCCTCCGGCCCCGGCACGTACCCGGCCGCGGGCCCACCACCGCTCACCACCGGAGCCGGCCCGGCGCCGAGGTCGCCCCCGGCTCCTCCGTGGCCGGCCGGCCCGCGTCCGGCCGCGAGCGCCGCGCCCGCGCCGCGCTCCAGCCGGTCGAGCCGCGCCTGCACCGACCGCTCGTCGTCGTACGCCGCGGGCAGCAGCACCCGCGCACAGATCAGCTCCAGCTGCAGCCGCGGCGAGGTCGCGCCGCGCATCTCCGTCAGCCCCGTGTTGACCAGGTCGGCGGCCCTGCTGAGCTCCGCCGCCCCGAAGACGGACGCCTGCGCCGCCATCCGCTCCACCACATCCGCCGGGGCGTCGATCAGCCCCTTCTCCCCCGCGTCCGGCACCGCCGCCAGGATCACCAGATCCCGCAGCCGCTCCAGCAGATCGGCCACGAACCGCCGCGGATCGTTACCGCCCTCGATGACGCGGTCCACCACCTCGAAGGCCGCCGCCCCGTCCCCCGCGGCGAACGCCTCCACCACGGAGTCCAGCAGCGACCCGTCGGTGTATCCGAGCAGGGCGGTCGCCATGGCATACGTCACACCGTCGGCACCGGCCCCGGCGAGCAGCTGGTCCATCACCGACATCGAGTCACGCACCGACCCGGCGCCGGCCCGCACCACCAGCGGCAGCACCCCGTCCTCGACCGGGATGTCCTCCCGCCCGCACACCTCGGCGAGGTACTCCCGCAGCGTGCCCGGCGGCACCAGCCGGAACGGATAGTGGTGCGTACGCGACCGGATCGTCCCGATGACCTTCTCGGGCTCGGTCGTGGCGAAGATGAACTTCAGATGCTCCGGCGGCTCCTCGACGACCTTCAGCAGGGCATTGAAGCCCGCCGAGGTCACCATGTGCGCCTCGTCGATGATGTAGATCTTGTACCGGCTGCTCGCCGGCCCGAAGAACGCCTTCTCGCGCAGCTCACGGGCGTCGTCCACGCCACCGTGGGACGCCGCGTCGATCTCGATCACATCGATCGAGCCCCGCCCGTTGCGGGCCAGGTCCACGCACGACTGGCAGGTACCGCAGGGAGTGGGAGTGGGACCTTCCTCACAGTTCAAGCACCGCGCCAGGATCCGCGCACTGGTCGTCTTGCCACAGCCGCGCGGCCCACTGAAGAGATACGCGTGGTTGACCCGGTTGTTCCGCAACGCCTGCTGCAGCGGGTCGGTCACGTGCTCTTGCCCGATGACCTCGGCGAAGGTCTCGGGTCGGTAGCGGCGGTACAGCGCAAGGGACGACACGCATACGACGATATCGGGCCCCACTGACAACCGGCCCGCCCCCGAACGCCCGGCCGCTCCCCCGCTCCCGGCTTCCCCCGGGCGCGGGCCCCTGCCCAGACAAAAGACCCCGACCCCGTCCGCCAACGCAAGCGCCCCCCACGCACCCGCCAGAGCCGACCTACCCTTGCTGCCTTCCGGCCCTGGGGGAGTTCAGTCAGATAGCGCCACGTGAGGGGCTGCGCACCACACTAGCGGATCCCCCACCCAAGAAACGAACCCACCTCCCCCTCTCCACCCCCGCTCACCCACCGACCACCCCCCTCCCCCGGATCATGTTCGCGAGCACTCCCCAACGTCTTGTATTGTTTGCGGCGGAGGATTCGCCTAGTGGCCTAGGGCGCACGCTTGGAAAGCGTGTTGGGGGCAACCCCTCACGAGTTCGAATCTCGTATCCTCCGCCAGTGCTCTCACCGGGCACGATGTCGAAGGGCCCCACCGTTCGCGGTGGGGCCCTTCGACGTGCGCAGTCTCATCTACAGTCTCAACGCACTCCGGCGGAGCCGCCCGAACCGTCGTCGGCGACGGGCTTGGCCACCTCCCAGATGAGACCGCCGACCCGCTGTGCCACGTCGGCCAGGATTCCGCCCGTCACGTGCTGGTACCGAGCCGCCATCGCCGTGGACGACCAACCCATGATCTGCATGACCACGCGCTCCGGCACTCCGAGGATGAGCAGCACCGTGGCGGCCGTGTGTCGAGCATCATGCAAACGGCCGTCGCGCACCTTCGCGTCTGTGAGCAACTGCTTCCACACGTCGTAGTCGGTGCTGGGCATCAAGGGCTGGCCGATGGGCGAGGTGAAGACGAAGCCCGTCTCATGCCACTCCTGTGCAGCCCGCACTCGCTCGCGCTCTTGCTCCTGCCGGTGCAGCTCCAGAAGCCGAGCCAGTTCGGCGGGTACCCCGATCACTCGGCGGCCGGCACGCGACTTCGTGTTCGCCGTGTCCTCGTTCTTCCTGATCCGCTGCTTGCAGTAGCCGGGCTTCCGCCCGCACTCGCCTCCGCAGCCGTGGAGGTACTTCGGGCGAAGCCGGTTCTTCCGCACCCGCAGGATGCCCGCATTCAGATCCACGTCCGACCAGCGCAGGCCCAGCGCCTCCCCCTGCCTCAGCCCCAGGGCGAGAGCGATGGACCAGCGGGCGCTGTTCCGGAGCTTGGCCGCTTCGGCAAGGAGACGCTGAACCTCCTCGATGTCGTACGGCTCGACCTCTTCGTCCTCGATCCGGGGCGGGACAGCGAGCATGGCGACGTTGCGGGTGACGTGGCCGCGCCGCATGGCGTGGTTGAGCGCCGTGCGGATCGTGCGGTGGGCCTGGTGCGCGGTGGCGGGCTTGCTGCCGCTGGCCAGCATCTTCGTGTAGAAGCGCTCCAGGTGTTCCGGCTCCAGCTTGTCCAGCCGGTGAGCACCGACGCCGGGGACCAAGTGCACCCTGACGGCCACCTCGTATCCGGCGTACGTGTTCTCTCGCACCGACGGTTTCGCGATCTCCTCCACCCAGTGGAGGAGCCACGCCTTCACGGTCCACGGGCGCCCCGGCTTCCGGACCTTCCCCGCATCGCGCTGCTTCTCCAGCTCACGGACCTTCTTGATGACTTCCGCTTCACTGATCTTGCTCATGACGTGGCGACGATCGGGCCGGCCGTCATCCCGGACTCCGACGGTCACCCGGCCGTGCCAGTAGCCGTCCTTGCCGAAGTAGATGGACGATGCCCCATCAGGGCGTTTGGCGCGCTTTCCCATGACTCTCCTTACGCGGCGGACTTGGGGCGGGAATGCATGTGGGCGTCGAGATAGGCGCTGATGGCCTTGACGGGAACGCGACGGAGGCGACCAATGGGCACGGTCTCCACGGCTCCGTCGCGGATGAGGGCGTACATCGTGGTGCGCCCGACGCAGAGGCGGCGGGCCGCCTCCTCGACCGTGAGCGCGAGGAGTGTCGGGTCGAACTCGACTTCAGCGTCCGACACGAACACTGCGGTGGTCGTCACGGATCAACCTCCTGGGCGGGGTTCCGGCGATGGCGGAGGAATCTCAGGTGGCCTGTGCTGTCCGAGGTGCGCATTTCTGCGTCATCGCGTCACGCACGTCATTTGCGGCTCTGACCTGCGCTTATGTGGTGACGCGGGCAGCTCGGGGCGTGTCACGGGGCGGGGCGGAGTTCTGTCACCCGTGACGCGGGTGACGCGGGATGACACAGGTTTTGCCGTCTGCGTCACCGCTGTCACCGCTGGCCAGGGGCCGGGTTCAGGTGGCGGGTGACGTGAGTGACGCAGGATCTCTTCTCTTAGGAAAAAGAGGGGTGGTGTCTGTGGTGGTGCGGCGCGGCTCAGGACGTGAAGAAGGAGCCGCTTCGCGGCGCGCCTTGCGCAGCGGCGGCAAGCCGCCGGAACAGCAAGAGGAGCAACGCGTGCGGCGCGGGTTGCTCCTCTTGCTTGTTCAGTGCGGCGCCGTGATGGCGCGGGTCAGAACGCCGCTTCCTGCTGGTGCGGGGGCAGTGTCGCGGGGCGGGTCATCTCGATGTAGCGGGCGGCGCTGGTGCGGCCCCAGTCGATGAGGACGCCGCGGGCGGCGAGGGTCGGCTGGAGCCGCTTGAGGCGGTCGGAGAGGACCTTGCCGGTGGTGGGCCAGCCCTTGGGCAGTGGACGGCACTCCTCGCCGCTGTAGAGGCTTGTGAGGCAGTGCAGCCACTCCGAGGACGTCATCCGGACTTCCGTACCCGCGTCGAGTCCGGCCGCGTGGTTCAGAACCGTCTGCGCCAGCAGGTCACCTTCAATGACGTCGTCGTTGAGGTCATCGAGGCTGGCCCGGTACGCGGCCAGCGAGCCGAAGCCGGTAGCCGCATCGAGCTGCGCGCACAGGTGGGCGAAGTCCGCCATCCGCAGGTCCGTGGGAGTCTCCGCCTGCGCGGCACGCACCTTGACGGTCAGGTCCAGCAGGGAGCCAAGCACGGCCGGCAGGATCTCCGCGTACTCCGTCCACAGCTCTGCCTCGGTTCGCCGCACCCGGGGCCGCACGAGACGGAGCGGCAGGAGGCGTTCGGCGAGGTCCGGGCGGATGACGCCGACGTCGATACCGGTCAGGAGCATGGGGCGCCGGTAGCGGGAGCGGACGACGTCGCCGTCGGTGAACAGGGCGCGCTTGATGCTCTCGGCGCCGGTCACGATGCAGCACATGAGGTCGGACAGGTCCGGGGGCAGGTGGGAGAGGTTGTCCAGGGCGGTGACCCATCCGGCGGCGACGGCCGTGATCATGTTCTCCTCGTCCTTCGGCGCCCGGCGCAGGTCACCGCTCATCCCCTCGATGATCCGCACCAGCATCCGGCCGCCGGTGGACTTTCCCGCACCTTGGGGGCCGGTGAGGAACGGGGCGGGCACGGGCACGGACGGCTCCAGGCAGCCGATCAGCCAGGCGATGGCCAGGCACTCGGTCTCTGCGCTGGCGAAGTTGCACAGGCGCAGCAGCAGGTCGATGCCCTTGCCGTTGGTGTCCTTTTCGGGCAGGGGGAGTTCGCCGGTGAGCTGCGTGCGCCGCCAGCAGACTTCCTGCGGGTCGGGGGTGCGAATGTCCCAGCCGGTGGGGTGGATGCGGACGGACGTGCCGTCGTCGCGGCCCAGGTCGAGCCAGGTCGCACCGTCAAAGCCCGGGGCGACGCGGATGTGGGTGGGCTGTACGTCCTCGGTCAGTGCGAGTGCTTCGATCAAGTCCAACGCCTCCTTGAGTGCCGTGCCGTTGAACACGCCGGCCCCGTCCCTGTACAGGCCGACCATGAGTTCCTGACGGTGGCTCCCGGTCGTGCCCTGGGAGCGGATGGGCCGGGCCACGGGGTGGCTGTTCTTCTGCGCGTAGACGGTGCCGTCGATGGTGCGGAAGTACCGGAAGTGCGCCTGTGCGTAGTCGGTGATGATCTGGCGGGCCGGCGTCTTCTCGTCCTCGGACACGGCTACATCCCCAGTGCGGTGCGGGCGTTGGTCCACGCGTCGGTGCAGTGCCGGGGGGATTCGCCCTTGACCTGCGCGGCGGCGAACAGCCGCGCGATGTGCGTCTCGGTGAGGCAGCCGCACGGGCCATGGGCGGACAGCACGGCGAGGAACGTCCGGTAGACCGTCGTGTGAACCGCACTCCGGGCCTCGGTGATGCGCTGCTCTGCCATGGCAATGCCACGCTCCAGGTAGGCGGGCGTGCGATGACGGCACTGCCCGCCTCCGGCGAGCGCGGGCACAGTGACGCCAGGCTGTGCAGGCCGGACCGCGGAGGGCTTCTTCACGGCCAGCGCGCGCACGGCGTCGGGCAGATCGGTCATGGTGCCGGTTCCGGGGCCGAGCCACCTTGCGTAGGACATGAGCGACTTGAGGTCGACGCCGTCACGGACGTCGTTCACCGAGCGCATGGTGCCCTGGTAGATCCAGTGCTCGCCCCGGGTCGTCGGTACCGTGCGGGTGGCGGGGAGGGTCTCACGGGCCCATGCGATGGCTGCCGCGTCGTCCAGGTCGACCACCGTCAGCCCCGCTCCACCGGGGTGGTAGGCGACGGCTGCCGCCTCACGCCACGCGGATGCCCATGCTGGCGAGGTAAGGACGCAGGGGTCGGTGGTGGCTGCGGCCCAGGCGTGGCAGACGCTGGCGCACAAGCAGGGGCCGGCGTTCTTCATGTTCGGCCGGCCGCCGCAGGCGTTCCCCTTGCATGCGCGGCAGTTGCCGAACGGGACCTTCCCCGCCCGCAGGGGCAGGGGCGGGATGCCGCGGGCGGCCAGGGAGAGGGCCGTCCGCAGATACTCACCGAGGCGGTCTCGCCGGATAAGGACAGGTTGCGTCATGCTGGATGTCTCCTCTTCATGCTGGAGCTGGAGACCAGGGGCGGCCCGATTCATTGGCGTGAGAGGGGCCGCCCCTGGCCTGTCTAGAAGGGCGGTTCGTCGCTGTAGCCGCGGTTGCTGCGGCGGTAGCGGGTGGTGTCGGCCCACTTGGGGAGCCAGATCGTCACCAGCGACAGGAACGGCGCGCAGGCGCAGTCGACGAAGTTCGGCTCCTCCGGGTCCGAAGCGCTGCTGGTCATGACGCAGCCGTAGCCCGCGCAGATGCGGCAGGTGGGGTCCGGGTTGCGGTGCAGGCCGAGCATGGGGCGCGGGCCGATCGGCCGGCCGCCGACGGGGTGGGAGTACCAGGCGGAGTGGTAGCGCAGGGTCAAGCGGGGGCGTCGCATGCGGTCCTCTCAGCGGTGGTTGATGGTTCCGTTGGCGCGGCCGAACCATCCGGTCGCGGTGATGTGCTGGGTGATGTGGGGCCGCTGTGCGGCGGTGATGCGGGCCCGGACACGGCCGATGGCGACGGCCGCGGCGGTGCCGCCGACGGCGATGGCCGCGACGGCGGACCACAGAACATGGCTGACGGCGATCAGGCCGGGGGCCGCGGCCGAGAGACCGACCGCGGCGACCGCGATGCCTCCGCCGACGGTCGGGGCGAGGAGAGCTGTGGTCTTGGCCCAGGTCGGGATCGGCTGAACGGTCGGCGCCGCCGCTGGGAGCGGTGCCGCAGGCGTGGCGGCCCTTTCCTGCTCGCGGTCGCGGATGTGCTGCCACAGGGCCGCCATGTTGGCCGCGTCGTCCGCTGGCCGCCCCGGCGCCACCGCGCCGGTTCCGGCGGGTGGGGCCTTCGGGGTGGGCTGGTTGGAGGTGTTGAGCAGGTTGGTGGTGGTGTCGTCGTCGAGGAGACGGCAGATGTAGGTGTGGTCGAGCAGGTCGGAGATCTCGGTGTAGGTCCATGGCGTCAGCGTCATGACGGTCCTATCCGAAGGAGTGGCCGAGGCTGGAGATACCGGTGGCGAGGGTGGAGAAGAAGGCGTTGATGGCGGGGGCGGCGCCGCTGGCGGCGAGGAAGTAGCCCAGGCACGCCGCGGTCAGAGCGCCGCCGACGGGCAGGTAGCGGGAGCGCAGCATCACCGCGGTGAGGAGGAGAGCGAGGACGAGTCCGCTGATGGAGAGAACCATGGGCGTCACTTTCTGTAGAGCGACAGGCGGGCTCGGCGTGGGAGTCCCACGCCTGAAGAGAGAAGGGCCCTGGAAGGCCGTCAGACGGCCTCCGAGGGCCCCGTCGGGGACGTTTTTTGTGGGAGTCCCACGCCCACACATGCAGGTCAGCGACCACCACAGGCGTGTGGGAGTCCCACAGGCTGTGGTGGGAGCTGTGGTGGGTGGCGTGTGGGAGTCCCACACGCCACCCACCACTCACGCGGCGTGATGGTTGGCGTAGGCCCGGAGGGCGGCGGCCAGGGTCTCTTGCTGGTAGCCGGGCTTGGATTCGTTGTCGGCTCCGGCGCGGACGGTGCCCTTGCCGGGCCGCTCGATGCCGACCGCGCGGAGCAGCTTGCCCAGCTCGGTGCCGAGCAGCAGAGGGTCCATGTTCAGCCGGGTGGCGAGGTCGGCGGTGTGGATCCGGCCGCCGGCGGCGACCACGTGCTGGTGGGCGTCGGCCAGTAGCCGCGGGACCGGGTTGGTGAGGTTGCCGGCCTGCTCCAGGACGCGCCCGAACTCCGCCCGGATCACCTCCGTTCCCTCTCCGCCCTGCGGGGCCGGGGCTGTCTCGGTGGCGGTCGCGGCCGGTGCCTTCAGCAGCGAGGCCAGCGCGTCCGAGCCGAAGCGAGCGGGCCGCTCCCCAGCCGGACCGCTGGTGGCCGGCCGCGGGGCGCCGGAGTTGCGGGGCTGGCCCTTGCCGGTGAGCGGGAGGCCGTTCACCTCATCCAGCGGCGGCCGCAGGATCTCCAGCTCGGTATACGGGAGCGTGGCGGGGCTGAGCTTCTTGTCCTTGTACAGCCGCGGCAGGATGCGGCCCCAGCGCGATGCGTAGTACCGGCCCGGCGCGGTGTCCAGCGAGATCGCGTCCACCGCCGGGCGGCGGGCGGCGAGCTTGGGGGAGATGGTGTTGATGACCTTGGGCTTGATGCGGAAGCACTTGAACGGCGTCGGCTCGGAGTCGACATCGTCCTCGTCGGGGGCGGAGAGGAAGCCGGAGCCCTTGTGCGCGGCGGCCTTGGGGTTCAGCCGCGTCCCGCCGGTGGGGAAGAGGTGGTTGAGCTCCTCGGGGTCCGACACGCGCATGCCGATCCGCACCCGGGACTGCTTCTTCATCGCCGCGGTGATGACGTCCTGGGTGGCGCGCAGCCCGGAGATGACGGTACGGACGCGGGCGGCACGACCGGTGTCCACCACCGTGTCCAGCTTGGTCAGGATCTCGTAGGGCAGCTCGGCGATCTCGTCGACCACGATGATGATGGCCGGGACTTGCGGGCTGACGGGGATCTTGTCGTCGTCCGCGTCGTGCATCAGGTCCTGGTAGGCGGCTTTGCGGGTGTTGATCGCCGCAATGGCCACGTCCAGCATGATGTGCGCTTCTTCGATGGTGTCGGCGGTCCAGTCGATCAGCGGCCGGTCGACGGTGCCGTCGACGGCCCAGGAGCGCAGCCAGGGGAGGCTGATGCCGGCGCCGGTGACGTCCAGGTGCCACACGACGGCGTCGACTGTGCGCAGGAGTTGGCCGTTGGTGACGTTGATGGTGTTGGACTTGCCTGAGCCGGTCTGTCCGATCTCCAGCGCGCACACGTCGGTGAGGGGGAAGTCGGCGGGTTCGGCGTCGGGCAGCAGGCCGAGCTGGATGCGCTGGTAGATGCTGGTCTCGGTGACGTCTTCGGGGAAGTCGATGGTCTCGGCGAGGACGTCCTTGGCGGTGACGCGGATGAGGATCTGGCCGTAGACCTCGCCGTCGAGGATCTGGATGCTGCCGCCCTTGGGCAGCTTCAGGTCCACCGCCAGCTTGCGGATCGCATCTGCGGGCAGTTCCGGGGCTTCGGAGGGCATCAGGACGCGGACGGTGTATCCGACGTCCCCGGCCCAGGGCTTGACGCCCTCGATCTCGTGGCCGTCGAGGCGGAAGAGGCGGTGCAGGCGCTCGTGCCAGTCCTTGGCCTGCCCGTTGGCCCACTTCTGCAGCCGCCGGGAGGCGCGTTCGGTGCGGGCGGTCTCCTCGGCGCGGACCAGGCCGCGGGCGAGCGTAATGCCGACGGCGGTGCCGGCCGCCCACTTTCCCGTGGTCGCCCAGGTCAGCACCGTGTGCTCAGCCAGTGCCACGGCGGTCCAGCCGCCGGTGGCTAGCCATCCGGCGCAGCGGGCGGCGCTGTGGCCGTGCGGGCGGCGCTGATAGAGGTCGGCCCCGGCCTGGGCGGCGGCGCCGGCCGCGCCGACCAGCAGGGCGTAGGAGGCGGGCAGGCCGGTGGCCGCGCCGACCGCGGCGGTGCTGTAGGCGCCCCCGGCGATCAGGGCCGCGGCGGTGGCGGGGGTGGTGCCCCAGGACCAGTCCAGGGCAGGGACGTTGCTGGAAGCCATGCGGTGAACTCCTTCGGCGAGCGTTGCCGGAAGTCGAGGGGGGAAGGTCGTGGGCCGGACGCGCAGCGGCGCCCGGCCCACGGGAGAAGTGCTGTTCAGGGGCGGCTCAGACGTCCCACATGCCTTCGGCCTCGACGCCGTTGCGCGGGGCTTCGTGCCGGGCGATGTCCGGGGCGTGCAGGCGCCGGAAGTTGGGCATCAGGTCCTGCGCGGCCGAGGCGGCCTTGAGCAGCAGGGTGTGCACGTCGGCCAGGGCGTCGACGATGGCCTTGTCGACGGGGTACTTCTCGTTGCTGCGCACCTGCAGCAGCTGGACCGCGGCGGCGACGTTGTCGATGCCGGTGGGGATGCCCTCGAACTCGGCGGCGACCTGGTTCATGTGGCCGGGCTCGTAGCGGGCGTAGACGTGGGCGATGTCCTGGGTGACGGCCACGAAGTGGGAAGGCTGGCGCTGGTCGAAGCTGCCGTCCTGGCGCCGCTCCAGGATGTTCCACATGTGCTCGCCCGGCCGCGGCTCCTCATAGCGCCGCAGGTCGTGCTCGTGGACCTTGGCGAACAGCGGGCCGACCTCGGCGGCCTTCTGGGCGGCCTGGTGCAGCAGGGCGTAGACCTCGGCGACCAAGTCGGCCATGCGGGCATCGGCCGGGTACTTGTCCGCGGTGTTGATGGCCAACTGGCGGATGGCTTCGCCGGTGGAGGTCAGGCCCTCGGGCAGGCCCCAGTACTCGGCGGCCACCGCCAGCATCATCGGCGGCTCGTAGCGGGCGTACGCCTCGCGCATGCCCTCGGTCTCCAGCTGGAAGACGGACACCAGATTCCCTCCGAAGTGATCAGACGGCCAGTCGAACGCGCTCTTGGTGCGGCGGCCGGGTTCGGGAAAGTCGGTCAGGACATCGGGGCGGACCGCGTCGGCGTACTTCGCCTTCGCTCGCCGCATGAGCTTGAGAAACACCCACTTGGAGACCGTCACGGACCAGCGGGTGAACCGGGCGCCCCACTTCTTGCCGTTGCGGGGCGCCAGGCGCAGCCAGCGGAAGAGGCCGCCGAAGGTGGCGGCCACGCCGCGCAGCAGCAGGCTGGGGATGTAGACCAGGGCACCCAGGGCGCCGGCGGCCAGCGTGGCGCCAGTGGTGCGCAGCAGGAACGGCACGGCCGCCTTCCCCTTCTTCGCCAACTCCCGCCGCGCCGAGCGAATCCGCTCCCGCAGGCGCTGCCCGGAGGGGGAAGAGGCCAGCCCGGCCGTCTTGCGCCCTACCGCCGACAGCCCGCGAGCAGCTGCACGGGCGGCGCGACCGGAGGCGGCGGCCACCGTGGACCGCACCGCACCCCGCGACCCGCCAACAGCAGCCGACTTACCTGAACTGCCCTGCAGCCCACCAGCCCCGCTGGCGGATGTACCGCCACCTCCAGACGCTCCGTTCCTGCGGCGGGCAAGGCGGTCCAGCAGGCCCCGATTACCGCCCGAACCACCCACCGATCCGGCGACGGGGCTGGTGTGACCGCGCTGCGCGCTGCTTGCACCTTGCGCGGCCAGGCCCGCACCGCCGGATGAGGCGCGCTGAGCGCGGCCCTTGGCCCGCGACAGCCCGCCCGCGCCCCCCGAACCTAGGCCGCCGTGACCGCGCTGCCGGCCGATCCCGGACGCGCCGTGGCCAGTACCGCCGCGCGGCCCGCGGAACCCTCCAGACAACGAGCCGCCGCTATAAGCCCCGGAGCGGTGCGGACGTGCGCCGCCGACGCCGAGCGCCCCAGGCGAGCGGCCTGCGCCGCGGGCACCGTGGCGGGAGGAGCCGGGCGTGCTGCCTGCCCGCCGTGCGCGGCGAGCCTTCTGTACGGCGGCACCGGCCCCGGCCAGCGCCGTGGCGCCGACAACTACCCCGGCCGTGGTGATCGTGCCGACCAGTCCGGTCGCGGAGTACAGGGCGGCCGCCCCGGTGGACAGTGCCTCGGCGCCAAACACCGCGGCCGGCAACACCCGCAGCCCCGGCCCGGAGCGCGCTCGGGTGGCCTTCTCCGCCTCGGTGGCGGGGTGGGTGAGTGTGAATTCGATCGGCACCGCCGTGCCGTCAGCGGCCGTGACGGTGGCGGTTTCGAGGGAAGAGGTCGTGGCCTCAGTGGTGGTGTCGGACACTGGTACAGCTCCTTCGGAGTGCGAGAGAGCGCCCCGGCCGGGCCCTGGAAAGCGGGCCGGGGCGCTCTGCGAACGGAGGGTGGAGTCATGCGGCCAGCGCGGGAGCGTCTGCGCAGGGCACACACATGCCGAGTGAGGTGGGGATGACGTAGCCCGCGTCCTGGCGGCAGCGCGGGCAGGTGCGGCGGGCGGTGTTCGCTTTCTCCAGCGCCGCCCACTTCGCCGGCGTCATGGGACGGACCGGCTTGGCCCGGTCAACGCGGTAGAGGTAGGCGATCAGCGGTGCGCGGCGGCGGCGTGGCCGCTCCAGTTGAGCGGCCACGCCCTGACCGCCGGGGCGCAGACCGTGCGCCCGCAACTGGCGGGCGGTGGCGTAGCCGTCCGGGGCCAGGTGCCACCGGAACACCGGCAGCGCACCCATCACGAGTTCCGTAACGCGCGGAGTTCAGCGCGGCTGAGCTGGTCGGCCCGGGTGCGGGGCGAGGTGGTGTCCCACGGGAAGGGGCGGATGCCGTCCGCTGCGGTGAAGACGCGGATCGCGGCCCCCGGCAGGGCGTCGGGCAGGGCGTAGACACGGCCGCCTTCCAGCGATGCCAGTAGCCGGGCCGCGTGATGCTCGCAGCCCGAGGCGCCCTCGTCCCCGGCGTCCAGAACCGTGACGGCCACCGGTCCCCGGCAGGTGGTCGGGTCCTCGGGGTGAGCCGCCGGGCAGCGCGTCACGAGACTCCTTCCAGGGCCCGGGAGGTGACCGTGGCGGTGGTGTCCCGCAGTTCCTGGTAGCGGCTGGAGACCCAGCCAATGGACCAGCCGGTCAGCTCGGCCGCGGCCCGCACCGGCAGCTCGGCCGCGAACGCGGCCTGCACGGTCGCCCGGGCCTGCTCCTCCGGCAGCTTCTGTGCGGCCGGCCCGGCGGCAAGGAGCACCTCGCGTTCACGCGCGGCGTGCTCCTCGCGCTGCTGGCGTTCACGGCGTTCACGCACAAGGCGCTCCTGCCGCTCGCGTTCACGGCGCTCAGCGGCCTCGCGTTCACTGCGTTCACGCTCGCGCTGCTGCTGTTCACGCTCGCGTTCACGGCGTTCACGAGCCTCCCGTTCCTCTCGTTGATGGGCGGCGGCTTGCTCGCGCTCCTCACGCCGCAGGCGCTCTTCGCGCTCGGCCTGTTCACGGGTGAGCTGGGCTTCATGCTCGCGCTGTTCACGCGCCAGCGCGGCCGCGTGTTCCCGCTCCTCCTTGCGCTCGCGGCGGGCGGCTGCTTCCCGCTCACGGGCGGCCTGCTCGCGGCGCTCACGCTCGGCCTGCTGCTTGTCCTCCAGTGCGCTCACCGCGCGGGTGATGGCCCGGCGGTAGGCAAGTCCGGTCTCTGCGGTGACGATCAGCAGCAGCGGCGCGACCGCGTGGACAGCGACGCCCACCAGGTCCTTGTTCAGGGCGGAGTCGGCGACGTTCAGGGCCAGGGTCATGGCGCCGGTCATCCACCGCAGGGCGATGGGCCACCGGCCGCCGTGCCCGCCCAGGCGAGCCAGCACCGAGTCCAGACGGACCACGATGACCACCGCAGCGTCCACCACCAGCGGCAGGATCGGCGCCGTCCACACCCACCCGCCCGGGGTGTGGGAGGCCATCAGCGGGGTGACGGTCAGGATCGAGTAGAGCACCGCGCCTCCCACGATCAGCCACGTGCCGACCGACAGCGCGCGCTCGGCTGAACGCACTTGAACACCGTTCACGCCGCACCCCCCGACGGCGCGACCGCGGGGGCGGCCACGCTGCGGAAGTGGTCGCGGGCGGCGTCGTAGATGAACGGCACGCACCGCCACGTGACCGCCGCTGCGGGGCGTTCATCGGCCAGGCGCCAGCCGTTCAGCGGGGCGCCGAGGGTGGCCGCATAGGCGTAGGCGGTCGGCTTGTCGGGGTGGATGCTGTGCGGCTCGCCGTAGTAGAGCAACAGCACCACGGACGCGTCCACCGGCGGCTCGCTCAGCTCCTCAAGACGCCGCGCCATGGCGGCCAGCTCCTCGCGGGCTTGGGTCAGCTCTGTGGACGTGTCCTCCAGCACCGACTGAAGCAGCCGGGCGCCCAGGTCCGCGGTCGCGGCGTCCTTCTCGGCTGCCTCGGCGCGGGCGGTGAGCGCGAACACCTCCCGGATGTGGGAGCTGTAGGCAGCGTCGGCTTGCCCCTGCACCTCACAGGTCCGAGCGCGGGCGGCGTCCGCGCCGGCGGCCAGGCGTGCGAGACGGGTTCGGGTGACGAGTCGGATCATGCCGCACCCCCGGTCTGCGGGGCGTTGCGGTTGAGCAGGTTCCGGCGGGCGGCGAGCACCTTGCGGCGGGCCCGGCGGAGACGCCGGGCGTCCAGCTCGGACGGCGCCCGGTCGAGGAGCGCGATACGCACGTCCAGCAGCTCCACCTCCGCGTAGATGAGAGGCATCTCGACCTCGATCGCATCCAGTTCCGCGGCCGTCGGCCCCTGGTCCAAATCAGCGGCGGTAACACCCGCTTGAACAGCAACGATGTACTCCATCGGGTCGTGCTCCCTTCACAGTGGGACGGCCTGGAAAGCGGCCCCGGGATGCCCCCCGGGGCCGCGCGCCGTCGTGAGGAGACCTCTCGACTTGAGTGCACGAGCGGTCACAGCCGCCCGGCATCCCTGCTGCTGTGCAGCGATGCCGAGGACTGTGAGTACTGGTACTTTTTCGCCTTGATTCGGGCGGCGGTGGCCCGGCGACACTGGCCCAACTGCATGCCCTTGCAGGGCGGTGTCGCTTCCTAGAAATCCAGGGCCTTAAGGCCCCTCACCCGCCTTTGGGAGCGGTTCGCCGGCGTCCGGGATGTGACCCCCATCTGCGTAGGTCCAGGGCCTAGAGATCCCTGCTTTGACCTCCCGTTTTCAGGTCCGGGTGACCGTATGGGCAACTTCCCCTGTTGTTGCGCAGGTCGTACTGAAGTGCTCTGCGCACCGTGTATCGGCGTCGACTCCACCATCTGGTGCGCACCAGTAGGTTCACATCTGGTGCGCACCAGAGTCAAGAGCCTTCGCCGCTTCGAGCGGCGATTGCCCCCTCGGTGCATCTCCAGGAGACGGCTTGAGGTGGGGGAGTCGGTAGCCAACAGGGCTTAACTCCCTTCCTGTTAACCCCTGTTGACCTGCGGCGATGTGAGGCATGCTGGGTAGGTCAGTGAGTGGACCTATCGCCGGGCGGTGGCCTGTGGGCACAGGACTTCGAAGCGCGCGAACGGCGCGTGGCTGGTCTCAGGAGCGACTGGTTCGCGAGATCGAGCAGTACGCCCGACGGCACGTCACTGATGTCGCGTCGACCGCGAGTTTGCGTGTGTACGTCTCCGAGTGGGAGAACGGCAAGCGCACCATCTCCAACCGCTACGCGGCGATCCTGCGGCAGCTCCTCGGCGTCACGGATGCAGAGTTGAGGGGCGGCTTGGTCGTCGCGGCGCCGACGGTGGCCGACGGGTACGACGAGCTGCTCAGCAGGATTGACTCGGCCAGCAGCGTCGGCGCATCCATGGTGAAGACGTTCAACGACCAGACCGAGCTACTGCGGACCATGGACCGGCAGATGGGCGCGTCCGGACTCATCGACCAGATGACGGGGCATCTCGCAGCCCTTGAAGATGCGCTGAACTTCTCTGTCCTCCCGAGCGTGCGCCGGCCCGTGGCCGTCGCGCTCGCAGGGGCGTCGACCCTCGCCGCGTGGCAGGCGATTGACGTGGGATCGGTCGAACGCGCGTGGCGCCACTACGAACTTGCGAAGCGTGCTGCGCGCGACGCTGAGGACCCGATGTACCTTGCCCACGCGATGGGTGAGCAGGCGTATGTGCTGTGTGAAGCGGGCCGGGCGGCGCTCGGTCTCGACCTGGTACGCGATGCTCAACGCACTCTCGGTCAGGGCGGCTCGCCCCGGCTCTGGGCGTGGCTGTACGCAGCTGAGGCGGAGTTGTGCGCCCACGCCGGAAGGCCGGACGAGTGCCGACGCGCTCTCGATGCGGCCGTGGCGAATATCCCGCCGGGTGCTGAGGACCGTGACCCGGACATGCTGAGCATCTTCGTGAACGACAGCCATCTGGCCCGGTGGCGCGGCAACATCCTTGGTCTACTGGGTGACGACGAGGCGGTGACCAGCCTGTACGCGGCGTTGAACGTTGTCGACCCGACTTTCGTTCGCGCACAGGCCGGACTCCACACCGACCTTGCGCAGGCTCACCTCGCCCGTGCCGAGTACGACGCCGCGGACACACACTTGCGGCAGGCACGACTGTTGGCGAGCCGCACCGGTTCCGTGCGTCAGCGTCGTCGTGTGGACCTACTTAGCGCGCGACTGTAACCCCCGGCTTGCCACGGCTTGCGAGGATGTGCAGCAGGCCGACGAGAGTGCCGGACCCCATCAGCTCACCCCGCGCCATGAGCCCTGGGATGTCGGACAGCGGTACCCACTCGATGTGGCCGGCCTCTTCGAGGTCTGTTGGCGAACTAACTTGCTCCGCTCCGTGTCCAACGAAGATCTCGTGGGGTGAGTCAACCATCCCGACCATGGGCTGGTACGTGACGATGTGCTCAACAGACTTCGGTCGCCAGCCGGTCTCTTCCACGACTTCCCGCAGCGCGGTGTCCGCCGGGTCCTCCCCTTCGTCCACGATGCCACCCGGGAGCTCCCACCCCCACTGCTGCGGGACGAAGCGGTAGCGCCACATCATGAGTACGCGGTCCCGGTCGTCCAGAACCGCAGTAACGGCGACGTGGTGGAGCTTCACCACGTGATGCTCGAAGCGCTCTACACCGGGCGGTTCCACGTCCCAGACCTGGAGATTGACCCATCGATTGTCGTAGAGGTCCCGCTTGCCGTGGATGCGCCACGGCTCCAGCCCTTCGGGCGTCTTGACGCTCACGGCGCCGGGTACCCGGTACGAACTCCGACCGTAGACCTCCAGGGCACCTTCGGACACGAGTCGGACCAGTACTTGCCGAAGTGCGGTACGGCGGATGCCCAGCTCTTCGTCTTCTTCGAGCTTCCGTTCTGAGGGGATCTTTGCGCCGGGGGCGTACTCGCCAGACGCGATCCGAGCGCGGATCACCTCGTAAGCCTTCGTCGTCTTCGGTCCCATCCGTGGAGCACTCTCCGTTCTCAGGTGGTGCGTACCAGGGTAGTGGGCAAGACGCACGCTGCCTCCAGTCGTAGATGGATGGAAAACCCAGGCGAGATTTCAAGATCAGGGCGACACGTGGTCGGTGTGTCGCATCGACCTCTTGCTCCGTCGCCGTGCAGGCGCATAGGGAGGACGGCGAGGCCGGCACGGCCCCGGTCCCTACCGCCCTCGTAGGCGAGCCGCTGCTCGTACCTCCACCCTCCGACGGGAGAACCGGCGCTGCACCTGCAGGTTGGTCGCCGCGGGACGCGCCATGCCGTCACCGCTACTGCTCGCAGGGTGTGGCGCGGTGGCCTGCTGGTGGGGGCGGGACGGTGCCGATCGTGGGGCCTCGGATGGTGACGCATCTTGAGAGGGGGCCTTTCACCTGCGGCGTTGCTCAGAGGGAGCGATGGCCGAGTTCCGTCACATACCAAGATCACCACGTCAAGAGACGGGAAATTCGGAAAGCGATCCGAATATCCGTCCCCCCCGCGACGGAACTGTCCGAAAACGGGGGGAATGGGTGGCAGATGGCGGCTTTTGCCGAATGGCATTTCGACTGGGTGTGTTACTACGCTCACGGAGCGCGAGCCCATTCCCTTTGCCGAGGCCCGGACTCGCGCTCCACTTCACTACGAGCAAGGAAGTGCCGATGCCGACATTCCCTAGTCGTTTCAGGATCAAACACTCCGCGCGTCGATCCGCGAGTGACACTAACAGCGGCCCCTACGGCGTGAACATGCCTGGCAACAACGCCGGCGTTCCCGGCAACTGGCCCGCCCCGCCGGCCCCCGCGGCCCTGCCCGCGCCGCCGCTCCTCGTCCTCACCCCGCCCGAGGGCACCTTGTCACAGGTATCGCTGCTGGTCACGGCCTTGGTCTGGGCCTGGGCTCTTTGGCGAAACCGCCCCGCCGACTAACGCACCTGAGGGAGCGCCGGCTGACCCGGCGTGCCATCGATCTCTGCGAGTTCCCTACGGAACAGACGGAGATCTCCCGTTTCTGTCACGAATCCCTGGGGCGACGAAACCCCTTTCGTCGCCCCAGGCCCGGGGCTTCAAGGACTTCACGACATGCAGGGATACTTTCCGCCGCAGGAACACTGCGCGCACTGCGGCAACCAATTGAAGGCGCAGCGCACCGGCCGGCCTGGCGAATACTGCGGCACCGCGTGCCGCCAAGCCGCTCATCGTAAGCGCCAGCGCGAGAACCACACCCCCGATACCGCCATGCTCGATGCCGAGCTGGCTCTCTGGACCAAGAGCCTGGAGAGCGAGGTGCTCCGTCTCGCCGCGGCCTTGGAAAACCCTGACGCCCAGGGTGAAGAGCCCCTGACCACGCTGATGCGCATCCAGCAGCGCGTCGAAAAGCTCCGGCCCGCCCTCGTGGCCCGGGCCCGCTGCCGCGGAGTGTCCTGGACCCGGCTCGGCCGTGTACTGAACCTGAACAAGGACACCGTCCGCCGCAAGTACCACGACGTGGACCGCATCGTCCGCGGCATCGTCCGCCCGCGCGCCACCCCGGCCCCCACCGCAGACGACGACGGTGACTCACCCCGAACACCCCCGCCTTCCGCCGGCACCGAAGGTGTTCCCGTCATCGAGCCACCCCCGACCGACCAGCTTGCCCCCGTCCTCAGCAAACTGCAGCGGGCCTCCCAGCTCACCCTGCGCGCCTTGGGCGAACGCGCGAAGATCTCTACCAGCTACCTCTCACGCATCCTCAGCGGCGAGCGTTTCCCCGACTGGAACACCACCGCCCGCATCGCCCGAGCCAGCGGTGCCGACCCCTCCGTCCTGCGCACCGTGTGGGAAGCGGCCCACCAGCAACGCGACCACCGCCAAGCCCCCCACAGCCTCGACTCCGCCCTGCGCTACCTCCACCACCGCGCCGGCGCCCCCAGCCTCTGGTCGATCGCCGTCGCCTCCGGCGGCAACCTCGACCAGGACCTCGTCGCCGCCGTGTTGGACGGCAGCGTCGTTCCCGACTGGGAGACAGTTCGCCGCCTGGTCCTCGTCCTGGATGGCGAGCCCAGCTTCTTCACCCCGCTGTGGGAGAAGGTCAGCGACCACGTCACCGAACCCCCGACACCGCGCATCCCCACCACGCCCCAACACCCCCGCGGCGCACACCTTGAGGAGATGCTCCACGCCTTCAGAGAGACCCTCACCGAGGAGCCGACCAGCCCGGCTGGCACCGCCATGCGCACCCGTCCCATGCCGCGCCCCATCCCCGCCCTTAGTACCTTGGCCACCGCCCTGGGAACTTGACGCCAAGAGGTCCAACTTGCCGAGAACGTCGACCAGGAGGCCCAGCGGTTGACCAACGGCGACGTCTACAGGAGTTCAGCAATCGCCCTGCTGCTGCATGGCTTTGAGGCTTGTCGCCAGCTCTGTCTGCTGATGCATCCGCCTTCGAGGAAAAGGGGGATGCATGGCGTCGCCAGCTCGTAGAATCCTGGTGGGAAGATGAAGTTCCCCCCGGACCGTCCCGGCTCCTCCGACGGACAGCCTTCGGGCTGGTCAACACCAACGCCGTTAAAACGGCGGCTGTCTGTTGCTGTCTTCACAGGCTTGAGCGCCTGCAGGGAGTGGTAGTGACCGCCGTTGCACGAGGAGCCGTCCGTGATTCCGTCCCCGCGTTCGACCGGCCAGTCGGCTTGGTCTGATGAGTCCTTCCAGGAGAAGGACTCTGCCGGCTTCTACGTGATAGCGGCTGCTGTCGTTGATTCCGATGCACTACAGGACGCTCGCGAGCTCATGCAGTCTCTGCGCGGTCGTCGGAACACTGCGAAGTCGCATTGGACAGAGATGGATGCGCGGCAGAAGGTCCGCGCAGCCCAGTGCGTTGCGGGCATCGATGGTGTTCACGTCGTGACGATCGGTTCGCCGGTGCCGCCCCGCAAGCAGGAGCGAGCCCGCAGCAAGTGCCTGAGTCGTCTGGTTGCGGAGCTGTACAGCCTCGGCGTCGACCGTCTGTTCATGGAAGCCAGGGAAGCGCAGCTCAACAAACGGGACATCCAGACTGTGCAGAGCGCGCGTTTTGTGCTTCCTAAGGGTGCCGATTTCCGCATTGAGCACGTCCATGGCGGCCAAGAGCCGCTTCTGTGGGTTGCCGACGTTGTCGCCGGCGCATGCCGTGCCCGCCAACTGGGAGAGGACGCCTACTGGGCGGCTCTCCACGCAGTTGTCCTGGAGGTGGAAGTCCCCACCGACTGTCGCTGAGCGGCTCAGAAATGCGCCGAGCCAGGCTCCCGGTCTGCCCCAGGTCACCTGGCTCCACTTCTGAAGGTCCGCGACCCTCAGCGACTCTTAAGACTCTACCCGTTCTGGCCCCGGGAGGCCACGTTCTGAGCCCAGTCTCAGCACGCTGACGGGCTCCGTCGACGCTGCACCACCCACCCCGACCCAGTGGCCAGCCACTTCGCCGAATTTCGAACATGTGTTCTGAGCTGATGAATCCGCCTGCGGGGGCTGGCGGCACCTGGCCGGGCGATTGCGCAGGCCCAGGGCTCGGAGAAGTAGCCGGGTGGGTGGCGGTGGCGTCGCAGTTCGACTGCACTGGCCCAAGCGAGTTGCCGGCGCCAGGGTGCATGTGAAGGCGTCGCCCTCGGTAGCCGCGGGCCTAGGCTCACGATCAGCAACGCCTTGTGCGATCTGATCCAACTTTAGGTGATCGCGGTGTTCACAGTGAGCGTCATGGTGTCGATACTGACGGTAGTCGACGCGGTCGGTGCCGCTCGATGGAACGCCAGGGGAGGGGCCATGGGGAGCATCACGCTGAGGGTCGAACAGGACCACGTCGAGGGCGTCGCCAAGCTGAATGATCCAGTCGGTGCGGTGATTGAGCTTATCTGGAACGCACTTGACGCCGACGCAACTTCCGTCACCGTGGAAATCGAGCGTAATGAGTTCGACGGCGTCAGCAAGGTGATTGTCTCGGATGACGGTCACGGCATGCCAGCCGAGTCCTGCCCCTCCTACTTCGATAAGCTGGGCGGCTCATGGAAGAAGGCCGCCTTAGTTTCGTTGGATAAGCGTCGGGCCATGCACGGTAGAAACGGCCAGGGTCGCGTACGCGCATTTGCGCTGGGGCAGCACGTGCGCTGGACGACCATTGGCGAGGGTGTCGACGGAAAAATGAAGACGATTATCGAGGCTGATCGTACAGCGATGCGTAACTATCGCATAGATACCTTCGGGGCGGATAATGGAGATACCGGAACCACAGTCGAGGCGTGGGGGGCAATTCCTGGTCTGGATCGATTGCTGAACACCTCAAAGGTGATCTCGGCGTTGACGACGGAATTTGCTCTGTATCTCGAAACCTACCCAGATTCATCAGTGACGTTCGATGGGGAGCGGGTTGATCCAGGGCAGGTGCAAGTCCACTCTGCTGTGTACACCCTAGGTGACGACGGCGAGTTCCCTGGTCCCGAACTAAGGGTTATTGAATGGCGTAAAGTCGTAACGCGCGAGCTTGCGCTTTGCGACTCAAGGCGGATGCCGTTGGTAAAGCTCCGCCCGGAGATTCAGGCGCCAGGATTCAATTTCACAGCCTATCTGTCGTGGCAGGGATTTGAGGATCGGCCGCAGGATCTAGCTTTGGTGGACTGGGATGAGGATTCCCCAGCCTCCGCAGTGGTAGAGCAGGCAAGAGGGCGCCTTCGGGAGCACTTCCGGAGTAGGGTCGATGACCGTCGCCGGGAACAGGTCCTGGAGTGGCAGAGGGAGCAGGTTTACCCCTACGAGGGAGAGGCCACAGAGCCGACGGAGCTCACTGAGCGTGAAGCCTTCGATACGGTAGCAACGACTATCGCGAAGCACATCCCTAAAGCCCGTAACGCCAGAAGAGCCACGCTAGGTCTGCTGAAGGAGACGCTAGCTGCAAAGCCCGATCAGACGCCGCAAATTCTTGAGCGATTCTTCTCCCTGTCCCGCCAGGAGAAAGAGGAACTCGGACTTCTACTGAAGCGTACAAGTCTAACCTCTCTGATTCGCACATCCACAGAGGTTACTGACCGGCTTGACTTCCTTCGCGCCCTGGAGATACTGCTCTTCGACCCTGAAGCGAAAAAGGTGACAAGAGAGCGGGATCAGTTGCATAAGATCCTGGAGAATGAGGCTTGGGTATTTGGCGAAGAATATTCGCTCATGGTCAGTGAACGTGGCCTCTCGGAAGTTCTTCGAAAACATCTGTCGATCCTCAGGGTGCCTGAGCCTGCAGACACTAATGTGCGCGTCCTGGATGGAAGCACTGGGAGAGTCGACCTGATGCTCTCGAAGACAACGGTTTGGGTGCAAAAACCTCATCACCTGGTCGTGGAGCTCAAACGTCCAAACGTAAGACTCGGTATGGCCGAGTATTCACAGCTGGTGAAATACGCAACTACCGTCATCGCTGATGAACGCTTTAGAAGCACCGAGGCGAACTGGGACTTCTGGCTCATTGGAAATTCCATGGATGACGTCTTGCGGAACCTCACGTGTCAGCCACACTTGCCCCCAGGTCAGGTCAACACGATCGGTAACGCAAGACTATGGGTCCGCGAGTGGAGTGAAGTTATCCAGGAGTGTAAGCAGCGGCTTCACTTTTACCGGGACAGGCTCGACTATCAGTCCACGGATGAGCATGCTCTGGAGTACCTGGTGCGCAAGCACGCGCATGCGACGCCGACGGTCCTGCTGCCCGACGACGAGGACGTTGTGGAGGAGCCGGCTGGAGCCATCCCGCCTCCACGCGATGGGCAGTCGGCGCAAGCGCCTACGACGTTGACGGACTAGCGTGGTGGGCTGTGGCGGTGAGGGTCTCAGATGTGGTCTCAGTACCGGCTTCATCCACCGGCGTCCGCCGCCGTTCATTGACGCGTGCGAGCTTGCTGTGACCTGGGTCGTCCAGCGCGCGGACTGCAGTGGACGCTATCGCAGCAAGATCGGACAACTCGTAATGCGTAGGCTCGGCCCGCCACCAGAGGCGCTTCCCTGGGACCGCGAGCTCGTCTGGGCGTGTCGGGCAGCCGAAAGGGCGGGCGCAATCGCTGGCGGCGGGCCCGCTCGGGTTTGATGGTGTGATTGGCGGGGCGCGACGCCAGTCTCATCAGCAGTCTCATCCGCCCCCGTTCGCGCCCGTTCAGCAGGTCAGCGCCAGGGGGCACTGCCTCGAAATTGAACGCTCCTGAACTGTCACGAACCCCAGCATGCAGAGTTGGAAAGCGTGTTGGGGGCAACCCCTCACGAGTTCGAATCTCGTATCCTCCGCCAGTGCTCTCACCGGGCACGATGTCGAAGGGCCCCACCGTTCGCGGTGGGGCCCTTCGACGTGCGCAGTCTCATCTACAGTCTCAACGCACTCCGGCGGAGCCGCCCGAACCGTCGTCGGCGACGGGCTTGGCCACCTCCCAGATGAGACCGCCGACCCGCTGTGCCACGTCGGCCAGGATTCCGCCCGTCACGTGCTGGTACCGAGCCGCCATCGCCGTGGACGACCAACCCATGATCTGCATGACCACGCGCTCCGGCACTCCGAGGATGAGCAGCACCGTGGCGGCCGTGTGTCGAGCATCATGCAAACGGCCGTCGCGCACCTTCGCGTCTGTGAGCAACTGCTTCCACACGTCGTAGTCGGTGCTGGGCATCAAGGGCTGGCCGATGGGCGAGGTGAAGACGAAGCCCGTCTCATGCCACTCCTGTGCAGCCCGCACTCGCTCGCGCTCTTGCTCCTGCCGGTGCAGCTCCAGAAGCCGAGCCAGTTCGGCGGGTACCCCGATCACTCGGCGGCCGGCACGCGACTTCGTGTTCGCCGTGTCCTCGTTCTTCCTGATCCGCTGCTTGCAGTAGCCGGGCTTCCGCCCGCACTCGCCTCCGCAGCCGTGGAGGTACTTCGGGCGAAGCCGGTTCTTCCGCACCCGCAGGATGCCCGCATTCAGATCCACGTCCGACCAGCGCAGGCCCAGCGCCTCCCCCTGCCTCAGCCCCAGGGCGAGAGCGATGGACCAGCGGGCGCTGTTCCGGAGCTTGGCCGCTTCGGCAAGGAGACGCTGAACCTCCTCGATGTCGTACGGCTCGACCTCTTCGTCCTCGATCCGGGGCGGGACAGCGAGCATGGCGACGTTGCGGGTGACGTGGCCGCGCCGCATGGCGTGGTTGAGCGCCGTGCGGATCGTGCGGTGGGCCTGGTGCGCGGTGGCGGGCTTGCTGCCGCTGGCCAGCATCTTCGTGTAGAAGCGCTCCAGGTGTTCCGGCTCCAGCTTGTCCAGCCGGTGAGCACCGACGCCGGGGACCAAGTGCACCCTGACGGCCACCTCGTATCCGGCGTACGTGTTCTCTCGCACCGACGGTTTCGCGATCTCCTCCACCCAGTGGAGGAGCCACGCCTTCACGGTCCACGGGCGCCCCGGCTTCCGGACCTTCCCCGCATCGCGCTGCTTCTCCAGCTCACGGACCTTCTTGATGACTTCCGCTTCACTGATCTTGCTCATGACGTGGCGACGATCGGGCCGGCCGTCATCCCGGACTCCGACGGTCACCCGGCCGTGCCAGTAGCCGTCCTTGCCGAAGTAGATGGACGATGCCCCATCAGGGCGTTTGGCGCGCTTTCCCATGACTCTCCTTACGCGGCGGACTTGGGGCGGGAATGCATGTGGGCGTCGAGATAGGCGCTGATGGCCTTGACGGGAACGCGACGGAGGCGACCAATGGGCACGGTCTCCACGGCTCCGTCGCGGATGAGGGCGTACATCGTGGTGCGCCCGACGCAGAGGCGGCGGGCCGCCTCCTCGACCGTGAGCGCGAGGAGTGTCGGGTCGAACTCGACTTCAGCGTCCGACACGAACACTGCGGTGGTCGTCACGGATCAACCTCCTGGGCGGGGTTCCGGCGATGGCGGAGGAATCTCAGGTGGCCTGTGCTGTCCGAGGTGCGCATTTCTGCGTCATCGCGTCACGCACGTCATTTGCGGCTCTGACCTGCGCTTATGTGGTGACGCGGGCAGCTCGGGGCGTGTCACGGGGCGGGGCGGAGTTCTGTCACCCGTGACGCGGGTGACGCGGGATGACACAGGTTTTGCCGTCTGCGTCACCGCTGTCACCGCTGGCCAGGGGCCGGGTTCAGGTGGCGGGTGACGTGAGTGACGCAGGATCTCTTCTCTTAGGAAAAAGAGGGGTGGTGTCTGTGGTGGTGCGGCGCGGCTCAGGACGTGAAGAAGGAGCCGCTTCGCGGCGCGCCTTGCGCAGCGGCGGCAAGCCGCCGGAACAGCAAGAGGAGCAACGCGTGCGGCGCGGGTTGCTCCTCTTGCTTGTTCAGTGCGGCGCCGTGATGGCGCGGGTCAGAACGCCGCTTCCTGCTGGTGCGGGGGCAGTGTCGCGGGGCGGGTCATCTCGATGTAGCGGGCGGCGCTGGTGCGGCCCCAGTCGATGAGGACGCCGCGGGCGGCGAGGGTCGGCTGGAGCCGCTTGAGGCGGTCGGAGAGGACCTTGCCGGTGGTGGGCCAGCCCTTGGGCAGTGGACGGCACTCCTCGCCGCTGTAGAGGCTTGTGAGGCAGTGCAGCCACTCCGAGGACGTCATCCGGACTTCCGTACCCGCGTCGAGTCCGGCCGCGTGGTTCAGAACCGTCTGCGCCAGCAGGTCACCTTCAATGACGTCGTCGTTGAGGTCATCGAGGCTGGCCCGGTACGCGGCCAGCGAGCCGAAGCCGGTAGCCGCATCGAGCTGCGCGCACAGGTGGGCGAAGTCCGCCATCCGCAGGTCCGTGGGAGTCTCCGCCTGCGCGGCACGCACCTTGACGGTCAGGTCCAGCAGGGAGCCAAGCACGGCCGGCAGGATCTCCGCGTACTCCGTCCACAGCTCTGCCTCGGTTCGCCGCACCCGGGGCCGCACGAGACGGAGCGGCAGGAGGCGTTCGGCGAGGTCCGGGCGGATGACGCCGACGTCGATACCGGTCAGGAGCATGGGGCGCCGGTAGCGGGAGCGGACGACGTCGCCGTCGGTGAACAGGGCGCGCTTGATGCTCTCGGCGCCGGTCACGATGCAGCACATGAGGTCGGACAGGTCCGGGGGCAGGTGGGAGAGGTTGTCCAGGGCGGTGACCCATCCGGCGGCGACGGCCGTGATCATGTTCTCCTCGTCCTTCGGCGCCCGGCGCAGGTCACCGCTCATCCCCTCGATGATCCGCACCAGCATCCGGCCGCCGGTGGACTTTCCCGCACCTTGGGGGCCGGTGAGGAACGGGGCGGGCACGGGCACGGACGGCTCCAGGCAGCCGATCAGCCAGGCGATGGCCAGGCACTCGGTCTCTGCGCTGGCGAAGTTGCACAGGCGCAGCAGCAGGTCGATGCCCTTGCCGTTGGTGTCCTTTTCGGGCAGGGGGAGTTCGCCGGTGAGCTGCGTGCGCCGCCAGCAGACTTCCTGCGGGTCGGGGGTGCGAATGTCCCAGCCGGTGGGGTGGATGCGGACGGACGTGCCGTCGTCGCGGCCCAGGTCGAGCCAGGTCGCACCGTCAAAGCCCGGGGCGACGCGGATGTGGGTGGGCTGTACGTCCTCGGTCAGTGCGAGTGCTTCGATCAAGTCCAACGCCTCCTTGAGTGCCGTGCCGTTGAACACGCCGGCCCCGTCCCTGTACAGGCCGACCATGAGTTCCTGACGGTGGCTCCCGGTCGTGCCCTGGGAGCGGATGGGCCGGGCCACGGGGTGGCTGTTCTTCTGCGCGTAGACGGTGCCGTCGATGGTGCGGAAGTACCGGAAGTGCGCCTGTGCGTAGTCGGTGATGATCTGGCGGGCCGGCGTCTTCTCGTCCTCGGACACGGCTACATCCCCAGTGCGGTGCGGGCGTTGGTCCACGCGTCGGTGCAGTGCCGGGGGGATTCGCCCTTGACCTGCGCGGCGGCGAACAGCCGCGCGATGTGCGTCTCGGTGAGGCAGCCGCACGGGCCATGGGCGGACAGCACGGCGAGGAACGTCCGGTAGACCGTCGTGTGAACCGCACTCCGGGCCTCGGTGATGCGCTGCTCTGCCATGGCAATGCCACGCTCCAGGTAGGCGGGCGTGCGATGACGGCACTGCCCGCCTCCGGCGAGCGCGGGCACAGTGACGCCAGGCTGTGCAGGCCGGACCGCGGAGGGCTTCTTCACGGCCAGCGCGCGCACGGCGTCGGGCAGATCGGTCATGGTGCCGGTTCCGGGGCCGAGCCACCTTGCGTAGGACATGAGCGACTTGAGGTCGACGCCGTCACGGACGTCGTTCACCGAGCGCATGGTGCCCTGGTAGATCCAGTGCTCGCCCCGGGTCGTCGGTACCGTGCGGGTGGCGGGGAGGGTCTCACGGGCCCATGCGATGGCTGCCGCGTCGTCCAGGTCGACCACCGTCAGCCCCGCTCCACCGGGGTGGTAGGCGACGGCTGCCGCCTCACGCCACGCGGATGCCCATGCTGGCGAGGTAAGGACGCAGGGGTCGGTGGTGGCTGCGGCCCAGGCGTGGCAGACGCTGGCGCACAAGCAGGGGCCGGCGTTCTTCATGTTCGGCCGGCCGCCGCAGGCGTTCCCCTTGCATGCGCGGCAGTTGCCGAACGGGACCTTCCCCGCCCGCAGGGGCAGGGGCGGGATGCCGCGGGCGGCCAGGGAGAGGGCCGTCCGCAGATACTCACCGAGGCGGTCTCGCCGGATAAGGACAGGTTGCGTCATGCTGGATGTCTCCTCTTCATGCTGGAGCTGGAGACCAGGGGCGGCCCGATTCATTGGCGTGAGAGGGGCCGCCCCTGGCCTGTCTAGAAGGGCGGTTCGTCGCTGTAGCCGCGGTTGCTGCGGCGGTAGCGGGTGGTGTCGGCCCACTTGGGGAGCCAGATCGTCACCAGCGACAGGAACGGCGCGCAGGCGCAGTCGACGAAGTTCGGCTCCTCCGGGTCCGAAGCGCTGCTGGTCATGACGCAGCCGTAGCCCGCGCAGATGCGGCAGGTGGGGTCCGGGTTGCGGTGCAGGCCGAGCATGGGGCGCGGGCCGATCGGCCGGCCGCCGACGGGGTGGGAGTACCAGGCGGAGTGGTAGCGCAGGGTCAAGCGGGGGCGTCGCATGCGGTCCTCTCAGCGGTGGTTGATGGTTCCGTTGGCGCGGCCGAACCATCCGGTCGCGGTGATGTGCTGGGTGATGTGGGGCCGCTGTGCGGCGGTGATGCGGGCCCGGACACGGCCGATGGCGACGGCCGCGGCGGTGCCGCCGACGGCGATGGCCGCGACGGCGGACCACAGAACATGGCTGACGGCGATCAGGCCGGGGGCCGCGGCCGAGAGACCGACCGCGGCGACCGCGATGCCTCCGCCGACGGTCGGGGCGAGGAGAGCTGTGGTCTTGGCCCAGGTCGGGATCGGCTGAACGGTCGGCGCCGCCGCTGGGAGCGGTGCCGCAGGCGTGGCGGCCCTTTCCTGCTCGCGGTCGCGGATGTGCTGCCACAGGGCCGCCATGTTGGCCGCGTCGTCCGCTGGCCGCCCCGGCGCCACCGCGCCGGTTCCGGCGGGTGGGGCCTTCGGGGTGGGCTGGTTGGAGGTGTTGAGCAGGTTGGTGGTGGTGTCGTCGTCGAGGAGACGGCAGATGTAGGTGTGGTCGAGCAGGTCGGAGATCTCGGTGTAGGTCCATGGCGTCAGCGTCATGACGGTCCTATCCGAAGGAGTGGCCGAGGCTGGAGATACCGGTGGCGAGGGTGGAGAAGAAGGCGTTGATGGCGGGGGCGGCGCCGCTGGCGGCGAGGAAGTAGCCCAGGCACGCCGCGGTCAGAGCGCCGCCGACGGGCAGGTAGCGGGAGCGCAGCATCACCGCGGTGAGGAGGAGAGCGAGGACGAGTCCGCTGATGGAGAGAACCATGGGCGTCACTTTCTGTAGAGCGACAGGCGGGCTCGGCGTGGGAGTCCCACGCCTGAAGAGAGAAGGGCCCTGGAAGGCCGTCAGACGGCCTCCGAGGGCCCCGTCGGGGACGTTTTTTGTGGGAGTCCCACGCCCACACATGCAGGTCAGCGACCACCACAGGCGTGTGGGAGTCCCACAGGCTGTGGTGGGAGCTGTGGTGGGTGGCGTGTGGGAGTCCCACACGCCACCCACCACTCACGCGGCGTGATGGTTGGCGTAGGCCCGGAGGGCGGCGGCCAGGGTCTCTTGCTGGTAGCCGGGCTTGGATTCGTTGTCGGCTCCGGCGCGGACGGTGCCCTTGCCGGGCCGCTCGATGCCGACCGCGCGGAGCAGCTTGCCCAGCTCGGTGCCGAGCAGCAGAGGGTCCATGTTCAGCCGGGTGGCGAGGTCGGCGGTGTGGATCCGGCCGCCGGCGGCGACCACGTGCTGGTGGGCGTCGGCCAGTAGCCGCGGGACCGGGTTGGTGAGGTTGCCGGCCTGCTCCAGGACGCGCCCGAACTCCGCCCGGATCACCTCCGTTCCCTCTCCGCCCTGCGGGGCCGGGGCTGTCTCGGTGGCGGTCGCGGCCGGTGCCTTCAGCAGCGAGGCCAGCGCGTCCGAGCCGAAGCGAGCGGGCCGCTCCCCAGCCGGACCGCTGGTGGCCGGCCGCGGGGCGCCGGAGTTGCGGGGCTGGCCCTTGCCGGTGAGCGGGAGGCCGTTCACCTCATCCAGCGGCGGCCGCAGGATCTCCAGCTCGGTATACGGGAGCGTGGCGGGGCTGAGCTTCTTGTCCTTGTACAGCCGCGGCAGGATGCGGCCCCAGCGCGATGCGTAGTACCGGCCCGGCGCGGTGTCCAGCGAGATCGCGTCCACCGCCGGGCGGCGGGCGGCGAGCTTGGGGGAGATGGTGTTGATGACCTTGGGCTTGATGCGGAAGCACTTGAACGGCGTCGGCTCGGAGTCGACATCGTCCTCGTCGGGGGCGGAGAGGAAGCCGGAGCCCTTGTGCGCGGCGGCCTTGGGGTTCAGCCGCGTCCCGCCGGTGGGGAAGAGGTGGTTGAGCTCCTCGGGGTCCGACACGCGCATGCCGATCCGCACCCGGGACTGCTTCTTCATCGCCGCGGTGATGACGTCCTGGGTGGCGCGCAGCCCGGAGATGACGGTACGGACGCGGGCGGCACGACCGGTGTCCACCACCGTGTCCAGCTTGGTCAGGATCTCGTAGGGCAGCTCGGCGATCTCGTCGACCACGATGATGATGGCCGGGACTTGCGGGCTGACGGGGATCTTGTCGTCGTCCGCGTCGTGCATCAGGTCCTGGTAGGCGGCTTTGCGGGTGTTGATCGCCGCAATGGCCACGTCCAGCATGATGTGCGCTTCTTCGATGGTGTCGGCGGTCCAGTCGATCAGCGGCCGGTCGACGGTGCCGTCGACGGCCCAGGAGCGCAGCCAGGGGAGGCTGATGCCGGCGCCGGTGACGTCCAGGTGCCACACGACGGCGTCGACTGTGCGCAGGAGTTGGCCGTTGGTGACGTTGATGGTGTTGGACTTGCCTGAGCCGGTCTGTCCGATCTCCAGCGCGCACACGTCGGTGAGGGGGAAGTCGGCGGGTTCGGCGTCGGGCAGCAGGCCGAGCTGGATGCGCTGGTAGATGCTGGTCTCGGTGACGTCTTCGGGGAAGTCGATGGTCTCGGCGAGGACGTCCTTGGCGGTGACGCGGATGAGGATCTGGCCGTAGACCTCGCCGTCGAGGATCTGGATGCTGCCGCCCTTGGGCAGCTTCAGGTCCACCGCCAGCTTGCGGATCGCATCTGCGGGCAGTTCCGGGGCTTCGGAGGGCATCAGGACGCGGACGGTGTATCCGACGTCCCCGGCCCAGGGCTTGACGCCCTCGATCTCGTGGCCGTCGAGGCGGAAGAGGCGGTGCAGGCGCTCGTGCCAGTCCTTGGCCTGCCCGTTGGCCCACTTCTGCAGCCGCCGGGAGGCGCGTTCGGTGCGGGCGGTCTCCTCGGCGCGGACCAGGCCGCGGGCGAGCGTAATGCCGACGGCGGTGCCGGCCGCCCACTTTCCCGTGGTCGCCCAGGTCAGCACCGTGTGCTCAGCCAGTGCCACGGCGGTCCAGCCGCCGGTGGCTAGCCATCCGGCGCAGCGGGCGGCGCTGTGGCCGTGCGGGCGGCGCTGATAGAGGTCGGCCCCGGCCTGGGCGGCGGCGCCGGCCGCGCCGACCAGCAGGGCGTAGGAGGCGGGCAGGCCGGTGGCCGCGCCGACCGCGGCGGTGCTGTAGGCGCCCCCGGCGATCAGGGCCGCGGCGGTGGCGGGGGTGGTGCCCCAGGACCAGTCCAGGGCAGGGACGTTGCTGGAAGCCATGCGGTGAACTCCTTCGGCGAGCGTTGCCGGAAGTCGAGGGGGGAAGGTCGTGGGCCGGACGCGCAGCGGCGCCCGGCCCACGGGAGAAGTGCTGTTCAGGGGCGGCTCAGACGTCCCACATGCCTTCGGCCTCGACGCCGTTGCGCGGGGCTTCGTGCCGGGCGATGTCCGGGGCGTGCAGGCGCCGGAAGTTGGGCATCAGGTCCTGCGCGGCCGAGGCGGCCTTGAGCAGCAGGGTGTGCACGTCGGCCAGGGCGTCGACGATGGCCTTGTCGACGGGGTACTTCTCGTTGCTGCGCACCTGCAGCAGCTGGACCGCGGCGGCGACGTTGTCGATGCCGGTGGGGATGCCCTCGAACTCGGCGGCGACCTGGTTCATGTGGCCGGGCTCGTAGCGGGCGTAGACGTGGGCGATGTCCTGGGTGACGGCCACGAAGTGGGAAGGCTGGCGCTGGTCGAAGCTGCCGTCCTGGCGCCGCTCCAGGATGTTCCACATGTGCTCGCCCGGCCGCGGCTCCTCATAGCGCCGCAGGTCGTGCTCGTGGACCTTGGCGAACAGCGGGCCGACCTCGGCGGCCTTCTGGGCGGCCTGGTGCAGCAGGGCGTAGACCTCGGCGACCAAGTCGGCCATGCGGGCATCGGCCGGGTACTTGTCCGCGGTGTTGATGGCCAACTGGCGGATGGCTTCGCCGGTGGAGGTCAGGCCCTCGGGCAGGCCCCAGTACTCGGCGGCCACCGCCAGCATCATCGGCGGCTCGTAGCGGGCGTACGCCTCGCGCATGCCCTCGGTCTCCAGCTGGAAGACGGACACCAGATTCCCTCCGAAGTGATCAGACGGCCAGTCGAACGCGCTCTTGGTGCGGCGGCCGGGTTCGGGAAAGTCGGTCAGGACATCGGGGCGGACCGCGTCGGCGTACTTCGCCTTCGCTCGCCGCATGAGCTTGAGAAACACCCACTTGGAGACCGTCACGGACCAGCGGGTGAACCGGGCGCCCCACTTCTTGCCGTTGCGGGGCGCCAGGCGCAGCCAGCGGAAGAGGCCGCCGAAGGTGGCGGCCACGCCGCGCAGCAGCAGGCTGGGGATGTAGACCAGGGCACCCAGGGCGCCGGCGGCCAGCGTGGCGCCAGTGGTGCGCAGCAGGAACGGCACGGCCGCCTTCCCCTTCTTCGCCAACTCCCGCCGCGCCGAGCGAATCCGCTCCCGCAGGCGCTGCCCGGAGGGGGAAGAGGCCAGCCCGGCCGTCTTGCGCCCTACCGCCGACAGCCCGCGAGCAGCTGCACGGGCGGCGCGACCGGAGGCGGCGGCCACCGTGGACCGCACCGCACCCCGCGACCCGCCAACAGCAGCCGACTTACCTGAACTGCCCTGCAGCCCACCAGCCCCGCTGGCGGATGTACCGCCACCTCCAGACGCTCCGTTCCTGCGGCGGGCAAGGCGGTCCAGCAGGCCCCGATTACCGCCCGAACCACCCACCGATCCGGCGACGGGGCTGGTGTGACCGCGCTGCGCGCTGCTTGCACCTTGCGCGGCCAGGCCCGCACCGCCGGATGAGGCGCGCTGAGCGCGGCCCTTGGCCCGCGACAGCCCGCCCGCGCCCCCCGAACCTAGGCCGCCGTGACCGCGCTGCCGGCCGATCCCGGACGCGCCGTGGCCAGTACCGCCGCGCGGCCCGCGGAACCCTCCAGACAACGAGCCGCCGCTATAAGCCCCGGAGCGGTGCGGACGTGCGCCGCCGACGCCGAGCGCCCCAGGCGAGCGGCCTGCGCCGCGGGCACCGTGGCGGGAGGAGCCGGGCGTGCTGCCTGCCCGCCGTGCGCGGCGAGCCTTCTGTACGGCGGCACCGGCCCCGGCCAGCGCCGTGGCGCCGACAACTACCCCGGCCGTGGTGATCGTGCCGACCAGTCCGGTCGCGGAGTACAGGGCGGCCGCCCCGGTGGACAGTGCCTCGGCGCCAAACACCGCGGCCGGCAACACCCGCAGCCCCGGCCCGGAGCGCGCTCGGGTGGCCTTCTCCGCCTCGGTGGCGGGGTGGGTGAGTGTGAATTCGATCGGCACCGCCGTGCCGTCAGCGGCCGTGACGGTGGCGGTTTCGAGGGAAGAGGTCGTGGCCTCAGTGGTGGTGTCGGACACTGGTACAGCTCCTTCGGAGTGCGAGAGAGCGCCCCGGCCGGGCCCTGGAAAGCGGGCCGGGGCGCTCTGCGAACGGAGGGTGGAGTCATGCGGCCAGCGCGGGAGCGTCTGCGCAGGGCACACACATGCCGAGTGAGGTGGGGATGACGTAGCCCGCGTCCTGGCGGCAGCGCGGGCAGGTGCGGCGGGCGGTGTTCGCTTTCTCCAGCGCCGCCCACTTCGCCGGCGTCATGGGACGGACCGGCTTGGCCCGGTCAACGCGGTAGAGGTAGGCGATCAGCGGTGCGCGGCGGCGGCGTGGCCGCTCCAGTTGAGCGGCCACGCCCTGACCGCCGGGGCGCAGACCGTGCGCCCGCAACTGGCGGGCGGTGGCGTAGCCGTCCGGGCCAGGTGCCACCGGAACACCGGCAGCGCACCCATCACGAGTTCCGTAACGCGCGGAGTTCAGCGCGGCTGAGCTGGTCGGCCCGGGTGCGGGGCGAGGTGGTGTCCCACGGGAAGGGGCGGATGCCGTCCGCTGCGGTGAAGACGCGGATCGCGGCCCCCGGCAGGGCGTCGGGCAGGGCGTAGACACGGCCGCCTTCCAGCGATGCCAGTAGCCGGGCCGCGTGATGCTCGCAGCCCGAGGCGCCCTCGTCCCCGGCGTCCAGAACCGTGACGGCCACCGGTCCCCGGCAGGTGGTCGGGTCCTCGGGGTGAGCCGCCGGGCAGCGCGTCACGAGACTCCTTCCAGGGCCCGGGAGGTGACCGTGGCGGTGGTGTCCCGCAGTTCCTGGTAGCGGCTGGAGACCCAGCCAATGGACCAGCCGGTCAGCTCGGCCGCGGCCCGCACCGGCAGCTCGGCCGCGAACGCGGCCTGCACGGTCGCCCGGGCCTGCTCCTCCGGCAGCTTCTGTGCGGCCGGCCCGGCGGCAAGGAGCACCTCGCGTTCACGCGCGGCGTGCTCCTCGCGCTGCTGGCGTTCACGGCGTTCACGCACAAGGCGCTCCTGCCGCTCGCGTTCACGGCGCTCAGCGGCCTCGCGTTCACTGCGTTCACGCTCGCGCTGCTGCTGTTCACGCTCGCGTTCACGGCGTTCACGAGCCTCCCGTTCCTCTCGTTGATGGGCGGCGGCTTGCTCGCGCTCCTCACGCCGCAGGCGCTCTTCGCGCTCGGCCTGTTCACGGGTGAGCTGGGCTTCATGCTCGCGCTGTTCACGCGCCAGCGCGGCCGCGTGTTCCCGCTCCTCCTTGCGCTCGCGGCGGGCGGCTGCTTCCCGCTCACGGGCGGCCTGCTCGCGGCGCTCACGCTCGGCCTGCTGCTTGTCCTCCAGTGCGCTCACCGCGCGGGTGATGGCCCGGCGGTAGGCAAGTCCGGTCTCTGCGGTGACGATCAGCAGCAGCGGCGCGACCGCGTGGACAGCGACGCCCACCAGGTCCTTGTTCAGGGCGGAGTCGGCGACGTTCAGGGCCAGGGTCATGGCGCCGGTCATCCACCGCAGGGCGATGGGCCACCGGCCGCCGTGCCCGCCCAGGCGAGCCAGCACCGAGTCCAGACGGACCACGATGACCACCGCAGCGTCCACCACCAGCGGCAGGATCGGCGCCGTCCACACCCACCCGCCCGGGGTGTGGGAGGCCATCAGCGGGGTGACGGTCAGGATCGAGTAGAGCACCGCGCCTCCCACGATCAGCCACGTGCCGACCGACAGCGCGCGCTCGGCTGAACGCACTTGAACACCGTTCACGCCGCACCCCCCGACGGCGCGACCGCGGGGCGGCCACGCTGCGGAAGTGGTCGCGGGCGGCGTCGTAGATGAACGGCACGCACCGCCACGTGACCGCCGCTGCGGGGCGTTCATCGGCCAGGCGCCAGCCGTTCAGCGGGGCGCCGAGGGTGGCCGCATAGGCGTAGGCGGTCGGCTTGTCGGGGTGGATGCTGTGCGGCTCGCCGTAGTAGAGCAACAGCACCACGGACGCGTCCACCGGCGGCTCGCTCAGCTCCTCAAGACGCCGCGCCATGGCGGCCAGCTCCTCGCGGGCTTGGGTCAGCTCTGTGGACGTGTCCTCCAGCACCGACTGAAGCAGCCGGGCGCCCAGGTCCGCGGTCGCGGCGTCCTTCTCGGCTGCCTCGGCGCGGGCGGTGAGCGCGAACACCTCCCGGATGTGGGAGCTGTAGGCAGCGTCGGCTTGCCCCTGCACCTCACAGGTCCGAGCGCGGGCGGCGTCCGCGCCGGCGGCCAGGCGTGCGAGACGGGTTCGGGTGACGAGTCGGATCATGCCGCACCCCCGGTCTGCGGGGCGTTGCGGTTGAGCAGGTTCCGGCGGGCGGCGAGCACCTTGCGGCGGGCCCGGCGGAGACGCCGGGCGTCCAGCTCGGACGGCGCCCGGTCGAGGAGCGCGATACGCACGTCCAGCAGCTCCACCTCCGCGTAGATGAGAGGCATCTCGACCTCGATCGCATCCAGTTCCGCGGCCGTCGGCCCCTGGTCCAAATCAGCGGCGGTAACACCCGCTTGAACAGCAACGATGTACTCCATCGGGTCGTGCTCCCTTCACAGTGGGACGGCCTGGAAAGCGGCCCCGGGATGCCCCCCGGGGCCGCGCGCCGTCGTGAGGAGACCTCTCGACTTGAGTGCACGAGCGGTCACAGCCGCCGGCATCCCTGCTGCTGTGCAGCGATGCCGAGGACTGTGAGTACTGGTACTTTTTCGCCTTGATTCGGGCGGCGGTGGCCCGGCGACACTGGCCAACTGCATGCCCTTGCAGGGCGGTGTCGCTTCCTAGAAATCCAGGGCCTTAAGGCCCTCACCCGCCTTTGGGAGCGGTTCGCCGGGCGTCCGGGATGTGACCCCCATCTGCGTAGGTCCAGGGCCTAGAGATCCCTGCTTTGACCTCCCGTTTTCAGGTCCGGGTGACCGTATGGGCAACTTCCCTGTTGTTGCGCAGGTCGTACTGAAGTGCTCTGCGCACCGTGTATCGGCGTCGACTCCACCATCTGGTGCGCACCAGTAGGTTCACATCTGGTGCGCACCAGAGTCAAGAGCCTTCGCCGCTTCGAGCGGCGATTGCCCCCTCGGTGCATCTCCAGGAGACGGCTTGAGGTGGGGAGTCGGTAGCCAACAGGGCTTAACTCCCTTCCTGTTAACCCCTGTTGACCTGCGGCGATGTGAGGCATGCTGGGTAGGTCAGTGAGTGGACCTATCGCCGGGCGGTGGCCTGTGGGCACAGGACTTCGAAGCGCGCGAACGGCGCGTGGCTGGTTCAGGAGCGACTGGTTCGCGAGATCGAGCAGTACGCCCGACGGCACGTCACTGATGTCGCGTCGACCGCGAGTTTGCGTGTGTACGTCTCCGAGTGGGAGAACGGCAAGCGCACCATCTCCAACCGCTACGCGGCGATCCTGCGGCAGCTCCTCGGCGTCACGGATGCAGAGTTGAGGGCGGCTTGGTCGTCGCGGCGCCGACGGTGGCCGACGGGTACGACGAGCTGCTCAGCAGGATTGACTCGGCCAGCAGCGTCGGCGCATCCATGGTGAAGACGTTCAACGACCAGACCGAGCTACTGCGGACCATGGACCGGCAGATGGCGCGTCCGGACTCATCGACCAGATGACGGGGCATCTCGCAGCCTTGAAGATGCGCTGAACTTCTCTGTCCTCCCGAGCGTGCGCCGGCCCGTGGCCGTCGCGCTCGCAGGGCGTCGACCCTCGCCGCGTGGCAGGCGATTGACGTGGGATCGGTCGAACGCGCGTGGCGCCACTACGAACTTGCGAAGCGTGCTGCGCGCGACGCTGAGACCGATGTACCTTGCCCACGCGATGGGTGAGCAGGCGTATGTGCTGTGTGAAAGCGGGCCGGGCCGGCGCTCCGGTCTCGACCTGGTACGCGATGCTCAACGCACTCTCGGTCAGGGCGGCTCGCCCCGGCTCTGGGCGTGGCTGTACGCAGCTGAGGCGGAGTTGTGCGCCCACGCCGGAAGGCCGGACGAGTTGCCGACGCGCTCTCGATGCGGCCGTGGCGAATATCCCGCCGGGGTCTGAGGACCGTGACCCGGACATGCTGAGCATCTTCGTGAACGACAGCCATCTGGCCGGTGGCCGGCAACATCCTTGGTCTACTGGGTGACGACGAGGCGGTGACCAGCCTGTACCGGCGGTTGAACGTTGTCGACCGACTTTCGTTCGCGCACAGGCCGGACTCCACACCGACCTTGCGCAGCTCACCTCGCCCGTGCCGAGTACGACGCGCGGAACACACTTGCGGCAGGCACGACTGTTGGCGAGCCGCACCGGTCGTGCGTCAGCGTCGTCGTGTGACCTACTTAGCGCGCGACTGTAACCCCGGCTTGCCACGGCTTGCGAGGATGTGCAGCAGGCCGACGAGAGTGCCGGACCCATAGCTACCCCGCGCCATGAGCCTGGGATGTCGGACAGCGGTACCCACTCGATGTGGCCGGCCTCTTCGAGGTCTGTGGCGAACTAATTGCTCCGCTCCGTGTCCAACGAAGATCTCGTGGGGTGAGTCAACCATCCCGACCATGGGCTGGTACGTGACGATGTGCTCAACAGACTTCGGTCGCCAGCCGGTCTCTTCCACGACTTCCCGCAGCGCGGTGTCCGCCCGGGTCCTCCCCTTCGTCCACGATGCCACCCGGGAGCTCCACCCCCACTGCTGCGGGACGAAGCGGTAGCGCCACATCATGAGTACGCGGTCCCGGTCGTCCAGAACCGCAGTAACGGCGACGTGGTGGAGCTTCACCACGTGATGCTCGAAGCGCTCTACACCGGGCGGTTCCACGTCCCAGACCTGGAGATTGACCCATCGATTGTCGTAGAGGTCCCGCTTGCCGTGGATGCGCCACGGCTCCAGCCCTTCGGGCGTCTTGACGCTCACGGCGCCGGGTACCCGGTACGAACTCCGACCGTAGACCTCCAGGGCACCTTCGGACACGAGTCGGACCAGTACTTGCCGAAGTGCGGTACGGCGGATGCCCAGCTCTTCGTCTTCTTCGAGCTTCCGTTCTGAGGGGATCTTTGCGCCGGGGGCGTACTCGCCAGACGCGATCCGAGCGCGGATCACCTCGTAAGCCTTCGTCGTCTTCGGTCCCATCCGTGGAGCACTCTCCGTTCTCAGGTGGTGCGTACCAGGGTAGTGGGCAAGACGCACGCTGCCTCCAGTCGTAGATGGATGGAAAACCCAGGCGAGATTTCAAGATCAGGGCGACACGTGGTCGGTGTGTCGCATCGACCTCTTGCTCCGTCGCCGTGCAGGCGCATAGGGAGGACGGCGAGGCCGGCACGGCCCCGGTCCCTACCGCCCTCGTAGGCGAGCCGCTGCTCGTACCTCCACCCTCCGACGGGAGAACCGGCGCTGCACCTGCAGGTTGGTCGCCGCGGGACGCGCCATGCCGTCACCGCTACTGCTCGCAGGGTGTGGCGCGGTGGCCTGCTGGTGGGGGCGGGACGGTGCCGATCGTGGGGCCTCGGATGGTGACGCATCTTGAGAGGGGGCCTTTCACCTGCGGCGTTGCTCAGAGGGAGCGATGGCCGAGTTCCGTCACATACCAAGATCACCACGTCAAGAGACGGGAAATTCGGAAAGCGATCCGAATATCCGTCCCCCCCGCGACGGAACTGTCCGAAAACGGGGGAATGGGTGGCAGATGGCGGCTTTTGCCGAATGGCATTTCGACTGGGTGTGTTACTACGCTCACGGAGCGCGAGCCCATTCCCTTTGCCGAGGCCCGGACTCGCGCTCCACTTCACTACGAGCAAGGAAGTGCCGATGCCGACATTCCCTAGTCGTTTCAGGATCAAACACTCCGCGCGTCGATCCGCGAGTGACACTAACAGCGGCCCCTACGGCGTGAACATGCCTGGCAACAACGCCGGCGTTCCCGGCAACTGGCCCGCCCCGCCGGCCCCCGCGGCCCTGCCCGCGCCGCCGCTCCTCGTCCTCACCCCGCCCGAGGGCACCTTGTCACAGGTATCGCTGCTGGTCACGGCCTTGGTCTGGGCCTGGGCTCTTTGGCGAAACCGCCCCGCCGACTAACGCACCTGAGGGAGCGCCGGCTGACCCGGCGTGCCATCGATCTCTGCGAGTTCCCTACGGAACAGACGGAGATCTCCCGTTTCTGTCACGAATCCCTGGGGCGACGAAACCCCTTTCGTCGCCCCAGGCCCGGGGCTTCAAGGACTTCACGACATGCAGGGATACTTTCCGCCGCAGGAACACTGCGCGCACTGCGGCAACCAATTGAAGGCGCAGCGCACCGGCCGGCCTGGCGAATACTGCGGCACCGCGTGCCGCCAAGCCGCTCATCGTAAGCGCCAGCGCGAGAACCACACCCCCGATACCGCCATGCTCGATGCCGAGCTGGCTCTCTGGACCAAGAGCCTGGAGAGCGAGGTGCTCCGTCTCGCCGCGGCCTTGGAAAACCCTGACGCCCAGGGTGAAGAGCCCCTGACCACGCTGATGCGCATCCAGCAGCGCGTCGAAAAGCTCCGGCCCGCCCTCGTGGCCCGGGCCCGCTGCCGCGGAGTGTCCTGGACCCGGCTCGGCCGTGTACTGAACCTGAACAAGGACACCGTCCGCCGCAAGTACCACGACGTGGACCGCATCGTCCGCGGCATCGTCCGCCCGCGCGCCACCCCGGCCCCCACCGCAGACGACGACGGTGACTCACCCCGAACACCCCCGCCTTCCGCCGGCACCGAAGGTGTTCCCGTCATCGAGCCACCCCCGACCGACCAGCTTGCCCCCGTCCTCAGCAAACTGCAGCGGGCCTCCCAGCTCACCCTGCGCGCCTTGGGCGAACGCGCGAAGATCTCTACCAGCTACCTCTCACGCATCCTCAGCGGCGAGCGTTTCCCCGACTGGAACACCACCGCCCGCATCGCCCGAGCCAGCGGTGCCGACCCCTCCGTCCTGCGCACCGTGTGGGAAGCGGCCCACCAGCAACGCGACCACCGCCAAGCCCCCCACAGCCTCGACTCCGCCCTGCGCTACCTCCACCACCGCGCCGGCGCCCCCAGCCTCTGGTCGATCGCCGTCGCCTCCGGCGGCAACCTCGACCAGGACCTCGTCGCCGCCGTGTTGGACGGCAGCGTCGTTCCCGACTGGGAGACAGTTCGCCGCCTGGTCCTCGTCCTGGATGGCGAGCCCAGCTTCTTCACCCCGCTGTGGGAGAAGGTCAGCGACCACGTCACCGAACCCCCGACACCGCGCATCCCCACCACGCCCCAACACCCCCGCGGCGCACACCTTGAGGAGATGCTCCACGCCTTCAGAGAGACCCTCACCGAGGAGCCGACCAGCCCGGCTGGCACCGCCATGCGCACCCGTCCCATGCCGCGCCCCATCCCCGCCCTTAGTACCTTGGCCACCGCCCTGGGAACTTGACGCCAAGAGGTCCAACTTGCCGAGAACGTCGACCAGGAGGCCCAGCGGTTGACCAACGGCGACGTCTACAGGAGTTCAGCAATCGCCCTGCTGCTGCATGGCTTTGAGGCTTGTCGCCAGCTCTGTCTGCTGATGCATCCGCCTTCGAGGAAAAGGGGGATGCATGGCGTCGCCAGCTCGTAGAATCCTGGTGGGAAGATGAAGTTCCCCCCGGACCGTCCCGGCTCCTCCGACGGACAGCCTTCGGGCTGGTCAACACCAACGCCGTTAAAACGGCGGCTGTCTGTTGCTGTCTTCACAGGCTTGAGCGCCTGCAGGGAGTGGTAGTGACCGCCGTTGCACGAGGAGCCGTCCGTGATTCCGTCCCCGCGTTCGACCGGCCAGTCGGCTTGGTCTGATGAGTCCTTCCAGGAGAAGGACTCTGCCGGCTTCTACGTGATAGCGGCTGCTGTCGTTGATTCCGATGCACTACAGGACGCTCGCGAGCTCATGCAGTCTCTGCGCGGTCGTCGGAACACTGCGAAGTCGCATTGGACAGAGATGGATGCGCGGCAGAAGGTCCGCGCAGCCCAGTGCGTTGCGGGCATCGATGGTGTTCACGTCGTGACGATCGGTTCGCCGGTGCCGCCCCGCAAGCAGGAGCGAGCCCGCAGCAAGTGCCTGAGTCGTCTGGTTGCGGAGCTGTACAGCCTCGGCGTCGACCGTCTGTTCATGGAAGCCAGGGAAGCGCAGCTCAACAAACGGGACATCCAGACTGTGCAGAGCGCGCGTTTTGTGCTTCCTAAGGGTGCCGATTTCCGCATTGAGCACGTCCATGGCGGCCAAGAGCCGCTTCTGTGGGTTGCCGACGTTGTCGCCGGCGCATGCCGTGCCCGCCAACTGGGAGAGGACGCCTACTGGGCGGCTCTCCACGCAGTTGTCCTGGAGGTGGAAGTCCCCACCGACTGTCGCTGAGCGGCTCAGAAATGCGCCGAGCCAGGCTCCCGGTCTGCCCCAGGTCACCTGGCTCCACTTCTGAAGGTCCGCGACCCTCAGCGACTCTTAAGACTCTACCCGTTCTGGCCCCGGGAGGCCACGTTCTGAGCCCAGTCTCAGCACGCTGACGGGCTCCGTCGACGCTGCACCACCCACCCCGACCCAGTGGCCAGCCACTTCGCCGAATTTCGAACATGTGTTCTGAGCTGATGAATCCGCCTGCGGGGGCTGGCGGCACCTGGCCGGGCGATTGCGCAGGCCCAGGGCTCGGAGAAGTAGCCGGGTGGGTGGCGGTGGCGTCGCAGTTCGACTGCACTGGCCCAAGCGAGTTGCCGGCGCCAGGGTGCATGTGAAGGCGTCGCCCTCGGTAGCCGCGGGCCTAGGCTCACGATCAGCAACGCCTTGTGCGATCTGATCCAACTTTAGGTGATCGCGGTGTTCACAGTGAGCGTCATGGTGTCGATACTGACGGTAGTCGACGCGGTCGGTGCCGCTCGATGGAACGCCAGGGGAGGGGCCATGGGGAGCATCACGCTGAGGGTCGAACAGGACCACGTCGAGGGCGTCGCCAAGCTGAATGATCCAGTCGGTGCGGTGATTGAGCTTATCTGGAACGCACTTGACGCCGACGCAACTTCCGTCACCGTGGAAATCGAGCGTAATGAGTTCGACGGCGTCAGCAAGGTGATTGTCTCGGATGACGGTCACGGCATGCCAGCCGAGTCCTGCCCCTCCTACTTCGATAAGCTGGGCGGCTCATGGAAGAAGGCCGCCTTAGTTTCGTTGGATAAGCGTCGGGCCATGCACGGTAGAAACGGCCAGGGTCGCGTACGCGCATTTGCGCTGGGGCAGCACGTGCGCTGGACGACCATTGGCGAGGGTGTCGACGGAAAAATGAAGACGATTATCGAGGCTGATCGTACAGCGATGCGTAACTATCGCATAGATACCTTCGGGGCGGATAATGGAGATACCGGAACCACAGTCGAGGCGTGGGGGGCAATTCCTGGTCTGGATCGATTGCTGAACACCTCAAAGGTGATCTCGGCGTTGACGACGGAATTTGCTCTGTATCTCGAAACCTACCCAGATTCATCAGTGACGTTCGATGGGGAGCGGGTTGATCCAGGGCAGGTGCAAGTCCACTCTGCTGTGTACACCCTAGGTGACGACGGCGAGTTCCCTGGTCCCGAACTAAGGGTTATTGAATGGCGTAAAGTCGTAACGCGCGAGCTTGCGCTTTGCGACTCAAGGCGGATGCCGTTGGTAAAGCTCCGCCCGGAGATTCAGGCGCCAGGATTCAATTTCACAGCCTATCTGTCGTGGCAGGGATTTGAGGATCGGCCGCAGGATCTAGCTTTGGTGGACTGGGATGAGGATTCCCCAGCCTCCGCAGTGGTAGAGCAGGCAAGAGGGCGCCTTCGGGAGCACTTCCGGAGTAGGGTCGATGACCGTCGCCGGGAACAGGTCCTGGAGTGGCAGAGGGAGCAGGTTTACCCCTACGAGGGAGAGGCCACAGAGCCGACGGAGCTCACTGAGCGTGAAGCCTTCGATACGGTAGCAACGACTATCGCGAAGCACATCCCTAAAGCCCGTAACGCCAGAAGAGCCACGCTAGGTCTGCTGAAGGAGACGCTAGCTGCAAAGCCCGATCAGACGCCGCAAATTCTTGAGCGATTCTTCTCCCTGTCCCGCCAGGAGAAAGAGGAACTCGGACTTCTACTGAAGCGTACAAGTCTAACCTCTCTGATTCGCACATCCACAGAGGTTACTGACCGGCTTGACTTCCTTCGCGCCCTGGAGATACTGCTCTTCGACCCTGAAGCGAAAAAGGTGACAAGAGAGCGGGATCAGTTGCATAAGATCCTGGAGAATGAGGCTTGGGTATTTGGCGAAGAATATTCGCTCATGGTCAGTGAACGTGGCCTCTCGGAAGTTCTTCGAAAACATCTGTCGATCCTCAGGGTGCCTGAGCCTGCAGACACTAATGTGCGCGTCCTGGATGGAAGCACTGGGAGAGTCGACCTGATGCTCTCGAAGACAACGGTTTGGGTGCAAAAACCTCATCACCTGGTCGTGGAGCTCAAACGTCCAAACGTAAGACTCGGTATGGCCGAGTATTCACAGCTGGTGAAATACGCAACTACCGTCATCGCTGATGAACGCTTTAGAAGCACCGAGGCGAACTGGGACTTCTGGCTCATTGGAAATTCCATGGATGACGTCTTGCGGAACCTCACGTGTCAGCCACACTTGCCCCCAGGTCAGGTCAACACGATCGGTAACGCAAGACTATGGGTCCGCGAGTGGAGTGAAGTTATCCAGGAGTGTAAGCAGCGGCTTCACTTTTACCGGGACAGGCTCGACTATCAGTCCACGGATGAGCATGCTCTGGAGTACCTGGTGCGCAAGCACGCGCATGCGACGCCGACGGTCCTGCTGCCCGACGACGAGGACGTTGTGGAGGAGCCGGCTGGAGCCATCCCGCCTCCACGCGATGGGCAGTCGGCGCAAGCGCCTACGACGTTGACGGACTAGCGTGGTGGGCTGTGGCGGTGAGGGTCTCAGATGTGGTCTCAGTACCGGCTTCATCCACCGGCGTCCGCCGCCGTTCATTGACGCGTGCGAGCTTGCTGTGACCTGGGTCGTCCAGCGCGCGGACTGCAGTGGACGCTATCGCAGCAAGATCGGACAACTCGTAATGCGTAGGCTCGGCCCGCCACCAGAGGCGCTTCCCTGGGACCGCGAGCTCGTCTGGGCGTGTCGGGCAGCCGAAAGGGCGGGCGCAATCGCTGGCGGCGGGCCCGCTCGGGTTTGATGGTGTGATTGGCGGGGCGCGACGCCAGTCTCATCAGCAGTCTCATCCGCCCCCGTTCGCGCCCGTTCAGCAGGTCAGCGCCAGGGGGCACTGCCTCGAAATTGAACGCTCCTGAACTGTCACGAACCCCAGCATGCAGAGTTGGAAAGCGTGTTGGGGGCAACCCCTCACGAGTTCGAATCTCGTATCCTCCGCACTCGCCCAGCAGGGCAGACGAAGGTCCCGACCGCTCAGCGGCCGGGACCTTCGTCGTTCCGCGGCTTCGGTTGCCCTGGCGGCCTCGCTGATCGCTGGGCGTCACGGCAGGTGACCGCTGCCTGCTTGGTTCACGGTGAGGTCCTGACCGGCGGCCCTGCCGTCAGGACGGAGAATGCGAAGCCGGGTGAGAAGCCGGACCCCTCAGCCGCGCGGGCGGATGCGAACGTCCAGCCTGCTCCTCACCGGCGTCTGCACCGTCTCTGAAGAAGCTGTCGGGCCGTCGCCCGTACTACCGGAGCCGACTGCATCGGCGCCGTCCCGCGGGCACTCGGCGGCTTTCTGCGCCCGCCGGGTGCGCGTCGCGTCGGAGCGCATGGGGATCGCCGGCGGCCTGCGGCGCGGAGCCGGACCAGTTCGCTCACATCAGCATGGGCTCCTACGTGCGCCTCGAACAGGGCCGTTCCACCCAGCCGTCCCCGAGATACACGACACACTCGCCAGGGCCCTCGGCTCGACGAAGCAGCGCGCAGGCACACCTGTACCTGGCCGGTGCCGGCAACCCTGACGTGTACGCGCGGGCCCTCCGGACGTCAGCCGCACCCTGACTGCGCCCCGGCTGGTGATCGGGCAGCCGGGGCGCAGTCAACAGCGACGCCGGCGCGCCTCATCGAGGCGGGACGTCTGGGCGTGGGCGGCGGAAGTGACAGTGACGGGATGTCGTCGTGCAGCCTCATGCCGCGCCGCACTCAAACGCCTGACACCTCGGTTTGAGTGGAGAGTTCAGCACCTGTCAGGCATACGGGGTTCCGCGGCTCTAGTCGCGTAAAGCGCAGTCGACACAGGTTCGTCAGCTGCGAACACACCCCCAGGCGGAGCGAACGGCACAGAGGAGCCAAGTTCACGTACAGACGAGAGGCTGGGAGACAGCGCCGCACACCCTGGAACTCAAACCATCGCGCAAAAGTAGCCAAAAAAAGTCAATATCAATCTCAATCATCAAACAGATAGTCACTCATGCCTGCAATACAACAATCAGATGCAACTCGAAGAACCACCCTCTAGCATCTCTAGGGAGTGGCGATACGCACAGTCACGCCACCCTAGGACCCCAAGACATCGACATAAAGCCAGGAAAGGGCAGAGCGTGACCGAGGAAGGCAGTGATGATCCGCGCCCATACACCGAGATCACCGAAGTGACACCCGATAAGTGTTCGGCCTGGATGGAAAAGAGGACGTGCAACCGCGTCCCCTTGAAGCGCTCCAACGTGGACAAATTCAAGAGCATCCTAAGAAATGGGCAGTTTCGCACTACACACCAAGGGTTCGCTCTGGACTCGCACGGCTGCCTCATCGACGGGCAGCACCGGGCCGCCGCCATCATCGAGACCGGCATCACCGTGACCGCACAGGTCACGTACCACCTCAGCCCGGAAGCCTTTGCTGCGATTGACGGCGGTCGCGTCCGTGCAGCTGGCGACTTCGTCGCACAGATCACGGAGATGAGGCAGAGCAACTCCAACGTGTATGCGGCCGCGCTCAAGATCCTCGCAAACCGCGCAGCTGGCCTTCACTGGATGCGCTGGACCAGCGGGCGACTGACCGCCGAACAGGTGCAGGATTTAGTCCCGAGGTGGCCAGTCGACGAGGAGCGCATCGTCCGCCTCGTCGGCAAGGGGAAACAATGCCACTCCAGCGCGACGGGATTGATTGTTGCGCGCAAGATCATTACAGAAGTATGGCCGGAGAACATCGCCGACCTGTTCTTTGACGGCATCGGCGAGACCAGCCGAGAATTTGTCGGACGGGACCCTCGCGCCTTATACACGAACACCATGATCAATGTGAACCGCGGGGTCGTGAGCAGGGACAGTGTTCAGCAATCGGCCCAGGCCATCAAAGCTTTCAACGCGCTCGTTTCGGGCGAATCCATCGGCACACTTAAGAAAATGAAGGCGGCAGGCGTAAAGATCATCAGGGATCGGCGAACCGGCAAGGAGATCCAGCAGGAGTATCCTCCGGACCGTTATCCGGAAGTCATTCAGCCGGCGATCAACATCAGTGACAAGTGGCTTGGGGATGACGGCACGAGGTCGATCGGGTAGACGCTCTGCACGAGTGCGCTCCGCACTGGGGAGTCCGGACGGGCGAACTGCACCACCACAGGTCAGGACGTTCATGACCATCACCGAACAGTCAGACAGACATGCGGAAAGCGTGTTGGGGGCACCCCCTCACAAGTTCGAATCTCGCATCCTCCGCGCTCGCCCAGCAGGGCAGACGAAGGTCCCGACCGCTCGGCGGTCGGGACCTTCGTCGTTGTCCGGTCGCAGTTTTCCCACTCCCACGGCGGCACCGGAAGCTACCCGGGTCCAAGGCGGCGCTCAGCCGCAGCGGGGTCATCACGATGCGCGGGTCGGTGGCGCTGGCTGCTGCGGTGCAGGCAGGCCCGTGGGTCGGGAATCCGGGTCACGCCGGGGTCATGCCTTGCGCACGGTCCACGCGTCGGTCATGCGGAACCCGGTTGCGCCGCGGATGATTGATCAAACCGGCATTTTTCCGTTCTGCCATGAACGGTGACCTGCGGCGAGGGAGACCTGTATGGCCGAGCCACTGCCCGCACGAGGTAAGACAATTCCGGACCGGTCGGCAAGAGACCGCTACCCGGCGCATGAGGAGGAACCCGGAGCCGTGGCCGACCTCAGGCGCACCGGGATCAATCCGAATTTCTGGTATCCGGTCGCGGTGTCCGGGAGCGTGCGGAGGAACAAGACGTTCGCTGCCGCGTTCGCGGGTGAGCGGATCGTGTTGTATCGCGGTGAGAGCGGTGCGGTCTACGCGCTGGAGGACCGGTGTGCCCACCGACAGGTGCCGCTGAGCATGGGGGTCGTGGAAGGCGACACGCTCCGCTGCTGCTATCACGCCTGGGCCTACCGAGGAAACGGCCGCATCTCCCAGATCCCGTATCTGCCCAAGGGGGTCGACCGGCCGCCGCGCGGGGTGCGCGCCTACCCGGTCCGCGAGGCGTACGGCCTCGTTTTCGTCTTCCCGGGTGACCGGGAGAAGGCGGCTACGGCGCGCCTGCCCGAGTTGCCGGAGTTCGATTCGGCCAGGCACCGGACGATGACTTTTTCGCGCACCGTCCGCTGTCACTACTCGTTCATGCACGAGAATTTGCTCGACATGAATCACCAGTTCCTGCACCGCGGCATCCTCGGCAGGATCCAGCCCAAGCTCCTCGGGTACGAATCCGGTCCGCAATCCGTGGAGGCCCGGTATTTGTTCACCCAGGCCGGCGGGAAGAAGGACCGCGGCGCCGGTCTGCTCGCCGCCGAGGGGATCGGCGGCGGTAAATCGGCCGACGTCATCACGATCCGCACCGAATACCCCTATCAGACCCTCCACCTGGTCCCCGAGAAAGCCGAACGCCCGGCCTTCTCGCTCTGGGCGGCCTACGTACCGGAGGACGCCGAGCAGCGCACCAATCACGCCTACGGCCTGCTGATGATTGAGAAGCCGCCGATCCCGGGGGCGCTTCATCTCGCCTGGCCGTTCATCCGGCGCTTCACCGAGCGGGTGTTCGCCCAGGACCGGATGGCGGTCGAGGCCGAGCAGCGTGCCTGGGACGAGCAGGGCGAGGACCGGAACCGTGAGGTCTTCCCGCTGATCCTCGATGTCCGCGACGTGTTGCGCTCCAACGGCGTTCCCATCGACCCGGAGTCCGCCCTGTGCGGTGCCGCAGCGCTCTGCGGCACCGCACCGCGGACCGGTGCGACCTCAGACGACGAGCCGAACCAGTCGGCCGGCCGGGACGAACCACCGTCCGCCTAGCTGCCCGCCTCGAGCCGGTGGGTCTTCAGCGTGCGGAGGAGGGACCGTGAGGCACGCCCACGGCGTCTGAGGGGATCCGGGGGCTTCCGGGCGGACGATCGGGTCCGTGCGGGAGTATCTGCGTACGGAGTCCGCATCCCACCAGGGGTGCCGATGAAGCGCGTTCGCAGGCTCACCCACGGCACGACCGGCCGCGTCGTGGAGGTTGCGGACATTCCCTGCCCTGGTGACCGCGCGGAGGTGCGGTTCATTACCCGATTGGAGCGGTGGGCGTAATGCCGATCTTCTCTGTCATCACCCCGGTGTATGCCGGGGGCGATGCCTACCTACCCGAGACCTACGAGTCTGTAGCTTCCCAGCGGCTCCCGGCGGGCTGGTCTCTGCAGTGGGTGGTGCAGGAGGACGGAAAGACCGGTAAGCCACTCGACCAGCTGCCGGATCTTCCGTGGATCTCGAAGGGTGCCGGCCGTACGGGGGGAGCTGCACGCGCGCGCACGCTTGCCCTGCACCGCGCCGCGGGCCTGCTCACCCGGGCACTCGACGCCGACGACCTGTTCGCCGACGAATACACGGTCAGCCGCGACATCGAGGCTCTGGCCGCCAATCCTGACCTCGCGTGGACCGTAGCGCCTTGCCTCGACCTCTACCCGGACGGCCGGCTCGTCCCCGGCCCGTACGACCCCGAACCCGGCCGTCTGCCGCCCCACTTCCTGGCCGAGGGGCTGCGCCGTGGCGCCCTTCCGGTGATGGGCACCACGGCGACGATCTACACAGACCTCATCGCGCTCCACGGCGGCTGGCCGGCCATCCCCGCTTTCGAGGACGTAGGCCCCTTGCTGGCGGCCGAGGCCGTCTCCCAGGGCTGGATGCAGGAGAAGCCTGGCGAGATCTATCGGAAGCATCCTGACCAGTCGACCGAGGACCCTGAGTACGACGACGCAGAAGAGCAGGCCACGCGCGTCGCGATAGTCCTGGATCGCTCCGACGCGCTCCGCGACCTCGGTTGGACGTGGCGCCCCGGGAAACCCGCCACTGTCTAGCTGCGCTCCGTCGGAATGCCGTGCGGGCGTCCCCGACCTCAGGGCCTTCGAGTCGGCCGAGTCACCCCGGCGTCCCGCCGCCGAGGCTTCTGTTTATTGCCAGATCTGCTCGGGCTGCCTTGTGGAGGACGTTCAGGGCCTCAACGACCGAAGACCCCAACTCGCGGCCGTTGCCGGAATCGCCGGCCGGGTCACGGACGCGCCTCAGGACGGCCCAGAGGCGCTCGTTGACCACCATCGCGGCCTGCGAAGCCGCGTCATCGCTCAGCAGCACAAGACCTTCGAACAGTATCGAGCGCCGGGCCTCCGCAGCCTCCATCGCCGACAGCGGTTCGGAAGCGTCCGCGCCGTGCTCCCGTGCTTCGACCGTCTGCCTGGCGGCCCGGATCGCTTCTTTGACGCAGGAAACGTACTCGATGTAGGTGTCGAGCTTGCGTTCGTCCCAGCGAGTGGCCATGGTCTGCCGGAACTTGGTCCGCTCGGCCAGGCTGGTGGCGAAGAACGAGGTGGCCGCGCCCAGCAAGACACCGACTAACGGGATGACCTGACTTAGCATGCGGCTCAAGCTAGCGGCCTGAAGCGAGTTGCAGAAGACCTCGTTCGGGCAGGTCAGGGCCGGCTGCAGCAGCTCGTGCTGCGCGGCCTGGGCTGCGAGGAGGATGCCGCCCCGCCCGTTCGGCGTGCGCGGTGCTTGGTGAGGTCACGCCACCAAGGGGCGGTCCGTCGGGGAGACCGGGGACGGGAGGGTGGTGCGGCCGGTCAGGTAGCGGTCGGTGGCCGCTGCGGCGGCGCGGCCCTCGGCTATGGCCCACACGACCAGGGACTGGCCGCGGCCCGCGTCCCCCGCGACGAAGATCCCGTCCGGTGCGGCCGGGCGGGCCGGTCCGGGGCGCTCCTGCCGTACGGCCGCGAAGCCGGTGTCGCGGGCGAAGTTGCCGCGGGCGTCCAGGGTGAGGCCGAGCTGTTCGACCAGGCCGCTGTCCCGTCGGGGGCCCGAGAAGCCGAGCGCCAGGAGGACCAGCTCGGCGGGGAGCACCCGCTCGGTGCCGGGCCGGGGGCGTCTGGCGGTGGGTTCCACCTCGGTCAGGTGGAGGGCGCGTACGCGGTCGTCCGCGTCCCCTTCGAAGCGGAGGGTGGCGGAGGAGAACAGCCGCGGGTCCGTGCCCCCGCGGCCGCGTGCCTCTTCATGGGCGTGGGAGATCCGGTAGACCTTGGGATACGTGGGCCAGGGCTCGGCTTCCCGGCGGGCGTCCCCCGGCTCCGGGTTGATGTCCAGCTGCAGGACGGACGCCGCGCCCTGGCGCAGGGCGGTGCCCAGGCAGTCCGAGCCGGTGTCCCCGCCGCCGACGATCACCACGTGCCGGCCCTCGGCGCTGAGGGGGGACGCGGGGTAGTCGCCCTCGCCGGCCCTGTTGGAGAGCGTCAGATAGCCCATGGCCTGATGGATGCCGTACAGCTCGCGGCCCGGTACGGGAAGCTCGCGCTGCTCCATCGCCCCGACGGCGAGGATCACCGCGTCGTGGCGCCTTCTGAGGTCGGTGGCGTCGAGGTCGGGGCCGATGTCCACACCTGTGCGGAACTTGGTGCCCTCCGCCCGCATCTGCTCGATGCGCCGGTCCAGGTGCCACTTCTCCATCTTGAACGCGGGGATGCCGTAGCGCAGCAGCCCGCCGAGGCGGTCCGCGCGCTCGTAGACGGCGACGGTGTGACCGGCCCGGGTCAGCTGCTGCGCCGCGGCGAGCCCTGCGGGGCCCGAGCCGACGACGGCGACGGTCTTCCCGCTGAGCCGGTCCGGCGGCCGCGGTGACGCGTACCCGCGCTCCCAGCTCTCGTCGGCGATGGCCTGCTCGACGTTCTTGATCGTCACCGGGTCGGCGTTGAGGGCCAGTACGCAGGCGTCCTCACACGGCGCCGGGCACAACCGCCCGGTGAACTCCGGGAAGTTGTTGGTCGCGTGCAGCCGCTCGGACGCGGCCCGCCAGTTTCCCCGCGACGCGTACGCGTTCCATTCGGGGATGAGGTTCCCCAGCGGGCAGCCGCTGTGGCAGAACGGGATGCCGCAGTCCATGCAGCGCCCCGCCTGCTCGGAGACCAGCGGCAGCAGCGCCTGCCCCGCGTAGACCTCGTCCCAGTCGTTCAGGCGCTCCTCGACGGGGCGGGCCGGCACGGGCCGACGAGGGCGCTTCAGGAAGCCGTACGGGTCGGTCATGCGCCGCCTCCAGCGCTACAAACAGTGCAAATACGGCATCTCGCACAGCCTACGCCTGCCGTGTCCGCGTTTCACCGGGCCGGTGGACCGCAAGGGGCGACTCGGGCGGAGGGTGACCATTCGATTGCGTATCGTCATCTTGCGAGGGGGGCTGCGGGTCGCTCCGGACGCCTTGCTGTGTGCTCGCCGGCTTGTTCTTTTGCGGGAATGGAGAGAGCGAAATGATCATTTTCGAAAGGAGTGATCCCCGGCCCGAAACGTCGGTTCGCGACCCGGCCATCGGCACCGAGACGCTCATGCGTTCTCACCCGCACAGAGTCCCCTCGCAGCTAGCGTCACGCTGTCGACTTCGCTACCGTTCTGGGATGTTCACCGTCGGTCTGCTTCATCCGGTGACTGTCACAATTGCGCCACTACGCCCGCACGTTCCCCGCCAGTGCGCCGGAGCGGGCCAGGGACTGTCCGGAACGAAGCATTCCGCTGCCGGCCCACCAGGACGCGTCGATCCCCGCCACTACCCTCAGAAGTGCGAAGTGGAGATGCACCCCGAGCGAAGGAGTGGAATCGAGCAATGAGTCCTCAAGCGCTGGTTCTTGAAAACCTGTTCACCGGATCGCGACGAATCAGCTTTGCCTCGGTGCGGAATTCGTTAGGACTCAGATTGTCTCTCTTCTCGCAATGGCTGACCCGCTGGACACGGCCCAAGGCCGACGGAAAGGATGCCCGGCGCTCCGCAGGGGAATCCCCGGACGGCGCGGCGTGCATCTTCTGCCAGCCGCATCGGCCCGAGGTCAACCAGGTCATGGAGGAGAACAAGACCTGTTACGTGCGGTACGACAACTTCCCGGCCGCCGCCGGCCATGTGGAAGTGGTCCCGAAGCGCCACGTCGAGTCGTTCTTCGGGCTGACACCGAGGGAGCTCAAGGACGCCTACGCCCTCATCCTGACCGCGCAGGAGCGCCTCACCGAGAAGCACGGCCCCGACGGGTACACCATCGGCATCAACGAGGGCCGTGCGGCCGGCCGGACCGTTGACCACCTGCACATCCACCTGATCCCGCGGCACTTCGGTGATGTGCCGGACCCGCGCGGCGGTATCAGGCGCGCGGTCCCGAACTGTGACCCTGACGCGTGGGCCGAGGAGCCCGAGGACCCGGAGGCCGCCTTCAAGGCGCTGACCGAGGCACAGGCCGGCCGCCGTTAGGGGCCCGCGCCCCGACCGCCGGCCGCCGGCGGGTCACAGGTGGTCGAGGTCGTCGTGGCCGAGCCGGGAGCAGAGGGAATTGACCTCGTGCCAGAAGTCGTCCACGTTCATGGAGTCGTGGCCGTGCCGGGCGTCGATGCTGACGCACCCGATGAAGTCCCCGCCGCCTCCCCTGATGGGGCTGGCGAAGACGGCTCCACGATGAGCGACCCGCTGGAAGTCGGTCCAGGTGAAACCCATGACGGCGTCGGCGCCCTCCCGGTCCCGATGGGCGTCGAACGTCGCCTGGTCGGTTAACCGGCTCGCCAATTCCTGTACGTCGATGGACACTTCCTCATTGCGCTTCCAGCACAGGCCCACCACTCCCACGCCCTTCGTCGGCGCGAAGGACCTGGTGGTCGGGGTGCTGCCGAGGCGGTACGTCGCCGCCCGCTGCAGATATCCGTGCAGCGGGTGGCGCAAGGACCTGCGGATCCGCCAGATGTGCAGCCCGAGGTCACCGGTCTCGATGGGCGGCTGGGCCTGCCTGGCCACCGCGAGCATTTTCCCGAAGTGCGTCAGTACCTGCTGACGGACCGCCGACCTGCGTTCCACCTTTTTCCGGCCCGCGTACGACTGGAACGGGGTGAAGGCACCGAATACACCGATCACGCAGATGAGCCCGAGCAGAGCATAGGGCCGGTCATCCAGCACATCGGTCCAGACCTTTTTGCTGGGGAAATCGTACTGGCGAGCCACCATGCCGATCGTCGCCACGAGCAGGATGGAACGGTCCATGAGCTTGGCGGTCAGCGATCTCATTTGGCTATTGTATTGAGGGCAGCCGGTGGCTCACCAGTACTTCACAAAAACCTCGCAGCGGCCAGGAAGTGGCTACTGAATAGTAATTCGCCGAGACGAACCGCCGGAACTCAGGCGTCCGGGGAACTCGCGGCCAGCAGGCTGATGTCGGATTTCTGATGTTTCCACGCCACGCCGGGCAGCGGCCGGGAGGTCCCGTTGTGCACCGCTTCTGCTTCTTCCTTCTCTGTCGCCTCACCAATCACATGGAAATCCAGCCCGGAGGCGGTGAAGCTTTCCCGGCAGGCGGCGAGATCGTCGGGGGCGACGGTGAATGCCAATTGGAAGTCGGAGGAGGCGCTCATCGCCAGGGCCAGCGGCTCGACGTTCATCAGCTCCGCCACGGCGCGCACCGCGGGGTCGATGGGCACGTCCTGCTCGACGACGCGGAAGCCCACCCCGCCGGCCTGCATGAGCTGCTCGACGGTGGCCTTGAGCCCGTCCGAGGTGTCCTGGCAGGCGGTGGCGTACGGCTTGCGGGACAGGAGCTGCCCCTCGGCCACCCGGGCCCGCGGCCGCTTCCAGCTGTCCAGCAGACGCTGCTCGGCCGCTTCCGGGAGCCTACCGGCGAAGGATTCGCGCTTGGGGAAATACGCCACCGCGGCACCCAGCAAACCGCAGGGGCCGGTGATGCAGAGCAGGTCTCCCGGGCGGGCGCCGTGCCGTCGCAGCACCTTTCCGGGCGGACAGACGCCCAGCGCGGTACCGGCGAGGATGAGGCGCTCCGCGTTGCCGATGTCGCCGCCGACATTGAGCGTGCCGAAATCCGTACACGCCTGGTGGATGCCGGCCATCACCTGGCGGAAGCCCGCGTCGTCCAGCTCGTGGGGATAGCGGATGACGCTCAGCAGGCCGATCGGGGTGGCGCCCATGGCGGCGACGTCGCTGATGTTCGCGGCGGCGAGGTAGTAGCCGATGTCGAAGTCGGACAGCAGGCCCATTTCGTGCAGGATGAATTTGGGTCCGCGAATGTAGTCCGACCCGACGACGAGTGACATCGGCGAACCGATGTCGTACACCGCGCAGTCGTCCCGGGCATCGGCCCCGGCGGACAGCTGGACGTCTAATCCGTCCGTGCCCACGAGGGCGCCGGACTGACCGCTGAGGAACTCACTGACGAGCTGACGCACCCGCGTCGGCTCGTCCGAGTACACGGCTTCGGGGAGATTCACGAATTATTTGCCTTTCCTTGTCGTACGGGCCGGGGTGCGGAAAATTTCCGCAGCCCGTGCAGGGCGGCGGCGAATACCGCCGAAGCCGGGAGGTAGGTGGTGGGGATTTCGAGGGATTTCGGCAGCGCCCGGACGGCGGCCCGGTTCTCGACGTCGCGTTCCGTGGCCGGCCCGACCGTCACCGAGCGGTCCCGCATGTCTCGGTACTGGGCCCGGCGGCGCTCCCTGCGGACGGCCAGGCTCGCGGTCAGGTAGATGCGCAGGTCGGCGTCGGGCAGCAGGGTGACCGCCACGTCCCGGCCCACCACCACGATGTCGCCGTACCGCTCCGTGACGTCCTGGTGCAGGCGCAGGATCGCCTGCCGCCAACCCGGGTCCCTGGCCACCGACTTCAGGTTGTCGTCCAGGGACGCGTCCCAGATCTTCCCGGTGATGTCCTCGCCGCGGAGGAAGATCCCGTGCCGCTGCGCCGGCTCGTCCGCCCCCGGCGCGCGGTACACCTCGGGCCGGTGGTCGAGCACGGCGGCCAGGTCGTCGCGCAGGGTCTCCGCGGACTCGCGGGTCAGCGCGTAGGCCAGGCTCCGGTACGTCAGCCCGGTGTCCAGGAAGGCCAGCCCCAGGGCTTGGGACAGGCCCTGGGCCAGCGTGGACTTGCCACTGGCGGTGGGCCCGTCGATAGAAATTGCGACACGCGGCACGAGCCGCCCTCCACACGTCTTGAGAATGGATTACCCCGGATCACCTCGGGCCGTCCAGAATCGACCGCCACCCGCTGGTGCGTGCGACGGTTTCCCGGAGCAGCTCCTTGCGGACCACCAACGCGTAATCGAATAAGGGGTCCGGAATTCCGAGTACCTGGCCCACTATAGAGCGAAGGTATTGACTGCGCATCGGGCGTTGCCCGTCGTATACGTAATATTTTCCGGGCCGGCCGCAGAGGAAGTACGGAGTGCCGCCGTAAGGGGCGAGCTGTTTCAGGTCCGTCAGGGCGGACCGGGGAAGTCCGTCCGCCGTGATGAGGGAATTCACCTGGTTTCCGTCGACGGGCATCAGGTGCCAGTGGGCGTGCGAGATGCAGGCGCTGGCCTTCATGGCGGCGGAGGATCCGTGTTCGAGCACCGTGAGCCTGCCGAAGGTCGCCCGGTACAGGGCGCCCACGCTTTCCAGTACGCCTGCCAGCTCGACGCCGCGCTCCTCGATCAGCTGGGCGAAGCTGAGGTAGTGCTCGACGGGGAGCAGCAGCAGATGGCCGACGGAAAGGGGTGACAGGTCGGCAATCAGACGGAACCCGTTCGTCTCCCAGATGACGCGGCTTCGTGGCTCTCCTTCATAGACCAGGGAGAATGTGCTCTCCTGAGCGCCGGCGATCTCTTCGCAAAAGTCAGCGCCCGCGCACCGGAGATCACGAAGCATATTCCACCCCTCACTCGATGGAGCAGCAGAGAGCATCACGCGGAAAGGAATTTCCGCGGCTAATTTACCGGCTGCAACTCGCGGCGGACAAGCGAAACCGGCTCCTCCGTCACATGTGACCGAAATCGAAAGTCGCCGACTCTTAATGGCACGTCTTTTCCTGCGCAGATCGGCCCGGCGCGGTGGGAGCACGTACACGAGAGGGGCCGCTCAGTGGGTCTACCCGGTGGTAGACGGGAGCGGGGGCGGCGGGTGCTCAGTGGCCCGAACGCCCCCGTCCGGCCTCGGCGTTGATGCTGTCGAGCACGCCCGGGGTGTTCGCGCCGATGTCGATGAAGCTGCGCATGGCTGCCGCGAAGACGGTGAGCTTTCCCTGCTCGATGCCGCGGCGGCAGTCGGCACCGGCCTGCTTGCTGCGCTCGTGCAGCTTCGCCCACCGCGCCTGGGTCGCCGAGCGCGGGACCGGGAAGTACGCGGCGGTCTCCGTGGCGAGGTGTTCGAGGGCGACGCAGTGCGGACGGATGCGGGTGGCCGCGAATCCCCGGTCGGTGAGGGCCGCCTTGTCCTGCAGGGCCGAGAGGACGGCCAGCACCTCGGTCGTGAAGCGCGCCATCAGCCCGGTACCGCCGAGCCGGAGCCAGGCGTCGGTCTGTGCGGCGAGGACCTGGGGTGAGGGGGTGGGAAGCGCGGCGGTGGGGATCAGTTGCTGCTTGGTGAGTGAGGTGCGGCCGGTGCCCGCGTCCCTCGGGAGGCTCGTCGCGGTGGTGAGCGCGAGCACCGCGAGGCAGACCGTGCCGGCCACCGCGCGCCGCAGCACCAGCCGTTCCCGCCGGGGCGCGGGCCCGCCGGCCGGTGGGGAGGCCGCGGCGGTCCGGCGGCGCGGGCGCAGGGCCCCGCGCGCCGCCGTGCACAGGAGGGCGACGACGGCGGAGACGAAGATGCCCAGGCCGAGGACCAGCGGGAACAGCAGCTGGGTGGTCGGCCAGACCTTGGCGGGCGACCAGTGGCAGCTGGTGGCGAGCGTGTTCAGCGGGCCCAGACAGCCGTCGGCGGTGCCGAGGACGGCCGCACCGGCCAGGCCCAGCAACGCCGTTGTGCCCGCCGCGACCAGCGCGACGAGCAGCGCGAAGCGCCGGGTCGTCAGGCTGGTCAGGACGGCCGCGGCGAGCGTGCCGCAGACCAGGACGAGCAGCACGCACGCCAGGTGGACCAGCATGTACGTGCCGTAGCGCCGCTCCGGGGGCGGCTGCCAGGTGTGCATGACGGCCATCAGGGCGACCGTGCCCGCCCAGCACAGCGCGGTGCCCGCGGCGGTGGCGAGCAACACCCGGCGCAGCGGCGGCAGCAGCGGCCCGGAGAGCTCCGGGGCGGGGGCGCCGCGCAGCGCCCGGCGGGCCCACTCCGGTGCGCCGGTCGCCGGCCGCCGCGTCCAGGCGAGCAGCGGCAGCAGCCACAGCACCGCCGCGGCCCAGCCGATGAAGGGGTCCGTGCCGATCGGCAGGAGCAGCGGCAGCACCGCGGCGAATCCGGCGAGCACGTCGCGGTCCCCGGGGACGGCGCCCGGCAGATCGTGCAGCAGCGCGTCCCGGATACCGGTCCCGGAGTACGCCCAGCCCGTCGTGAAGGTGTGCCCGTCGGCCTGCCACCAGGCGTACCACAGGGCGAAGACCACCCAGATCGCGGCCAGCCCCAGGAGCATGGCGGGCCGGAGCGTGCGGCCGCGCCAGGAGCGCACCGACAGCTCGGCGAACTGCGCCGTCCAGCACATGATTCCGACGCTGATGACGATCAGCACCGCGAGCGCCTCGGGGTGGTTGGGCAGCCACCGCGTGCTGCCGGAGGTGCTGCTCGTCAGCAGCTCGCCGACCGCGAGGCCGAGCCCGGTCCACCAGCCCGCGCGCAGCCCCGTGGGGATCCGGCCGCCGGTGAGCACCGCCCGCGCCACGCCCCGCCACACGGAGACGCCGGGGATCGCCGCGATCAGTCCCGCGAGCAGTGCCGTCAGCACCCGGAGCGCCCCGCCGGACCGGGGGCCGTCCAGCAGATCGGTCAGCTGGTCGCCGGCGATCGTCGCGGTGGCGCCGGCCACGAACAGGGTCAGGGCGTGCGGTGCGAAGAGTTCCCGGGGGTCGGTGAGCGCGGCCACCCGCCGGTCCCATGCCGGGTGGGTGCGCCACAGCGCGGTGAACGAGGCCAGCGCCCTCCGGGTCCGGCCGGGTGCGGCGGCCTTGCCGGGGCCGTGCGCGGCGGCGTGGTGCCAGCCCCGGGCGTCCGCTCCCCAGGCGAGGGCGTCGAGGTCGGCGTACGTCTCGCGGGTGCGCAGGATGTCGGCCCGGGCGAGGTAGACGAACGCGATCATCACGCCCGACAGGATGAGTTCGTGCCCGGTGCCGAGGCGTTCCGCGGGGCCGAGGATCGCGGACGACGCGGAGTCCTTGAGGTCCTGCACGATCCGGAACAGGTAGGCGGGGAGCACGGCGACGAGGAAGACCCGCCAGAGGGCGACCGTGGCGTAGGTGACGTCGATGTCGTGGTTGCGGAGGTGCGCGAGTTCGTGGAGGACCACCGCGCGGAAGCCCTCCGGGTCCCGGCGCCGGCGGGCGACCAGGCCGCCGTGCAGGCAGACGGTGTAGCGGCGCAGCCGTCCGAAGACCACCGCGCCGGCGGTGGCCGCGGCCGGTGCCACGACGAACCGAGGCGGGCGGGACAGCCCGGCGACGCCGACCAGTTCGTCCAGGAGCGGGCCTAACTCCCCTTCGGGGTCGACGGCTCGCAGTGGTACGACGCGGCCGCGGCGGCCCTTCCAACGGGGCAGCAGCCAGTACACGGTGGCGGCCGCGAGCAGCAGGGCGGCGAGGACGGCGAGCGGTACCCATGCGGCGGCGGAGGGCACGTACCGGCTCAGGCAGGCCGGGTAGGCGTCGCCGGCGCGCACCGCGGCCAGGCCGATGCCCAGATAGTCGCTCTCCGGGTCGGCGCCGGCCGCGAGTGCGCAGCCGACGCGGATGTTGCGCGGGTCGGCCAGCGCCTGGACGATCTCGGTCACGATCGTGGCGCTGCTGGTCAGGAACAGCACCAGCAGCAGTGCGAAGCGCAGTCCGGTGCCGGCGCCGAGGACGCGCCCGTCGACGGGCGGGCGGGGCGGTGCGGCCGTGGTCCGGCTCACCTGTCGCTCCCTACGCCTCGGGTTCTGCGGGCCCGTCGCCTCCGGCGTCGTTCGCCAGCCGGCCCTGCGGGCGCAGCACCAGGCGCGCCACCACCCGCTCGGCGAGCGCGGTGGCGGTTTCCGGCGCGAGGCCGCTCTCCGTCCCCAGCTCCAGGACCCGCGCGCGCACCGCGGCCAGTTGCTCCTCGCTCAGCGGGGGGAGCGTCCTGGCGGCCGCCGGTCTGCGGGTGACCCGGCGCAGCCACCCCTTCGTGCGGTCCGTCGCGCCGGTGACGGCGGCGCCGACGACCTTGCGGGCCGCCTCGTCCAGCACCAGCCAGGCCACCGGCGTGATCAGCGCGGTGACCTCCTGCAGGCCGAAGCCGAGCGGCTCCCGTGCGCGGCGGCGGCCGGCCAGGCGCGCCACCACGCTGTCGTCGTCGTACCGCCAGAGTCCTTCGACCAGCACCAGTTCGTCCGGGGCCAGCTCGGCCACGACCGACCGGACGACGTCCCGCACCGCCACGGCTGTCCCCGGCTCCGGCTGCCCGTCGGCCGGCTTCGCCAACGCGTCCATCCGCCCCCCTCACGAACGCCCTCTCGCCACGCATCGTAAGTGCGCCGCCACGCGCGCGGGCGGTTTTCCACAGGACTGTGTCCGCCGGGGCGGTCAGCCGACCATTCCGCGCCGTTCCGCGGCGGGGTTGGCCGTTCCGTTGTGCGGGTGGGGCGGGGGGTGGGCGTGGAACAGGGTGGCGTACAGGCCGCGTTGGGCGAGGAGCTGGGGGTGGGTGCCGGACTCGACGAGCAGGCCGTGGTCGAGGACCAGAACGCGGTCGGCGTCCGCGGCGAGGTCCAGGTCGTGGGTGATCACGAGGGTGGTGCGGCCCTCGGCGAGGCGGCGCAGGGGGCCGAGGATGCGCTGGGTGGCGAGCACGTCCAGGCCGGTGGTGGGCTCGTCGAGGACGAGGACGGGGGCGTCGCGGAGCATGGCGCGGGCGATCGCGATGCGCTGGAGCTGGCCGCCGGAGAGGCGGGCGGTGCCGGGGGCGATGACGGTGTCGTAGCCGTCGGGGAGGGCGGTGATGAAGTCGTGGGCGTCGGCGGCCCGGGCGGCGCGCTCCACGTCGTGGTGGGTGGCGCGGCCGTGCGGGCGGCCGGCGGCGATGTTCTCCTCGACGGTGTCGTGCAGGACGAGGGTGTCCTGGGGCAGCAGCGTGATGTTGTGCCGCAGCTGGGCGAGCGGCATGCGGTGCACGGGGACGTCGTCGAGGCGGACGGTGCCCGCGTCGGGGTCGTAGAACCGCAGCAGCAGCGCGGCCAGGGTCGATTTGCCGGCGCCGCTGGGGCCGGTGATGACCAGCAGTTCGCCGGGGACGGCGGTGAAGGAGAAGTCGTGGAGGGCGTCCTCGGAGCCGCCGGGGTAGCGGAAGTGGACGTGCCGGGCCTCCACCTCGCCGAGGGCGCGGCCGTGGCGCGGCGGGGCGACCAGGGAGGGCGCCGGGTCGGTGACGGCGGGGCGGGCGTCGAGGATCTCCAGGAGGCGCTCGGCGCCGGCGGTCGCTTCGGTGGCGGTCAGGCCGAGCTGGCCGAGGGAGCGGATCGGTGGGTAGAGGTAGCCGACGAAGGCGGCGAAGGCGAGCAGCTGGCCGAGGGTCATCCGGCCGGCGGAGATCTCCCAGGCGCCCAGGCCGATGATCGTCAGCACGCAGACGGTTTCCAGGAGCTCGACGACCTGGTCGTAGAGCCCTTGGAGTCGGGCGCTGGTCACCGAGGCCCGGAACCACCTGCGCGCCTGGTGGTCGAGCCGTTCCTCCTCGTCGCGCTGCCGGTTGTACGCCTGGGTCAGCACGACGTTGACCAGGCCCTCCTCGACGACGGAGGTGATGGCGCCGTCGGCGGCGCGCTCGCGGCGGGAGACCTCTTTGACCCGGCCGGTGAAGCGGTGGGTGGCGGCCCAGAACAGCGGCGCCAGGACGAAGGTGGCCAGGGCCAGGTCCCAGCGCAGCCAGAGGGCGGCACCGGCGTAGAAGATGATGCCGAAGAGCGCCGCGGCCGCCTGGACGAGGCCGGTGATGAGCATCTGCTCGATGGCGTCGACGTCGCCCGTCATCCGCTCGACGAGGTCACCGCGGCGGCTGCGCTGGAAGAAGTGCGGGGGGAGCGTCTGGAGATGCGCGAAGACCCGGGCCCGCAGGCGCATGACGAAGCGCTCGGCGGTCCAGGCCGCGAGGGAGTTGCCGAGGTAGCCCACCACCGCGCCGACCACGGCGACGCCGAGCCACAGGGACGCGGGCTGCCAGAAGGCGCTGACCGAGCCCTTCTGCAGGGCCTTGTCGGTGAGTTGGGCGAAGAGCAGGATGGCCGCGGTCTCGGCGAGGGCGGCGGCGACGGCGGCCAGGCAGACCAGGAGGATCCAGCGCCGGTCGCCGTGGGTCAGTGGCCAGAAGCGGCGGAGCGATTCCTTGAGCCCGACGCGCCTGGTGCGGATCGTGGGGTCCGTCTGCCGGCTCCACAGGCGGGTGTCAACAGGCGGGGATTCCGTGCCGGGTTGGGGCGGGGGCGGCGGCTCCTCGGTGGGTGCCGGCTGCCCGCGGGAGGTGCGCAGATGCATGGTCACCACGCCGTATCGGGCTGCTCGGAAACCTGGACCGGTTCACGGCCCCAAGCACACGAGGCGGACTCGCGTGGCACGCGAGCCAGCCTCGAGCTCAGAGCTTTGGGTCAGTAGAAGTTGTCGTAGCCGAAGAAGCGGCGACGGCGGCCATAACGACGGCCGTACCGGCGGCGACGCCGCCTGCGGTCGTGGTCGTGGTCCCATCCGTCCCTGCGCCTGCGGGGGAAGACTTTCCGGAAGCTCATGCTCGCCTCCTAGGATTTTGTTCCTTGCTGACGAGCCGTTTCCGACTACGTCAACTCCCAAGCTACGTCGACGACCTGCCCAGCAACAAGGAAATATGCGTGAAAATTCAGACAAACAGGCAAATTCTTCGCGGGTCACCTGAGGGTGGCGAGTCGTAACGCAGCGCATACGGGACGACCGCGGCGGCACCGGCGGCCCCGACCTGGGAAACGTCACCCTCCGTAGCCGTTAGGGGACTTGGTGGTCCGGGTTCGGCGCGGCAGCAGCGGTTACGGGTACGCCGCGGACCGGCCGGTGGCGTAGACCACGAGGGCGCCCGGGGCGCCGGAGAGCGGCGCGAGGAGCCCGGCGAACCTCCCCCGGCCACGCCGGGTCAGGGCTGGCAGCGGGCGCACCACACGGTGCCGCGGCCCGCGACGCGGCCGCGGCGCAGGGGGCCGCCGCAGCGCGGGCAGCGCGGGTCGGGGTCGTCGCGGCGGCCGGTCAGCCAGCTGTCGCGGGGCGGCACGCAGCCCGCCCGCACCGCCGCGCGCAGGGTGCGGCGCAGCTCCGTGTGCAGGCGGTCGCCCTCCTCGTCGGTGAGGTCGCGGGCGGGCCGGGACGGGGGCAGCCGGGTGCGCCAGAGGATCTCGTCGACGAGGAGGTTGCCGAGTCCGGCCAGCACGGTCTGGTCCAGCAGGACCGCCTTGAGGCGGCCGCGCCGGCCGGCGAGCGCCGCCCGGAGGGCGCCGCGCGGCACCGTTGCCGCGTCCGGTCCGAGACCGCCGAGCACCCGGTCCAGCCCGGCCGCGTCGACCAGCCACAGGCCCTGGAGTTTGCGCTGGTCGCGGTAGCGGAGCAGGTGGTGCCGGCTCATGGTGAAGACCACCCGGTCGTGGGGGTGGTCGGCCTCCTCCGGTGCGGTGCACACCAGCCGGCCGGTCATGCCGAAGTGCAGCAGCAGGGTGGGGCCGCCGGTCCGGGCGATCAGCCACTTCCCGTGCCGCTCGGGTGCGGCGAACCTGCGGCCCTCCAGGGCGTGGCGCAGCTGACGTGCGCTCAGCCCGTGCAGCACGCCCGCGTCGCGGACCTCGATGTGCCGGACCACCCGTCGCCGGGCGCAGCAGGCGAAGGTGGCGCGGAACGCCTCGACGTCGGGCAGCTCGGGCATGCCGTCCACCGCCCTCCTGGCCGTTGTCGCGGGGTCGGTTGTTATCCCTGACCCAGGACCCGGCCGACGAAGGCCGCCAGTTGGGCCCTCATCCGCGCGGGGGCGGTGCCCTCCTCGCCGGCGAGGTGCTCGACGAGGTCGGCCCGGGTGGCGGCCAGCAGGGCGTGCGCGGTGAAGTCGGCGTCCTCGTGACCGGGCAGCCGGCGCAGGGTGTCCCGCAAGGTGCCGTGCCACCAGGCGTAGTGGGCCGCCTGATACGGGCTGCCGCTGCCGGCCTCCTCCAGGGCGAGGGACAGGTGGCGGTTCTCAAGCTTGAAGCGGAGCAGCGCGTCGAGCAGCGCCGGGACCCGTTCGCGCGGCGGGGTGGCGGGGCCGAGCGGTGCCGGTCCGTCGGTCACGGCCGTCCGCAGCGGCTCGATCCGCGCCTCGAAGACCGCGCGGATGAGGCCGGTGCGGTCGCCGAAGCGGCGGAAGAGGGTGCCCTTGCCGACGCCGGCGGCCGCGGCGATCTCGTCCATCGACACGGTGCGGGGGCTCGCGCTGCGGGCGAAGAGTTCGTCGGCCGCGGCCAGGACGGTCTCCCGGTTGCGCAACGCGTCGGCCCGCGCCTTGCGTTCGGCCATGGGTGAGACCCCCTTTACGAAACGGACCGTCGGTCCGTATAGTCCACAACGGTTAAGCGGACCGATGGTCCACATCGTTCGCACAGTCTAGAGGCGAGGCATCCCCATGCGTGAAACCGACCCGGCGGCGCTCTATCGCCACGGCCTGCGGCTGCTCCTGGAGAAGGACATGGAGGGCTGGGTCGCCCTCTGCGCCGACGACGCGGTCCTCGAATTCCCCTTCGCACCCGAGGGCTACCCCCGGCGGCTGGCGGGGCGGGCGGAGATCGCCGCGTACCTGCGGGACTACCCCGACCACATCGATCTCCGGGCCGTCCCCCACCTGAAGATCCACCGCACCGACGCCCCGGACACCGTCGTCGTCGAGATGCGCGCCACCGGGCGGATCGTGGCCACCGGCGCGCCGTACGAGATGACCTATGTCGTCGTGGTGACCGTCGCCGACGGCCGCATCACGCACTACCGCGACTACTGGAACCCGCTCGCCGTCCCCGCCTCCATGAGCGAGGCGAAGGCCGGATGAACGACCGTGACACCGTCCTGGTCACCGGGGCCACCGGCACCACCGGCAGCCGCGTCGTCGCCCGGCTCGCCGCGCTCGGACACCCCGTCAGGGCCGCCGCCCGCCGCCCGGACGGCGCCCGCGCCGTCCCCTTCGACTGGTACGACCCGGCCACCCACCCCGGCGCCCTGCACGGGGCGGACCGCCTGTACCTGGTCCCGCCGCCCGGCGACCCGGACCCGGCCGCCGTGATGCTTCCCTTCCTGGAGCGGGCCCGCGCGGCCGGGGCGCGCCGCGCCGTCCTGCTGAGCTCCTCCGCGCTGCCCGCCGGCGGCCCGGGCGTCGGCCGGGTGCACGCCGCGCTGCCCGGCCTCTTCGACGCGTGGACGGTGCTCCGCCCCTCCTGGTTCATGCAGAACTTCACCGGCGGCCATCCGCACGCACAGGACCTCCGCGAGCGCGGCGTCCTCACGACCGCCACCGGCGGCGGCCGGGTCGGCTTCGTCGACGCGGACGACATCGCCGCCGTGGCCGTCCGCGCCCTGACCGCCGAACCGGCCCTCCCCGCCGGCGATCTGGTGCTCACCGGCCCGCAGGCCCTGTCGTACGACGAGGTCGCCGCCGTCGTCAGCGAGGTCACCGGCCGGCCGGTACGCCACCGGGCCATCGGCCACGAGGCACTGCGCGACCGGCTGGCCGCCGGGATGCCCGCGGAGTTCGCCGCGCTGCTGGCCGGGCTGGACCGCGCGATCGCCGGCGGCGCCGAGGACCGGGTGACCGACACCGTGCAGCGCCTGACCGGGCGCCCGCCGCGCGCCTTCCGCACGCACGCGCAGGCCCACTGGTCCGGCGGGGCCGCCCGCATCCCGACGCCGTGAGGCGGCCCCTCTTTGCGCACCGGCCGTGCCCGATGGCGCGGACGCCGGGGTCGACACCGTTCGGCTCCGCCCGGCGGGCGACGCGCTTCAGGAGCGCTTGGACACCTTGGGGCGGGCGCTCGACTTGGTGGGTGAGCTGGACGACGGCCGGGCGACGCGCCGGGGGCGGGCGCTCGACTTGGGGGCGACGGAGGACGGCCGGGCCACGCGCCGGGGGGCGGCGGCACCCTCGGAGTTGACGGGGTCCGAGGCGCCGGCCGGTGCGGGGAGGGTGCTGGGGTCACCGGGGTCCGAGGAGCGGGCCGGGTCCTGCGGGTCGCGGCGGTCCGGGGAGTCGCCGGTGTCCCGCGCGTCGCCCGGGTCCAGGTGGTCGTCGGAGTCCCGGGGGTCACGGGAATCACCGGGGTCACGGTCGCGCCCCGGGTCACGGGAGTCGGACGGATCGTTGTAGTCACCGGGGTCGCGGGAGTCCCCGGAGTCGCGCCGGTCGGACGGGTCCCGGTAATCGCCCGGGTCACGGGAGTCCCCGGGGTCACGGGAGTCGGAGGGATCGCGGTAGTCGCCGGGGTCACGGGAGTCCCCCGGGTCGCGGGCGTCCTCCCGGTCGCGGGATTCGTCGGGATACGACGGCGCGGGCGCGCTGGCCGGGTCCAGCCGCAGGCTGCCGTACCGCGCGAACCGCGCCGAGCTGCCGGCCCGTACGGTCGCCATCGAGCGCCCCGTGCAGTCGCGGGAGGACCACAGCACCAGGTCGAGGGGGGTGTCGTTGTCCACCAGGCCGCCCCCGTCACCCAGGCCGTAGCAGTGATCGTCTCCGGGGTCGACGATCTGGTAGTCCTTGTTCCGCGAGCGCATGTGGAAGGTGATGGTGCCGGTGGTGGCCTGGGCGGCGATCGGGCCGAGCAGGGCGAAGGCACCGGTGGCGGCCACGGCTCCGAGGAAGGCGGTCTTGTGTCGCATGACGCCAAGGTTCCCGACGACATATCGGGCTATTCACCTCGAAACGGATATTCACCCATCGCCGCGTGCCGCACTCCCCGGACACAGCACCTCCCGCGCCCTCGCCACCGCCGCGGAAAGCTGACGGCGAGCCAGTTCGTCGCGCTCCCGGCCGCCGTCGCCCCCCCACGCGCCTCACGGGCCCGTCGGTGTCATCCGACGCGCGCGACCGGCCGCTGGAAGAACCGGGCCGCCGACGTCCCCAGCCCCGACGGCGCGCCGAGCCGGCCCGGCGAGCCCACCGGGTGGCGCAGCTCCGGCTCGATGTAGCGCCGGCAGCCCCGGTGCCAGTTGAGGATGCCCGCCATCCAGTTCTCCAGCTCCCGGACATGGCCGTCGAGCGCGGCGCGGGCCTCGGCCGACAGCTGGAAGTCGTCGCACACGACCGGGAGTTCCTTCGCGACGAGGTGCTGGAACTCGCGCATGCGGGAGGTCATGAGGTCGTGGACGATGGCCAGCGCGGTCGGGTAGTCGCAGTCGAAGAAGGTCTGGACGACCAGGATGCCGTTGTGCACCTCGCCCTCGTACTCGATCTCCTTCTGGTAGGAGAAGACGTCGTTCAGCAGGCAGGCGAAGTCGGCGGCGGAGTTCTCCAGCGCGCGCAGGGTGCCGGTGCGGTAGACCTCCGGCGGGACCTGCCGGCCGTGGCCGATGCGGCTGAGGGCCATGGTGAGGTCGGAGCCGAAGGTGGCCCGGCGCATCTCGATGTAGTCGACCGGGTCCGGGACGCGGTGCTGGATCTGGTTGTCGATCTCCCAGAGCCAGGCGGCGGTCATCGTGTCGACGGCCGCGCGGAAACCGCGGCGTGCCTCGGGCGCCATCGCGCGGGTCGTACGGGGCCACAGGTCGGCCAGCCCGCGCTCCATCGCGTTGACCGGCTCGGGCGGGGTCGTCGCGGGGTCGAGCGGCATGAAGAGCTTCAGCCGTTCGGTGCACGCGTGGGCCGCGGCGGCGTCCCGGGTCCGGCCGAAGACCTGCGGGTAGTAGTCGTCCGCGTAGGTGCCCCACGCCAGCCAGGCGGCGCCGAGGTCGAGCTGGTCGGGGGTGGCGTCCGGGTGGAGTCCGGCCGCGCACAGCGCCAGGTCGTGCCGGACCATCGCCGCCTCGTCCCAGACGTCGGAGAGCGGCACGCCGGGCTGCGGCTGGAGCATGCCCATCCGGCCGGCCCACGCGACGACCCGGCGGCGGGCGCCGTCCAGGTGCGGGCTGAGGGTGAGCGGGAACGGCATGCGGATGTCGGGAATCCGCGAGGGCCCGACCTGCTGGTGCGGTACGTGGGTGTGGCTGCGGAGGCGGTGCGCGCCGGCCGTCGCCAGGGCCTTCCTGAGGTCCGTGGCCGAGGTGCCGAGGCCGCCGGCGGAGAACGGCGACCAGGGCCGTGCGGAACCGGCCGCCGCCCCGCCGTCGTTCATGTAGCGGCTGGAGCGCAGGTGCCATTCGTGACCGCCGGACTGCCAGTCCTGCAGCCCCTTGGCGTACGCGAGGACGTCCGCGCAGGACTTCGGGTCGAGCCCCTTCTCCAGGAAGAGCGCGGGGAGTTCGGTGACCACGGTGTTCTCGAACTGCTGGAGCCGTGAGGTGATCAGGTCGTTGACGGCGTCCGCGGCCTCCTGGGTGGTGCAGTCCAGGAAGGTCTCCAGGACCAGCACGCCGTTGCTCAGCTCGCCTTCCTCTTCGGTCTCCCGCTGGTAGGAGAAGAGGTCGTTGCGCAGGTGGACACCGTCGGAGAAGGTGTCGCGCAGCACCCGCAGGGGCCGGGAGCCGGCCACCCGCGCCGGGACCTCGGCCCCGGTCGCGTACTCCACCAGCCCGGCCGACCAGGGCGCGCCGCCGACCTTGCGGCGCATCTCGATGTACTCGACGGGGTTGGGCACCCGGTTGATGTTGATGTTGGACAGTTCCCACAGCGATTCGTTGAGCAGGTGCTCGGTGCTCTCGGCGAACCGGCGGCGCCAGTCCGCCGACATGTGCGGCACGGTGCGCGCCCACAGGTCGGCGAGTCCCGCCTCGACCGGGTTGGCCGGCTCGGGCACCGGCGCGCCGGGGTCCGTCGGCATGAAGGCGGGCAGCCGGTCGAGGTACTCCTTGCCGCCCGCGCGGTCCAGCGTCCGCTTGAACTTCTCCAGGAAGTGGTCGTCGAAGAAGAAGACCCAGACGTACCAGTCGGTGACGAGCGACAGCGCCTCGGCGTCGCAGTCGGGGTGGGTGTAGGCGCAGAGCAGGGCATAGTCGTGGGCGTCGAGGTCCCGCTCGTCCCAGATGCCGGAGCCCTCCAGCATCCCCATGGCGCGGGCCCACTTCCTGGAGTGCGTCCGCGCCGCTTCCAGGTGCGGGTTGAGCCGCGCCGGGTGGGGCGTGTAGAAGTCGGGCAGTTCGAATGGCTTGGTCACCGTGCTGGCCTCTCCCCATACGTGCGGAGGAAGGCGTGCTGAACCACGCCCCCTGACGGGGGCAGCGCTACCCCGGGGGTTGCCGCACTAGACCTTACGGAGGAGGGGCTTCCGTTTCTCCGCCGTTTCCGCTCGGCCGGTGCCGCCCATTGATCATTCGGGGCCGCTTTCCGACGCCCTTCTTCCGGCTCGCGCCCCTGTACGCAGGGCGAGTTCCGCCAGTGCCTCCGGGGCGCCGGCCTGACCGCGGATGCCGGGGAAAGCGTTGACGTCGACCAGGAGCGGGGCGGCGCCGCCGGCGTCGAGGAAGTCCACGCCGTAGACCTCCAGGCCGAAGACCTCGCCCGCCCGCAGCGCGAGGGCCCGCCAGTCCGCCGGCAGTTCGCCGGGCGGCAGCGGCAGCGTCCCCCCGCGGCCCTCCGGGGCCAGTTCGGAGCGGCGCAGCCCGGCGAACAGCTGCCCGTCGACCACCCACACCTTGTGGTCCCAGCCGCTGCCCGCGAGGAAGTCCTGGACGACCACGGGTTCGCCGGGCCACTCGGCGGCCAGCTCCCGCAGCCGTACGGCGCTGTCGGCGCGGGCCACCAGGTCGCCGCGCCGGCTGTGCCGGCTCTTGACGACCAGCGGGCCGGCCGGCTCGCCGGCCGCGGCCAGCTCCGCCGGTGTCCCCACGAAGCGGGTGCGGGCGAACGGCAGTCCGGCGCCCCGGGCCAGTTCGGCCATCGCCACCCGGTCCTGGCAACGGGCGGTCGCCGCCGCGGAGTTGACGACCGCGGCGCCGCGCTCCTCCAGGCGGGCGGCGAGGACCAGCGCCCGGGGCGTGCGGGCCTTGAGGAGGTAGACGTCGGCGAGCGGTCCGGGGTCCTCGTGCCCGCCGCCGGGGTCCACGACCTCGACCCGGTGGCCGCCTTGGAGCAGCAGGGCGCCGGTCGCGGCCAGCACCGGGTGGGCGGCGTCCGCGGTGATCAGGCCGATCCTCACCGGTCGCCGCCGATCGCCGCCAGCGGGGGCACGGCGGGGGCGGCCGGGCCGGGGACCGCCGGTTCCGCTCCCTTGCGGGCGAGCCGCAGCACGGCGGAGGACACCCGGGCGACGGCGTCCGGCACCTGACGGAAGCTGGGGAAGTCGTTGATGTCGACGACCACCGGGCCGTCCGGTCCGAGCAGGACGTCGACGCCGTACAGGTCGAGGCCGAAGACCGTGCCGATCTCCGCGGTGATCCGGGCGACCTCGGCAGTCAGCGGGACCTGGCGCTCCCGTACGGCGTGCCCGGGGTGCAGCGGGGAGCGGCGCTCGGTCGCGTAGAGCTCACCGGCGACGCAGTACACCTTCAGGTCCGTACCGGAGTTGGGCACGTACGGCTGGGCGATCAGCAGTCCGCCGGCCGCCCCGCCCGGCTCCGCGGGCTCCGCCGCGCCGGCGGCGGGCAGCCGGTCCGGCGACTCGACCAGCCGGACCGCGCGCCCGGAGCTGCCGTCCGCGGGCTTGACGACGAGGGGGAACTCCGCCTCGGGTATCTGGGCGAACTCCTCGGCCCGGGCGGCCGCGTAGGTCACCGGTACCGGCAGTCCGCTGCCGCGGGCGATCACCGCGGCCAGCGCCTTGTCGCGCACCCCCCGGATCGCCCGGACGTCGTTCACCGTCGTCAGCCCGACCGCGGCCGCCGCTTCCAGGAGGCTCAGGCCGGGGCCGCCGGAGACGGTCTTGAGCACCCAGGCGTCATGGCTGCCCGCGCGCACCGCCTCGGACAGCGGCAGCAGCGAGCGGCCCGGCCACATCACGTCCACCTGGTGCCCCCAGGCGGTGAGTTGGCGGATCACGTCCAGCGGCATGCCGTCGTAGCGGTACTGCTCCTCCACCAGGAAGCAGAGTCTCATCGGGGCACCCTCGTCATCGCCGCACGTCCGTCCACCGTCCGTCCGGCAGATCCATGACGCACCAGGATCCCACGGGGGGCCGGGCGGGGCGGGGCGGACCCGCGCGCCCGGCTCCCCGTCCGTCAGCCGCCCCATGTTTCCGCGGTGTTACGCCACCCGGCGCCGCCCGAGCACCCGCTCTGACCAGGCACGCCTCCAGGGCGCGGCGGAGCTCCGCCACCCGCACCCGCGCCTTGCGAATCCCGCATGCCGGAACCCTTGTTCCACTTCCGGGCCGGTCCTAGGGTCAGGCCACCCCGGGGACGGTCCAGCAAAGAGGTACTCACGTACCGCAGTACGGGAAGCAGGCGAGCGGGTTGGCGAACGAACAGCACAGCGGCTTCGGACGGCGCGGATTCCTGGCCGGCGTGGGCGGATTCGTCGGTGCCTCCGGCATCGGTGCCCCCGGCGCCGCCGCGGCCGACACCCCCCACCGGGGCCCGCGGCTCACGGACTTCCACGGCAGCCGGCACCTGTTGGTCCCGGAGCTGCTGCTCCTGCCGGAGGGGCCGGCCCGCGGCCGGGCCGTACTGGTGGACGGCGGGAAGTTCCGCGCCGTCGGCCCCGCCGAACAACTCCTCGCCGCCCACCGGGACCTGCGGCCCGTCCGGCTGGACGGCCATCTGCTGATGCCCGGCTTCGTCGACGCCCATCACCATCTGACCCAGAGCTTCGGCAAGGCGCAGTCCTTCGGCCAGCCGTCGGAGATCTTCAAGACGGTGTGGGAGCCGCTGGAGCACGCGCTGGACGAGGAGAGCGCCTACGTCTCGGCGAAACTGGCCGCGCTGGAGGCGCTGCGCGGCGGCTTCACCACCGTCGCCGATGCCGGCACCCGGGCCCCCGTCGACGTCCGGGCGGTCGCGAAGGGCACCGAGGAGGCCGGGATCCGCTGCGTCCTGGGCAAGATCGTCTCGTCCGGTACCGGCGGCCCGGAGCACCTCGGGCGCTGGGAGGGGCACCCGCTGGTCCACCCCTCGCTGGCCATCGCCGTCCCCGAGGACGCGCCCGCCGACGTCCTCAGGAAGACCGCCGACCTGTGCGCCGAGGCCGGTGCGGTGCTCCAGGTCCACGTCAACGAACATCTGGCGTCCGTGGAGCGCTCGTTGAAGAGCACCGGCCGCCGCCCGCTGGAGTACCTGCACCACATCGGTGCCCTCGGGCCGCACACCCTGGGCGCGCACGCCACCCTGCTCACCCCCTCCGAGACCCGGCTGCTGGCCGACTCCGGTGCCGCCGTCAGCTACAACCCGGTCGCCAGCGCCTGGAAGGGCAACGGCGTGGCGCACGCGACCCTGCTCGCCACGCTGGGTGTGCGCTTCGGCATGGGCACCGACGGCACCCGCGGCGACGGCTTCCGGCTGATCGACGCCGGGGAGACCGCCCAGCGGCTGGCGTACGGGATGGCGGCGGGCGACTCGGTGTGCGGGGCCGGGCGGACGTGGCTGGAGCACGCGACGTCGGGCAGCGCCGACGCGCTCGGCCTGGGCGGGGTGACCGGTGAGATCGCGGCCGGCAAGGCCGCCGACTTCCTCGTCGTGAACCTCGACGTCCCCGAGCTGACGCCCTCCTACGACCTGCGCTGGGAACTCGTCCGGCTGGCGAACCGCGACCAGATCGCCGCGGTCGTCGTCGGCGGGAAGCTCCGCCTGTGGCACGGCTGGCCGACGGACTGGGACGGCCCGGCGCTGGTGGCTCGGGCCGCGGAACTGGGCCCGGAGGTCGTCCGCCGGGCCGGGATCCAGCGGGTGGAGCCGGTGTAGGTCGGGTTCCGCGGCGCGGTCGGGGCCGGCCCGCCTACCGCCGCGGACGGCCGGGTGCGGTGTCCGGGGCCGGGCGCCGTCGGCCGGCACCACGGGTGCGTGACCGGTCCGGCGGAATCCACCGGGCGACGAGCAGCGCCACGACGGTGACCACCGCGGCCAGCGTCAGGGTCGCGGTGTGCAGCCCGGCGGTGAACGCGTCGACGACCGCCGCGCGCATCCGCGGGCCGGAGCTGCCGGCCTCGGCCGCCGCCACCGTCGTCGGCCCGCCGGGACCGGACAGCGCCGCGGGCAGGCGGGCGGTGAACACCGCGGTGGTCAGGGTGCCGGTCACGGCGATGCCCAGCGCGCTGCCCACCTCCCTGGCCAGGCTCTGCAGCCCGGACCCGGCCCCGGCCCGCTCGGGCGGCAGCGCCGCCATCATGGCGTGCGAGAGCAGCGGGGTGGCGAGGCCGCAGCCGAGCGCGGTCAGCCCGGCCCCCAGGGCGTACCGGGCGTACGGGGTGTGCGCGTCGGCGGTGGAGACCGTGCCGAGCCCGGCGGCCAGCACCAGCATCCCCGTCACGACCGTGCCCCGCCGCCCGCACCGCCGCTCCATCAGCAGCCCGCAGCGCGGCCCGGCCAGCAGCGCCGCCGCCATCGGCAGCAGCCGCAGTCCCGCCCCGAACGGGCCGTGGCCCTTGGCGTACTGGAGGTACTGGCCGTTGAGGTAGAAGAGCCCGAACATGCCGGTGAACAGGGCGGCCATGCCCAGCGCGCCCGCGCGCACGGCGGGCCGGGCGAACAGCCGAGGGTCCAACAGCGGCCGCTCCGCGCGCAGTTCGCAGCGCACCCACCCGGTCAGCAGCAGCGCCGCGGCGCCGAGCGACCCGAGCGCGGCCGGGCTCCGCCACCCCTCCTCCGGGCCGCTGACCAGCCCGTACAGCAGGGCCAGGAAGCCCCCGGTGAGCAGCGCGCTGCCGAGCGGTGCGACCGGCCGCGGGTGCCGGGCACCGACCGGTGCGACCACCCCGGCCAGGACCAGTGCCGCCAGTGCCGGCGGCACCGCGCACCCGAACAGGGTCCGCCAGCCGCCGTACTCGACGGCCGCCCCGCCGCCGACGTTGCCGAGCACCGCGGCGAGCCCGGTCATCGACGCCCACCCCGCGACCGCCCGGCGCCGCGACCGCTCGTCGCGCCCCTCCACCAGCAGCGCGAGCGTGGTGGGCAGCACCGCGGCGGCCCCCGCCCCGCTGATCATCCGCCCGGCGATCAGCACCCCGGCACCGGGCGCCAGCGCGCAGACGGCACAGCCGGCCGTGAAGACCCCCGTGCCGCACAGCAGCACGCCCTTGCGGCCCCGCCGGTCGGCGAGCGCACCGGCCGGCACCAGCAGACAGGCGAAGACCACCACATAGCCGTCCACGACCCAGACCAGCGCCTGTGCGGAGGGGTGCAGCGCGCTCGCCGCCAGGGTGGGCAGGGCGAGGTTGACGGCCGAGACCATGCCGACGACCAGGGTGACGCACAGGCACATCGCGAGCGTCAGCGCGCCGCGCGGCGCTCCCGGTACCGCGGCGGCCGCGCCGACTCCCTCACGTGACAGGGAGGTCGGCGACATGCCGGGCGGCCCGGTCGAGGGTGGCGTGCAGGGTCAGCCGGTCCCCGCGCAGATGGATGAACTCCAGGTCGGCTGGGCGCCCGTCGGCGAGCCGGGTGAGGCGCTCGACGGCGAGGACCGCGCCGCCCTCGGGCATCGCGAGCACCGCGCAGGTCGCCGGGTCGGCCACCACGGCCTGGACGGACACCTCCGCCCGGCCCAGCGGCGCGCCCGCCACCCGCTCGATCAGGCCGAAGACGTCGTGCCGTTCCAGCGTCTCCCGGCCGCGGGCCAGCAGCGGCTCCCCGACCTCCGGGATGAGGTACGTGCAGTCCAGGGACAGCGGCCGGCCGTCCACCCGCCGCAGCCGCTCCAGATAGACCGCCGGGGTGCCGTCCGCCAGGCCCAGCCGCCGGGCGACCGTCAGCGGCGGCCGTACGGTGCGCGCCTCCCGCACCTCGTTGACGACCGTGCCGTGCCGTTGCAGCACCTCGGCCAGCCCGGACAGTTCGCCGAGCGGGTGCTGATAGGCCCGGCCGACGACGACCGTGCCCACGCCCCGCCGGCGCGCCACCAGCCCCTCGTCCCGGAGCAGCCCGAGGGCCTCCCGCACGGTGTTGCGCGAGGTGCCGAACTCGGCGACCAGGGCCCGTTCGTCCGGCAGCACCCCGTCCGCGAAGGCGCCGCGCAGCACCTGCCCGCGCAGCACGTTCGCCACCCGCCGGGCCCGGTCCGCCCGGGTGAGCCCGTCGCCGGCCCCGTCGTCCCTCACCGTCGCACGCTGCACGGCCCGGCCTCCTCACCTTCGCCAGCGGGGCACCGACGCTAGGCGAGCGGTGTTGCGGCGACGTTACGCCACCCCCTGTGACCTGCACAGATGTCTGAACTGGGGGTTTGCGCGGCAGGGCGGGGGATACGCCACCGGCGGGCCGGCTACCGCTAACGTGAGGCGACCGCGACGCCAGCGGCACCTGGATGAGAACGGGAGGTCCGTTGACCCACAAGGCCGTGCCCTTCGACGAGCTCGACCGCAAGATCGTCGCGGCACTGATCGACAACGGCCGGGCGAGCTTCGCGGAGATCGGGACGGCCGTCGGGCTGTCGTCGACCGCGGTCAAACGGCGGGTGGACCGGCTGCGGGAGACCAACGTCATCACCGGCTTCACCGCGACCGTCCGGCCGGCCGCGCTGGGCTGGCTGACCGAGGCGTACGTCGAGGTGTACTGCGACAGCGCGGCGCCGCCCCGGCGGCTGGCCGAAGTGGTGCGCAACCATCCGGAGATCGCCGCCGCGATGACCGTCACCGGGGGCGCGGACGCGCTGCTGCACGTGCGGGCGACCGACGTCGAGCACTTCGAAGAGGTGCTGGAGCGGATCAGGACGGAGCCGTTCATCCGCAAGACGATCAGTTACATGGTGCTGTCCCATCTGCTGCCGGACAGCCCGGAGGCGGGCGGCCGGGGTCACGCGACCGGATCCGACGCAGGAAAGCAGCGCTGACCTGCGCTTCTCCGCAGCATTCGTGCGCCACTGAGCAGCGTTTGTTTCTTGTGGCCGGAATGCGTCCTTCCTACCGTTGAGACACCGCGGGTCACGACCGGTGACAGCTGGTCACCCCGCATGTCCCCAGAGGAACGTGTCCTCACAAGGAAGCGGAGGGGGTACTCCTGTGCCGACGAGTCGTGTGGCGAGTCCACGGCGTTTTCTGGTCTGCGAGCCCGAGCACTTCGAGGTGCGCTACGCCATCAATCCGTGGATGCGGGCGGAGGTGCCGGTCGACACGGCACGCGCGGCCCGGCAGTGGTCCACGCTGATCGAGACCTACCGCGCCCACGGGCACGCGGTGGAGTCCGTGCCGCCGGTCCCCGGCCTGCCGGACATGGTCTTCGCGGCGAACTGCGCGGTGGTGATGCGCGGCCGGGTCTTCGGCTCGCTGTTCCACGCGCCGGAGCGGCGGCCGGAGTCCACCGCCTACGAGACGTGGTTCAAGGCCGCCGGGTTCGACGTCTACCGCCCGGAATCGGTGTGCGAGGGCGAGGGCGACCTGGTCCCGGCGGGCCGCTTCCTGCTGGCCGGCACCGGCTTCCGTACGGCGCGGGCCGCGCACCACGAGGCGCAGGAGTTCTTCGGCGTCCCGACCATCGGCCTCCAGCTGGTGGATCCGCACTTCTACCACCTCGACACCGCGCTGTTCGCCCTCGACGAGGAGAACGTGGCGTACTACCCCGACGCGTTCTCGCCCGGGTGCCGGGAGGTGCTCGCGCGGCTCTTCCCCGACGCGGTGCTCGCGACCCGCGAGGACGCCATGGCGTTCGGCCTCAACTCGGTCTCCGACGGCCGGCACGTCTTCATCGCCCCGCAGGCCACCGGCCTGATCGACCAGCTCACCGACCGCGGCTACGTCCCCGTCCCCGTCGACCTCTCGGAGTTCCACAAGGCCGGCGGCGGCATCAAGTGCTGCACCCAGGAGATCCGCTCATGACTGCTCCCACCCGTACCGCCGTCGTCGGCGCGCCCCGTTCGTCCGCCGAGCTGATCCAGGCCGAGGCCCCGGTCCTGGCGCACAACTACCACCCGCTGCCGGTGGTCGTGGCGCGCGCCGAGGGCGTCTGGGTCGAGGACGTCGAGGGCCGCCGCTACCTCGACATGCTGGCCGGCTACTCGGCGCTCAACTTCGGCCACCGGCACCCGGACCTGATCGAGGCCGCGCACCGCCAGCTCGACCAGCTGACCCTGACCTCGCGCGCCTTCCACAACGACCGGCTCGCCGGGTTCGCCGAGGGCCTGGCCGCGCTGACCGGCCTGGACATGGTGCTGCCGATGAACACCGGGGCCGAGGCGGTCGAGAGCGGCATCAAGGTGGCCCGCAAGTGGGCGTACGACGTCAAGGGCGTCCCCACGGACCGGGCGACGATCGTGGTGGCCGGCGGCAACTTCCACGGGCGTACGACGACCATCGTCGGCTTCTCCGACGACGACACCGCCCGCGTCGGCTTCGGCCCGTTCGCCCCCGGCTTCCGCACCGTCCCCTACAACGACCTCGCCGCGCTCGAAGCGGCCGTGGACGAGACCACGGCCGCGGTGCTGATCGAGCCCATCCAGGGCGAGGCGGGCGTGCTGATCCCCGACGACGGTTACCTCACCGGCGTCCGCGAACTGACCCGCCGCGCCGGCTGCCTCTTCATCGCCGACGAGATCCAGTCCGGGCTCGGCCGCACCGGCACGACCCTGGCCGTCGAGTACGAGTCCGTCGTCCCCGACGTGCTGCTGCTCGGCAAGGCGCTGGGCGGCGGCATCGTCCCGGTCTCCGCGGTCGTCGCCCGGCGCGACGTACTGGGCGTGCTCGGCCCCGGCCAGCACGGCTCCACGTTCGGCGGCAACCCGCTGGCGGCGGCGGTCGGTTCGGCCGTCATCGGCCTGCTGGCCACCGGGGAGTTCCAGCGCCGGGCGGCCGAACGGGGCGAGCAGCTGCGCGCCGGCCTGGCGGCGCTGACCGGCAAGGGCGTGACCGGTTTCCGGGCCCGCGGCCTGTGGGCCGGTGTGGACGTCGACCCCGCCCTCGGCACCGGCCGGGAGATCAGCGAACGCCTCCTCAAGGAGGGCGTGCTGGTCAAGGACACCCACGGCTCGACGATCCGGCTCGCCCCGCCGCTGACCATCACCGAGGAGGAACTGGCCTCGGCGCTGGCCTCCTTGGAGCGGGTACTGGGCTGAGCATCCCGGAGTCGTGACAGGCGAGTGGGCCGGAGCGGACCCACTCGCCTTCCGCGTCCCATGAGGAGCAATTCATTCCGCATTCCCGGCGGAATTCCAGCGTCCACATCTTTTCTTCCTTTGACGCGCCACTGAATTGATGGCGTGTTAATCTTCGGGCGCGGTCAGCACGGGGGAAGAACGCACGGTCGCACTTTCGCTTTCACATGGGTGCCGGCTGTGCCCTGACCGCCTTTCTCCGAGGCCGCGTAACGCTTCCGGGACGATCGCGCCCGGAAGCCTCCGAGAATGGGGGAATTACACGTGAAGAAAGTCGGTATGTCCTTGGCCGGCGCCGCACTGAGCGGCGTGCTCGCGCTCTCCGCGGCCACCCCGGCGCTCGCCGGCCCCGCGCACCCGGACGGCTCCACGGTGCGTACGTCCGCCGCCACGGCTGACCACCAGGCGGCGGCGATCAGCAAGGCGCAGAAGCTCAAGCGGCTCAACCAGCTGACCGAGAAGTACGGCATGCCCCTCTGGGAGAACACCCGCGTCAAGTGGCAGGACGGGCACGACGCGTACCACTTCGACTGGTCGACCGACGGCTGTTCCCACGTCAGCGACAACCCCGGCGGTTTCCACTTCTGGGAGTCCTGCGCCCGGCACGATTTCGGTTACCGCAATTACAAGAAGATGCATGAATTCACCCGTGCGCACAAGAAGCGGGTGGACGACTCCTTCCTCCAGGACATGCAGAACCAGTGCAGGAGGCAGTGGGGCCCGTACACCGAATTGCAGCGCAAGGGCTGCCTGAAGGTCGCCAAGAAGTACTACGACGCGGTCCGCACCCTGGGCCACCTCCAGTAACCGTCCCGACCTGACCCGGGGCCGGCGGACGACCGGCCCGGATCCGGCGGCGGTGGTGCGTCACGCCTCGCGTGCGCCCGCCGCCGCCAGCAGGCTTTCCGCCGCGGTACGGGCGTGCCGGGCGGCCGCGGGGTCGCCGGTGAGCGCCGCGGTGCTGATCGCCCCGTCGACGAGCAGCGCCAACTGCGCGGCCACCGCTTCCGGTTCGGCCACCGGCAGCGCACCCACGAGTCCGGTCAGATACCCCAGCAGGGCCCGCTTGTGCTCCCTGGCGACGCGGCCGACCCCGCCCGAGTCCCCCAGCTCCCCGAAGGAGTTGAGGAAGGCGCAGCCGCGGAAGTCCGGCGCGGCGAACCAGCCGTGCAGCCAGTCGAAGACCGCGAGCGGCCGCCCCCCGGGCGCCCCGGCGTGCCCCTCGACGTACTCCGCGAGCGCGGCCCGCCACCGGGCGTCCCGCCGCCGCAGATATGCCTCGACGAGGTCGTGCTTGGCGGGAAAGCACTGATAGAGGCGCTTGAGCGAGACGCCGGCGGCGGTGCGCAGCTCGTCCATGCCGACGGCCTGAATCCCGCGCGCGTAGAACAGCCGCTCCGCGGCGTCGAGTATCCGCGTGCGGGCTTCTTCCTGGTCCATGACTCCCCGACGGTTTCGGCCTTGCGCGAGAACGATCGTTCTCTACACTAGCCGACGAAGCGGAGAACGCCCGTTCTCCACGGTACGGAGACAAGGACCCGCCATGGCACCCCGCCCGCCCCTCCCCCCGTTCGACGAGCAGAGCGCGCTCCGGAAGGTGCAGGCCGCCGAGGACGCGTGGAACACCCGCGATCCGGAGAAGGTGGCACTCGCCTACACCGAGGACTCGGTCTGGCGGAACCGCGACACCTTCCTCGCCGGCCGCGACGAGATCGTCGCCTTCCTGCGCCGGAAGTGGGCCCGCGAGCTGGACTACGCCCTCCGCAAGGAACTCTGGTCGTACAGCGGCGACCGCATCGCGGTGCGCTTCCAGTACGAGAGCCGTGACACCGACGGCCAGTGGTGGCGCAGCTACGGCAACGAGCTGTGGGAGTTCGACGACCAGGGCCTGATGCGCCGCCGCGAGGCCGGCATCCACGACGTGCCGATCACGGAGGCCGAGCGCCGCATCTTCGGCCCGCGCCCGGAGTCCGAGAAGGGCCGCCCGCTGCCGTTCCGCTAGTTCACTCCCGGCTGGTTCACTCCCGGGCCGCCGCGGGACCGGACGCCGAAGTGGCCTTGCCCGCGCCCCGATTGTCCCACTGCGCAGGTTTCCGTCACCCGCGGCGCGGGAACGAAAGCGATACCGAACCAATGGGCTGCCCATCCCTCCTCGGGGATGCGCAGCCTGTCGCGTTTCGTGACGTGTGCCTTTGGGTGCAACACCCCGGAGCGGGATCTCTGTACCTGTGCCGGTGCCCGCGTGAGGGCTTGGCGGCAGGGGGGTGCAGCGGCCGGGCGGCCCCCACCGAAGGGGTCCCCATGAGCACGAGTCTTCAGGCACCGACACAGGAGCTGCTGCGGGCGGTCTCGCTGCCCGGCCAGCTGCCGCCGACCGCCGAGGCACACGAGGTGAGCCGGGCGGCGGGTCCGGCTCTCGCCATCCTGGCCATCGCGCCGATTCCCGTCGGCAGCAACCCGGTCGGGCTGGCGTTCATCCCCAACGGCGACCTCTACGTCGCCAACTCCGGGTCGAACAACGTGTTCACCATCGACACCGCCACGGACACCGTCATCGGCGCCGCCATCCCCACCGGCACCACACCGGCCTGGCTGACGGTTGCTCCCAACGGCAACGCCTACGTCCCCAACAACATCTCCAACAACGTGACGGTCATCAACACCGCCACCAGCACCGTCCTCACCACGATCCCCCTCAGCGGCGGCCCCGCCGCGGCGGCGGTCATCCCCAGCGGCAACGTCTACGTCAGCCGTTTCGGGGCGAACAGCGTGCAGGAGATCGACACCACCACCAACGCCGCCGTCGGCGCCGCGATCCCCACCGGCAGCGGCCCGGTCGGCATCGCGGTCGCCCCCAACGGCAAGGCGTACGTCGCCAACCGGAACGGCAACAGCGTGACGGTGATCAACACCGCCACCGCCACCGTCCTCACCACGATCCCCGGCCTCAACCAGCCGAACTTCGTGGCGATCGCCCCCAACGGCAACGCCTACGTCGCCAACATCGGGGCGAACAACGTGTCCGTGATCGACACGACCACGGACACGATCATCACCACGATCCCCGTCGGCACCAACCCGTGGGGCATCACGGTCGGCCCCGACGGCAACGCCTACACGGCCAACCGCGGCTCCAACAACGTGTCGGTGATCGACACCACCACCAACACCACCGTCGGCGCCCCGATCCCGGTCGGCAGCCAGCCGATCGCCCTGGTGGTCGCCCCCAACAACAAGGTCTACGTCACCAACATCGCCTCGGCCAGCGTCAGCGTCATCCAGTTCCCCCCGACGATCAGCAGCATCACCCCCAACCAGGGGCCCATCACGGGCGGCACGGTGGTGACGATCACCGGCACCAACCTGACCGGGGCGAGCGTCGACATCGGCGGCAACCCCGCGACCGGCGTGACGGTCAACTCCACCGGTACGCAGCTCACCGCGACCACTCCGCCCGGGGCGGCCGGCCCCGCGGACGTCACCGTCACCACCCCTGGTGGCAGCACCACTCTGGTGGGCGGCTTCACCTACGTCGTCCCCGTCCACGCCACCTCGCTGACCGCGACCCCGGCGCTGAGCAAGCTGTTCCCGCCGCACGTGTACTTCCCGTTCCTGACGGCCACGCTGACCGACCAGGTCACCGGCCTTCCGGTGCCCAACCAGCCGATCCTGTTCAAGGCCGGCAGCAACGTCCTGGGCATCGCCAACACCGACGCCCAGGGCGTCGCCCGGGTGAACGAGACGCTCACCCTGACGCTCATCCTGCTCAACCACGGCTATGAGGTCAGCTTCGCCGGCGCGGTCACCCCGACGGCCATCCTGTCCCCGTCCAGCGCCCACGGGGAGGTCGTCGAACCCTGACCCCGGTGGGTCATCCGCCGGACGACCGGCGGCCGCTCCGGGCACGCCCCGCCCCCGTGCCCGGTCCGGCCCGAGCACCGCCGGGTCACCGGCGCCGCACCCCGCCGCCGCGCCGCGCCAGCACCTCGCCGAGGACGGCCACGCCCGCCTCGATCTCCCCCGGCGAGCGCGCCGCATAGCCGAGCACCAGGCCCGCGCGGTACGGGCGTTGGGCGTGCCAGGACAGCGGATGGACCTTGACGCCCCGGGCCAGGGCGGCCGCGGCCAGCTCCGTATCGGCCCCGGGCACGGCCTCGGCCCCGAAGGTGACCGTCAGATGCAGCCCCGCCGCGGCGCCGTGCACGGTCGCGCCCGGCAGGTGGTCCGCGATCGCCGCGCTCATGGCGTCCCGGCGGCGGCGATGGCGCCTCCGCAGCAGCCGAAGCCCGCGCTCCAGCTCACCCGACTCCATCAGCCGGGCCAGCACCAGCTGCGGCAGTACGGCGTTGCCGAGATCCGCGAACCGCTTGGCCTCCACGAACGCCTCCCGGTACGCCGCCGGCGCCAGCAGCCAGCCCACCCGCAGCGCGGGCGCCAGCAGCTTGGAGACGCTGCCCGCGTAACAGACCTGCCCGGGCAGCAGGGAGCGCAGGGCGGGGACCGGCGCCCGGTCGTAGCGGTGCTCGGCGTCGTAGTCGTCCTCGACGATCAGGCCACCCTCCGCCGCCCAGCCCATCAGCTCCCGCCGCCGGCCGCCGCCGAGCACCACCCCGGTGGGGAACTGGTGGGCCGGGGTGAGCAGCACCGCCCGCGCGCCGCCCGCCCGCAGCGCATCGACCCGTATCCCCTCCTCGTCGACCGGCACCGGCGGGGTCGCGACCCCCCAATGGGCGAGGTGCTGCCGCACCCCGAGCGAGCCGGGGTCCTCCACCGCGACCGCGCGGATGCCGTCGCGGGAGTACACCTGGGCGATCAGTCCGAGCGCCTGCGCGGTACCGGAGACGATCAGCACCTCGTCCGGATCCGCCCTGATCCCGCGGTAGCGAGCCAGCCAGTCGGCGACCGCCCGGCGCAGCGCGGGGGTGCCGCGCGGGTCCCCGTACCCGAACTCGGCCGCCGGGAGCTCCGCGAGCACCGCCCGCTCGGCCCGCAGCCACGCCGCGCGGGGGAACGCGGCCAGGTCCGGCACGCCGGGCGACAGATCGATACGGGCGGGCGCGGCCCGCAGCGCATCGAAGACGTCCGCACCGGGCACCTTCGCGAACGGCACTCCCGGCGCACGCCCCGCAGCCGGCGCCCGCTCCGTCCTGTCCCCCCTCTCCCCCGCGGCCGTCGCGGGCGCGGCCACCACGACCGTGCCGCCCCGCCCCCGCCCGGCCAACTGCCCGTCCTCGCCCAGCCGCCGGTACGCCTCGGTGACCACCCCCCGGGAAACCCGCAGCTCGGCGGCGAGCACCCGGGTCGCGGGCAGTTTGCTCCCCACCGGCAGCCGCCCGTCCGCGACCGCCCGCCGCAGCTGCCCGGCCAACCAGTCGGCACGCCCGCCCGCGGGCGCCTCCCCCATGTCCAACTGCAGAAAGTCGGACACCCCGGCAGCGTCGCCCCCGGCGGCACTTATGGACCTTCCGAACTGCTCCCCTTTGGACCTGTGCACCGGTCCATTGTCCGCGGCACCGTGAGCACATGCCTACCTCGCTCAGCACGCCCGACTCCGCCTACGTACACGGCTATTCGCCCCGCGAGGCCCACCGCCTCGGCGACCAGGCCGACACCCTCGTCACGCTGCTGCACGCCGGCACGGCGTACCCCGCCGGCAGCCGGGTGCTGGAGGCCGGCTGCGGCGTCGGCGCGCAGACCGTCCACCTGGCCCACAGCAGCCCCGGGGCGCGGATCACCGCCGTCGACCTGTCCGAGGAGTCCCTCACCCAGGCCCGCGACCGTGTCGCCGCCCAGGCCCCCGCGGCCGACGTCACCTGGCTCCGTGCCGATCTCCGCCAACTGCCGTACCCCGATGGCCACTTCGACCACCTCTTCGCCTGCTTCGTCCTGGAACACCTGCGGGACCCGGCACGGGCCCTGACCGAACTCCGCCGCGTACTGCGCCCCGGCGGCACCCTCACCGCGATCGAGGGCGACCACGGTTCGGCGCTCTTCCACCCGGACAGCCGCCGTGCCCACCAGGTCATCGCCCACCAGGTGCACCTCCAGTCGGCGGCCGGCGGCAACGCCCTCCTGGGGCGGTCGCTGCACCCGCTCCTCACCGCCGCCGACTTCCGTGACGTCGCGGTACAGCCGCGTACGGTCTACGCCGACAGCAGCCGCCCGGCACTCGTCGACGGCTTCACCCGCAGGACCTTCATCGCCATGATCGAGTCCGTACGCACCGAGGCCCTGCGCACCGGCCTGACGACAGCAGCCGACTGGGACCGCGGCCTCATCGACCTACGCCGCACCGCGGAGCCCGGCGGCACCTTCCACTACACGTTCTTCAAGGCGACGGCGATCAGACCGTAGCCGAGCCCTTCACGGCCGCGACGAACACCCGCCAGGCCGCTGCCGGGAAGACGACCGCCGGCCCGTGCGAATCCTTGGAGTCCCGGACGGGCACGCCGGCGGGGTAGCCGTCCAGGACTTCTATGCAGCTCCCCCCTTCGGCCCCGCTGTACGACGACTTGCGCCAACCGGTCAGAGCAGCGGCTTGCAGCATGTGGTGCTCAGGCATGGTGCGCGAATCCTCCGTCCTTCACGACGGTGACGAATGAATCCCAGGCGGCTGCCGGGAAGACGAGTGCGGCGCCGTGCGGGTTCTTGGAGTCGCGAACGGGGACCCCGGAGGGGTGATTGTCCTGGACCTCCAGGCAGCTTCCCCCGTCATTCCCGCTGTAGGACGACTTGCGCCAGCCCGATCGCGTCAAAGTCCGCAGAACGACGGGATCAGGCACGCCTCGCCAACTCCTGCTTTTTGACAGCCGTAACGAACGAGGCCCAGGCGGCGGCCGGGAAGACGAGTGCGGCGCCATGCGGGTTCTTGGAGTCCCGGACGGGCACGCCGGCGGGGTGGCCGTCCAGGACCTCCAGGCAGCTGTCGTTATCGGGGCCGCTGTATGACGACTTGCGCCAGCCGCTCGATATGGCGGCGCTTGGGATGGTGTGATCAGTCATGGTGTCCGTATTCCTTTGCTGTCTCACGCATGAGGGCAATTGAATCCCTCATCGGCAGTGCCTCTCCCAGCGTGAGATCGTAGGCGCACTGGATGCGGTGAACCAGGTCCGGCGAATCGTGAAGCCGCCCCATACGCACACCTTCTGTGTAGGCAACCGGCGGTTGATCCTCGAACCACATGAGCGAGACCATTCCGGCCAGGAGCGGATGCATCCCCAGCCCGAACGGCACCACATGCACCCGCACACGGCCTCGTTCGGCGAGGCGTACGACGTGCATGATCTGTTCGGCCATGACGCTCTTGCCGCCGACCCCTCGGCGCAACACCGCCTCGTCCAGCATGGCCCAGACCGCCGGAGTCACCGAGTCGTCAAGGATCTTCGCGCGCTCGAGTCGCGTGACGAGGGCTCGGTCACGTTCCTCGTCATTCCGTGGAGGGTAGGCCGCCCCGAGAACCGCTCGCGCGTACTCCTCCGTCTGCAGGATTCCAGGCATGAAGGAGAGAGCGAACTCACGAATCATCGTGGCTTGTTGCTCCAGTTGTCTCGCCGCCCCGAAGTGATCAGCAATCGTCGAGTCACTCTGCGGCAGAAAACTGCTCAGCACATTCCCCGTATCCAGCGCCTTGTCCAGCCGTCGCGCGTCCTCCTTCGACGGGATCCGGCGACCCGCCTCGATGTGCGCGATGTGCGAGCGGGTCATCACCGCCGCGTCGGCCAACTGCTGCTGGGTCAGGCCCGCCGCTTCCCGTTGTTCGCGGAGCCAGTCCCCGTACGTACTGCCCATGCCCCAACCCCCTTGTGCGAAAAGACTCGTCACACTCTGAGTACTGGCGAGACTACTCGTCGTCACTGACATTGGAGGCTGTACGCAAAGACCCCCGCGACCGCTAGCGACGGCCCGGGGGCGTGGCCACCAACCCCCAGAGGTTGACGACATGAGCAAACCTATCGCCCGGCTCCGCGACGCGCTGCTGCGTCTGCTGTTTCCCGCCAGGGGGCGCCACCGCGCGCCCGTCGGTGTGCCGGCCACCGCGGCGGTGTACGTCGCGCCGGTGTACGTACCCGTATGGCGGGGGCCCGAGGTCCCGTTACGCGGGGAGGACGCGGACCTCGTCCGGCCCTACCTGCTGACGCCCGACGAACGACGGGAGCGCTGGGAACGACGCAGGCGACAGACGCGGCAGGTGCGGCGCCGGACGCTGGTGATCGCGCGATGACCTACGACCCCGACAACCCTCAACTCCCCGGCTCCGCAATGCGGTTGCTGCCGTGGTCGACCCCGGCCGGGAGGCCGTGCTTCCTGAGTACCGACAATCCGGGCGGCTTCCTCTCCCGGAAGGCCGACGCGATGGAGGCGGAGCAGATGCGCGACGCCGCCGCCGTACTGGCCGACGCGGAGGACGTGTTGGAGGACCCGGCGGCCGGGCCGCTGACGCTCCGGGTGACGCTGAAGCGGACCACCGCCGCCCTCGGTGACGTATTGCGCGTCGCGGACAGCCGGGGCGGGCGGCTGCCCGCCCCGGACGACCCGGACGAGGGGGACCTCCCGTGAGGGTCAGGACGCGGCTCGCTCCACCGGCATCCACAGGCTGGAACAGATCCCGCTGGTCAATCTCCGCTGTACGGACAGCGGCTCCGGCCTGCGTGCCGAAGGGGACCAGGAAAAGGAGTGGAGGGGTGGGGACCGGGCCGGTAGCTTGCTGTTGACCGTGACACCGCCCGAGGAGGTGAGACCCATGAACGCTGTAGCGATGTGGGTGCTCCCCCTTCCCGTCACGGCCGGCGGCTGACGCAGGTGTCGCCGGGAGCGCCTCGACAACAAGGCACTCCCGAAAGGCAACACCCATGCACTCTTTGCAGTTCACCGCCGAGTCGTCGTCGAACGGCATGATCGAGCGCGACTTCACCGTGGGCGACGTCCCCGGAGTTCTCTGGTCGCCGGCCTCCGGCGCCGAGCGCGCGCCCCTGGTCCTAATGGGCCACGGCGGCGGCGCCCACAAGAAGCATCCGGCGATGACGGGCCGGGCACACAGCCTCGTGACCGGCTGCGGCTTCCATGTCGCCGTCATCGACGCGCCCGGTCACGGCGACCGGCCGCGCACCGCGTACGACGAGCAGGAGATCGCCGAGCTGCGCCGGGCGCAGGCCGCGGGCGAGCCGGAAGGGCCGATCGTCGTCCGCTACAACGCCCGCCTGGCGGAGCTCGCCGTACCCGAGTACCGGGCGACCCTGGACGCCCTTCAGGAACTTCCGGAGATCGGCGCCGAGGGGCCGGTGGGCTACCTCGGCATCGCCATGGGCACCGCGATCGGGGTGCCGCTGGTGGCGGTCGAGCCCAGGATCACGGCCGCGGTCCTCGGCCTGATGTGGCCCGACGCCCTGTTCGAGAAGGCACGGCGGATCACCGTCCCGATCGAGTTCGACCTGCAGTGGGACGACGAGCGCATCCCGCGCGAGGCCGGCCTCGCGCTGTTCGACGCCTTCGCCTCGAAGGAGAAGACGTTGCACGCCAACGCGGGCGAGCACGTCGCCTTCCCCAGGTTCGAGGTCGACAGCGCGGTCCGGTTCTTCGCCCGGCATCTCGGCCGGGCGGTCACCTCGCCGGCCTGAGGGTGAGCGGCGGCGGCGTCCGGTCTGCTCATCGGACGCCGCCGCCGCGGTCCGGGGTGCGGCACTCCGCCCGTCGCTCAGGCCGCCGTGCCCACCACGCTCCGGGCGATGATCAGCCGCATGATCTCGTTGGTGCCCTCCAGGATCTGGTGGACACGGAGGTCGCGGACGATCTTCTCCAGGCCGTACTCGGCGAGGTAGCCGTAGCCGCCGTGCAGCTGGAGGGCCTGGTTGGCGACGTGGAAGCCGGCGTCGGTGACGAAGCGCTTGGCCATGGCGCACAGTTCGACGGCGCGCGGGTCGCCGGCGTCCAGGGCGGCGGCGGCCTGCCAGAGCATGGTCTTGGCCGCCTCCAGTTCCGTGGCCATGTCGGCCAGTTGGAACTGCAGGGCCTGGCGGTTGGCCAGCTTGTCGCCGAACGCCTCGCGCTGGCTGAGGTGGCTGATGCTGCGGTCGAGGGCGGTGCGGGCGCCGCCGAGCGAGCAGGCCGCGATGTTCAGCCGGCCGCCGTTGAGGCCGTGCATGGCGATCTTGAAGCCCTCGCCCTCCTGGCCGAGGCGGTGGCTGACGGGGACCCGGACCTCGTCGAGGATCACCTGCCGGGTGGGCTGGGCGTTCCAGCCCATCTTGCGTTCGTTGGGGCCGAAGGACAGCCCCGGGGTGTCCTTGTCGATCAGGAGGGCGGTGATGCCCCGGGCCCCGGCCTCATGGGTGCGCACCATCACCAGGTAGACCTGGGAGGACGCGGCGCCGGAGATGAACTGCTTGACGCCGGTGACGACGTAGCTGTCACCGTCCCGTACGGCGCGGGTGCGCAGCGCGGCGGCGTCCGATCCGGCCTCCGGTTCGGTCAGGCAGTAGCTGGCGAGGTGCTCCATGGAGCACAGCAGCGGCAGCCATTGGTCGCGCTGGGCGGGGGTGCCGTAGGTGTCGATCATCCAGGCGACCATGTTGTGGATCGAGAGGTACGCCGAGATGGTCGGGCAGCCGGTGGCCAGTGCCTCGAAGACGAGCGCGGAGTCCATCCGGGTCAGTCCCGAACCCCCGCTCTCCTCACGGACGTTGACGCCGCCCATGCCGATCTCGGCGGCCTTGCGGAGCACGTCCACCGGGAAGTGCTTCTCGCGGTCCCACTCGGCGGCGTCGGGGGCCAGGTACTCGTCGGCGAAGTCCCGGGCCGCCCGCCGGATCGCCTGCTGGTCGTCGGTCAGGGTGTACACGCCTCAGCTCCTTCGCGCGGGGGTGGTGGCCGGTACGGCCAGGGCGGGGCCGAGGTCCTCGGAGAGTCCCAGGTCGGCGAGGAGGGACTGGAGGGGGCCGGTGTCCCTGGGGGCGGCCGGGCGGCCGGCGGCCGCGTCGGACAGTTCGTCGGCGGTGACGGCCATCCCGCCGGCGGCGGCCACCCCGACCCAGGGGTCGAAGTCCGGCGCCCGGAAGGCGTCCAGGCCCTGGACCAGCGCGTCCTTGAACAGTTCGCGTTCGTCCGGGGAGAGCGCGCCGTAGAGGGAGACGGCCAGTTCGCGGAAGACCACGGCGTGGCCACTCTCGTCGCGGCGGTGCAGATCGACGGTGAGGCGGTTCATCGGCTGGATGCCGAACTCGGTGGAGATGGTGGAGAGGAACGCGTTGATGGTGGTCTCCGCGGCCAGCGCGAAGGCGATCTCCACCAGGTCGCGGGCCGGGCCGGTCAGTTCGCGGCGGCGCTCCTCCAGGGCGCGCACCACCGACCAGCCCTGCGGGTCGAAGGCGAGGTCGGCCAGCGCGCGGCGGCGCCGGGTGACCGAGGCCGCGTTCTGGCACATCAGGATGTGGTAGTGCTCGTCGATGATCGTCTGGTGCAGTGCGGCGACGGCGGCCTCGTCCCGGCGGACCGGGATGTGGTCCTGAAGCATCAGCCGGCAGGCGGGCAGGATGACCTCGTCCTCGATCGCGGTGGTCTTGGCGTTGTACGCGATCCAGGAGGCGGAGAGGATCCGGCCCCGGGCCTCCGCGTCCAGCGGTGCGGCGCCGGGCAGCGCCAGCAGCGGCACCAAGTGGTCGGGGAAGTCGGGCAGTTGGGTGTCGAAGTGGCCGTCGAGGTCGAGTTCGTCCTTCTTGACGGCGACCCGCTTGCCCCAGCGCCTGGTGAGCTGGTGCAGCAGATCACGTTCGAAGGCCGGCGGCGGGCCGGCTCTGCCGCCGGGGGCGACCGGTGCGCTAACGGGTGTGCTGGACATGGTCGGGCGTCCTAGTGGAGAGGGCGGAAGGGGCGGGCTGCGACAGACGGCTCAGATGGCCGCGCCAACGCGGGGCGCGGATCGCCGGTCCGGCGCTGACCTGCGCGGATGTCCATTGCGTGACGGGTCGGATGCCGTGCAGGGCGTTGACCGCCCAGACTTCGAGACCGTCGAGTGCACGCGGCGTGGGGGTTTCGTGGGCGGTGCGGACCCCCTGCGCGGCGGCGATGCCGAGGAGCAGCTCGCGGGTGACGGAGGCGAGCCGCCGGGGCGTGTCGGGCGGGGTGCACAGGACGTCTCCCCGCCACCACAGGAAGCTGGTGGTCGCGCCCTCCACCAGGCGGCCGGCGGCGTCGAGGAGCAGCGCCTCGTCGGCGCCGTCGGCCAGGGCCGCGTCGCGCAGCGCGGTGAGCCGGTCGAGGTCGAGGCCCTTGATGTCGGGGCGGCTGCGGCGGTCGGGGCCCTCGGCCGTCCACAACCGTACGTTCTCACCGAGGGCGGGCGCCGGGCGTATCCACAGCCGGAGGCATAATTCCCGGTTTTCCACAGCGAGTTCGACGCGCGGGAACCAGCTGCCGGCCGTCGGCAGCCGTTCCGCCACCGCCTGGAAGAAGGCGTGCACCTGGGGGCCCGGCGGTCCGCCGAGCGCCTCGGAGGCCGCGGCGAACCGCCGCAGGTGCAGCGGGAGCCCGCGCACCCGGCCCTCGGCGCACAGCCAGGAGTCGATGGCGTGGACGGTGCCGGGCGGGCCGGCGGGGACCAGGGCGCCCTGTGCGTCGTCCCAGCGGAGCCGTTCGCTCATCGTCCTGCCTGCCAGGCGCGCAGCGGGGCGGCGGCCTTGAGGAGCATCTCCTCGTACTCGTCCTGGGGGTCGGAGTCGAGGACGATGGCGCCGCCCGCGCCGATGGTCAGCTCGTCGCCGTTGCGGACCGCGGTGCGGATCACGATGTTGAGGTCGGTGCCGCCGGAGAGGCCGAAGTAGCCGAGCGCGCCGGAGTAGATGCCGCGGGCCTCGGTCTCCAGGCGGTCGATGATCTCCATGGTGCGCAGCTTGGGCGCGCCGGTCATCGAGCCGCCGGGGAAGCAGTGACGTACGCAGTCGACGGCGCTGACGGAGGCGCCGAGGCGGCCCTGGATGGTGGAGACGAGCTGGTGGACGGTGGCGTAGGACTCGACGGCCATGTAGCGGTCGACCCGCACGCTGCCGATCTCGCAGACCTGCCCGAGGTCGTTGCGCAGCAGGTCCACGATCATCAGGTTCTCGGCCTGCGTCTTGGCGCCGGCGGCCAGTTCCTCGGCGAGCTGCCGGTCGCGTACGGGGTCGGCGTCGCGCGGTGCGGTGCCCTTGATGGGCTTGCTCTCGACGGTGCCGTCGCGCTCGATGCGCAGGAACCGCTCGGGCGAGGAGCTGAAGACGGTGGTGCCGCCCAGCCGCAGCAGCGCGGAGTACGGGGCGGGGTTGGCGCGCCGCAGCCGGCGGTAGAAGGCCAGGTCGGCGGCGGCGGTGGCGTCGACGGGCGGCATCCGCAGCTTGTCGGTCAGGCAGATCTCGTAGCTCTCGCCGCGGACCAGCTGGCGGCGGCACTCGTCGACGTCGGCGAGGTAGCCCGCCCGGTCGCGGACGAGGTACGGGGCCGCGTCGGGGGCCCGGTCGGCGGGCTGCCGGGCGCCCGCGTCGTCAGGGAGGGGCTCCAGGCCGGTCAGCCGCTCCGCCGTCGCCTCGACCCACTCCTTGGCGGCGAAGGTCTGCTGCTCGTCGTCGGTGTGCACGGCGAGCACGTAGGTGCGCTGCTCCTGGTGGTCGACGGCGATCAGCCGGTCGGCGAACATCCAGACGGCGTCGGGGGTGTCCGCGGCGTGCCGCCGGGACGCGCCGCAGTCGGCCTTGAGTTCGTAGCCGAAGTAGCCGACGTAGCCGCCGGTGAGGTCGAAGGGCAGGTCGGGGGCGTCGAGGCGGCGCTGCTTGAGGCGGGCGTCGAGGACCTCGAAGATCGAGCCGCTCTCCAGGCGGAGCCCGCCCGCGTCCTGCACCTTCACCGCGCCCGCGGACAGCCGGTAGGTGAGGATCTCGCTGAGCGGGCCGGTGGCGTCGCCCAGGAAGGAGAAGCGGGACAGGCCCTCCTCGACGCGGCTGCTGTCGAGCCAGAAGCAGTGCGTGGCGTCGGCGTGCAGCCGGGCGAAGGCGGCTTCGGTGTCGACGGCCCGTGGCAGGACGGTGGTGATCAACTGGTGGGTGGGCGCGCCGGACGCGCGCCGGGCGGCCGGGCGGGCGGTGGTGCGGGCGGTGTGACGGGCCTCGTCGCGTACGCCGTGGGTGAGGTCGCGGAAGTTGGTGAGGATCTCCCGGCCGTATTCCGAGGCGATGGACTCGGGGTGGAACTGGACGCCCCAGCGCGGGAGGTCGCGGTGGCGCAGCGCCATGATCACGCCGTCGTCGGCGCGCGCGGTGACCTCCAGCTCCGGCGGCAGCGGCTCCTCGACGCACAGCGAGTGATAGCGCACCGCGGTGAATTCCCGGGGGACGGCGGCGAAGAGGTCGTCGCCGTCGTGGGTGACCGTGGCGAGGTGGCCGTGGCGGGGCCGCGGGGCGGGGACGACGGCGGCGCCGGCGGCGTGCGCGATGGCCTGGTGGCCGAGGCAGACGCCGAGGACCGGCAGATCGGTGTGGCGCAGCAGGTCGGGCACGTATCCGAGGTCGCGGGACTCCTGCGGGCGGCCCGGGCCCGGGGAGATGACGATGTTGTCGAACCCGCCCTGGCGGAGGGTCTTCAGCATCGGGGTGTCGTTGGTGACCACGACCGGGTCGACGCCGTTGACCTCGGCTATGAGCTGGAAGAGGTTGAAGGTGTAGGAATCATGGTTGTCGACGAGCAGTGTGCGCATGGGTCAGCTCCTTGGGGTCTCGGGGGCATTCACGCGAGTTGCACTACCGCGCGTACGGTGACCAATTCCTCTTCCTGCGGGGATACCGCGGTCAATTCGACCACGACTCGCCGGTCCGCCAGTTTCTCGGTCACGGTTCCGTGGATGCGGTAGCGGGCACCCACACCGTCGTCGGGTATAAGGACCGGCTTGTGGAATCGGGCGTGCTGGGAGACGACGGAACCGGGATCACCGGTCCATTCGTGCACGATGCGGAGCGCTTTCGCCTCGGTCAGCGGTCCGTGGGCGACGATGTGATCCATTCCCACGGAACGCGCGACGCGCGGGTTCCAGTGGACGCCGACGAAGTCGAGGGAGGCACCGCAGTACATGATTTCGTGGACCGGCAGGAGCTGAAATTCCTGAGCGGCCAGCCGCGTTCCGACCGGAACATTGTCGTAATCGACCTGGGTGGTCATGACCGCTACTCCTTCGGTGCCGCGGAACCGCGGGAAATCATCTGGTCGACGACGGTGCAGACGGGTTCGCCGTCCTCCGAGGTCACCTGGTGTTCCATCTCGAAGAGTTCGTGCCGGCCGATGTCGCGGATGTCGCGAACGGTGGTGGTGAACCACAGCCGGTCGCCGGCGTGGATCCGCCGGTGGTGGGTGACGCGCTGGTCACCGAGGACGCAGACCGGGTCCTTCTGCTTGCCGAACTCGGGTACCAGCATGGGCCAGTTGCCCATGCGGAACCACAGGGTGGTGGCGAAGGTGGGCGGTGCGATGACGGTGCGGTAGCCGTGCTTCACCGCGGCTTCCTCGTCCAGATAGGCCGGGTGCGTCTCGCCGATCGCGACCGCGAAGTCGCGGAGTTTTTCGCGGCTCACCTCATAGATTTCCGCGGCACGCCAGCTGCGGCCGATGAATTCCCTGTTCAAGGGCATGTCGGATTCCCCTCCGTATCTCAGAACTGAATTTCCCGAAGGGCGCGGGTGGCCGCGGTCGAAGGGCCTGAGCAGGCCGTCATGACCGTACGGCGCAGTCGGCTGCGCGCCTCAAGGGAAAGGGACCGCACCGGGCGCGGGCAGCGGAAGAGAGAACACGCTGGCGCCGGACGGCAAAAAGAAGGTGAAAGATGAACGACGGAATGCGCTAACAGCGCGTCAAGGCAGTCGACTACGCAATGCCATACCCCCCGGTGTGCATTCGTCGCGCCCTCGGTCGACATGGGCCGCGTGCCGCCAATAGAAGAGGGCTGGCTGTCAGCCAGTCAAGCAAACGTGATGCAGGTCACTTCTCTTCCCGCGGTATTGGGAATTCGTTGAGAATTCCATGACCCGGCGTGCCGCGCGGGGCCGCTACGCTCCCGCGCGCGAGACGCCCAACCCGTCCACGGCATCCGCCACTTGGGCCGCCGCCGGCACCTCGCCGGCCGCGCACCGCTGGAGCGCGGGCAGCTTCCCGGTCGTCTCCGCGTCGGCCGGCATGCAGGCGAACAGCTTGACGCCGGGCGCGTCCATCGCCGCCAGTTTCACGTAGTCGAAGGTCAGCCGGCCGACCCAGGGGTGGCGGAACTGCCGGCGGTTGCTGCCGAAGTCGGCGATGTCGTGGGCCTCCCACCAGCCGCGGAACTCCGCACTCGCCTCCCGCAGCCCGCCGGTGAGCCGCTCGAAGCGCGGATCACCGAAGCGCGCCCGGGCGTCCGCCCGGAACTGGGCGACCAGATTCTGCGCCTGGCCCTCCCAGTCGACCATCAGCGTGCGCATGGCCGGATCCATGAACACCAGCCACAGCAGGTTGCGTTCGGCCGGCTCCAGCTGCCCCGGGTCCCCGATCAGCCCCGCCTCGGCGCGGTTCCAGCCCACCAGGTCCCAGTTGGCGTCCAGCAGGTACGCGGGGTGCGGTTCGAGCGCGTCGACCAGCCGCTGCAGCGCGGGGCCCGGGCCGCGGCCCGGCGGCTGCTCCGGCAGCGGCACCCCGGCCAGCCCGAACAGGTGCCGGCGCTCGATCGAGCTGAGCATCAGGGCGCGCGCCAGGCTCGTGAGGACCTGCCGGCTGACGGTGATGTCGCGCGCCTGCTCCAGCCAGGTGTACCAGGTCACGCTGACCCCGGAGAGCTGGGCGACCTCTTCGCGCCGCAGCCCGGGGGTGCGCCGCCGCGGCCCCGCGAGGATGCCCGCCTCCTCGGGTGTGAGCCGCTCCCGCCGCGAGCGCAGGAACTCCGCCAGGCAGCGCCGCCGTTGCTGGTCAGCCATCCGATACTCCCGTTCGCCGCGAATCGCGGGGCGCGCCGGCCGGGTCAGGGCCTCCGCACGTATATATGGGCGTAGCACCTATATGGGGGTAGTGGGAACACCAGCATAATCGGTCTCTGTATGCCGGCCGGGTGCTGACCGACGCTTTCCCCATGACCCAGACCCAACCCTCAGGCGCCACGGGGCAGCAGTCCGCGCCGGTGCGGCCGGCGGCGCCGCAGGCAGGACCGCCCTCCGGTGCGGCCGGAGGGGCGGCGCCGTGGCGGGCCCTGACCATCGTGCTGGTCGGGGCCTTCATGGCCGTTCTCGACACGTTCATCGTGCTGGTCGCCGCCCCCGCCATCCAGGCCGATCTGCACTCCACTCCCGCGGACATCCAGCTGATCCTGGCGGGCTATCAGCTCACCTACGCCATCGCGCTGATCACCGGCGCCCGCCTCGGCGACCGCTTCGGCCGCAAGCGTCTCTTCATGCTCGGGATGGCGCTGTTCACGCTGTCCTCCGTGGGCTGCGCGCTGGCGCCGGACTCCGTCAGCCTGATCGGTGCGCGCCTGGTCCAGGGGCTGAGCGCGGCGGCGATGTTCCCGCAGGTCTTCGCGATGATCCAGGTGCTGATCCCGGCCGAGAAGCGTCCCAAGGCGTTCGGCGCGCTCGGCGCGGTCATCGGCATGTCCACCATCATCGGCCAGCTGCTCGGCGGGGTGCTGATCTCCGCGGACCTCTTCGGCTCCTCCTGGCGGCCGGTGTTCTGGGTCAATGTGCCCGTCGGCCTGGTGACGCTGGCGCTGGCCGCGCTGTTCGTGCCCGAGTCGCGCGCCCCGGAGGCCCGCCGGCTCGACCTGCCCGGCGCGGTCGTGCTCACCGTGGCGCTGTTCCTGCTCGTGGTGCCGCTGGTGGAGGGGCGTTCGTACGGCTGGCCGCTGTGGACCTGGCTGAGTCTGGCCGGCAGCGCGCTGGCACTCGCGGTGTTCGCGCTGGTGGAGCGGAGGGTGGACGCCGCGGGCGGCGCTCCGCTGATCCAGCTGGGGCTGCTGCGGGAGCGTCCGTTCGCGGTCGGCATGACCCTGGTCGTCCTGGCCTACGCGGGCATCAACTCCTTCTTCCTCATCCTGTCGCTGACGCTGCAGGACGGCCTGGGGATGGACGCGCTCGGCGCCGGCCTGGTCTACACGCCGCTCGCCGTCGCCTTCTTCGCCGCCAGCCTGATCGCCGGCCGGCTCGCCCGCTTCGGCCGCCGGGTGCTGCAACTCGGCGCCCTGGTCGGCGCGCTGGGGTTCCTGGGCACGATCTTCCTGGCCGTCGGTGCCGGCTCCGCGCTGACCGCCTGGGAGCTGGCCCCGACCCTGATCCTCGTGGGCGCGGGCAACGGCCTGCTGGTCACCCCGCTGCTGAACGCGGTGCTCGCCAACGTGGGCCCGCGGCACGTGGGGATGGCCTCCGGCGTGCTCTCCACCGGCCAGCAGATCGGCGGCGCGGTCGGCGTGGCCGTCGTCGGCGTCCTCTACTACAACGCGCTCGGCGGCGCCGTGCACAACGACACCGGTGCGTACGGGCACGCGCTGACGACCGCGGTGGTCTTCAACGTCGTGCTGTCCGCCGCGATCTCGGCGCTGCTTCCGCTGCTGCCGAAGCCGGGGGCCCGCGGCGCGTAACACCCGGCGCGGGTAGCGCCCGCCCGCCCCAACCGGAACCGGTCCCTCCGCGCCCCCCGACGCGGAGGGACCGGTTCCGCATGTTTTCCACAGATCTTGCCTCAACTCCTTTGCCTCGCACGGTCGTTCACGTATCTTGGAATGACCGTTCCCAGTTGAGTCGGAGCGCGAAAGGAGCAGGCTCGCCATGCCCGACATCAAGCACTTCAACCCCGACGTCGTGCTCGACGACGCCCTGCAGATCTTCTGGCGCCAGGGCCTGCCGACCACCGGCATACAGGCGCTGGTGACCGCGACCGGCCTCAGCCGCTCCAGCCTCTACGCGACCTTCGGCAGCAAGGACGGCCTCTACGCCGCGGCGCTGGAGCGCTACATAGCCCGGCACTCGGCACCGGCCTTCGCCCATCTGGCGGCGGCGGACTCGGGGCTGACCGCGATCGAGGAGTTCTTCGCCGGGCTGATCGACGTCCGGTGCGCCGGCCCGGTCGCCGGCTGGGGCTGCATGGTCACCAATGCCTACGCGGGCCCCGAGTGCGCCGACCCCGGCATCCGCACCCTCCTCGAAGACCACCACACCACCCTGGAGCGCGCCATGCGGGCGGCTCTCGGCAGCGCCGCCGGGCTGGGACAGCTCACGCCGTCCACGGACCTCGACGCCGCCGCGTCGGTGCTCGCGACCCTCGCCTACGGCGTCAACCTGCGCTCCCGCGCCGGCGCCGACGCGAGGGCGCTGACCGACACCGTGACCGCCGCCCTGGCCCCGCTGCGCGCCCACCCCACACCACAGGAGCACCCCTCACCATGAGCCTTCGTGACGAACTCGCCGCACTCGCCGAGTCCTTCCGCACCCGCCGCCCCGAGGTCCCGGCCGCGTCCCGTGAGGTGATGGAGCGCGCGGCCCGCGACCTGGCCGCCTCCGGACAGGCCGCCCGGGCCCTCGGGACCGGCGACCGGGCCCCCGGCTTCCGGCTTCCCTCCGCGACCGGCGAGACGGTGTCGCTGGAGACCCTGCTCGACGCCGGGCCGGTCGTGCTCACCTTCTACCGCGGCGCCTGGTGCCCGTACTGCAACCTCGCGCTGCGCGCCCTCCAGCAGCACCACGCCGGGATCACCGCCCGCGGCGCCCGCCTCGTCGCGGTCTCCCCGCAGATCCCCGACGAGTCCCTCACCCTCGCCGAGAAGCACTCCCTGGACTTCGACGTGCTCAGCGACCTCGGCTCGGACACCGCGAAGCAGTACGGGCTCGCCTTCGACCTGCCCGACGACCTGGCCGCCGTGTACGACTCCTTCGGCTTCGACCTCCAGCACGTCAACGGCGGCCACTCCCGGACCCTGCCGCTGCCCGCCACGTACGTCATCGACCGCGACGGCATCATCCGCTGGTCGTTCATAGACACCGACTACACGGTGCGGGCCGAGCCGGCCGACCTGCTCGCCGCCCTCGACGCGCTGCCCTCCGCCGAGTCCCCCGGTGCGGCGCTCCGCAAGGAGTAACGGCAGGTCTTGACGGGAATTTGATCGCCGCGCACGGACCGCCCAACTCGCCGTCGTCCCCCCATAGGCCGCCGCGTGCGGGGGCGCTATGGTCGGTTTTCCAGGTACGTAACGGGGGAGGGCAGCCGCCGATGGCTCAGGACGATGCCGTGATCGGCTGTACCGGAGTGCTGCTGATCGGCACTCGCGGGGCTGCGGGTCCCGGTGAGGTCCTGGTGCGGGTCAGGGGCGGCTCCGAAACGTTCCTCGCCTGGTCCGCCGACCCCCTTCCGGTGGGGGCGACCGTACTCGTGATCGATTCCCGTGGCCGGCGCCAGGTGGACGTCATGGAGTGGGCCGATCCGTTGGACGCGTCGGCCGGCGATGCCGGCGACGCAGGTTGAGGAGACAAGCATGTTCGGTTACCGCGTACCCGCCCCCGATCAGGCGATGCTGATCTCGGGAGGCAGGCGTGGCCAGGGCGGCGCGCCGTTCCGGGTGGTGACCGGCCACGGCAAGTTCGTGCTGCCGGTCTTCCGCAAGGTCCGCTTTCTGACGCTGGCGATGTGTGAGGCGGAGGTCGCCGAGAAGTGCGTGACCCGGCAGGGCATCGCCCTCACGGTCCGCGCCGTGATCGCTTTCAAGGTCGGCAACGACACCGAGAGCATCGTCAACGCCGGTCAGCGCTTCCTGTCCGACCAGGACCAGATGTCGGTGCTGACCGGGCGGATCTTCGCCGGCCACCTGCGGTCCATCATCGGCTCGATGACGGTCGAGGAGATCGTCACCGAGCGGCAGAAGCTGGCCACCGAGGTCCTGGAGACGTCCAAGACCGAAATGGCCAAGATCGGTCTGATCGTCGACTCGTTGCAGATCCAGTCCATCGACGACGGCGACACCGGTTACATCGAGGCGATGTCCGCCCCGCACAAGGCCGCCATCCAGCGGCAGGCGCAGATCGCCCAGGCCAAGGCCACCCAGGCATCGGTCGAGGCGCAGCAGGAGGCCGCGCGGAACCAGGCCGAGTACTCCCGGCAGACCGCCGTGGTCCAGGCCGAGTACTCCGCCGAGGTGGACCGCGCCCAGGCACACGCCGCCCAGGCCGGTCCGCTCGCGCAGGCGCACGCCCAGCGAGAAGTCCTCGCCGCGCAGACCGAACTGGCCGAGCGCCGGGCCCAGCTGCGTCAGCAGGAGCTGGTCGCCGAGGTCGTCAAGCCCGCCGAGGCGGAGGCCGAGCGCATCAAGCTGCTGGCCCTGGCCGAGGCCGAGCGCATGAAGATCCAGGCCGAGGCCGCCGCCTCGTACGACCGGGTGGCCCTGGACCGGATGCTCATCGACCAGCTCCCGCAGATCGTCAAGGAAGCCTCCGCGGGCCTGGCCAACGCCAATGTCAACGTCCTCAACGGCACCGACGGCCTCGGTGAGATGGCCGCCGGCCTGGTCGGCCAGGGCCTGACCATCCTGGACTCGGTCCGCCGCAACCTCGGCTCCCCCGACGACCGGAACAGCAAGGCCGACAAGAACGGCGCCGCGGCCTCCGGCGGCACCCAGGGCCACAGCGGCCGGGTCGAGATCGAATAACCCCGCGCACCGAGGGGGCGGGGCCGGCCGCTCCGCCCCCGGAACCGCGACGGTCGGCCGCCGTCCGTCCTACGCGCCCCGGCCGCGCGGCCGGTCCGCCTCCGCGTGCTTGTGGCGGGCCCAGGCCACCAGGTGGTTGAGCACGGCGACGGTGGTGGCGATGTCGGAGTCGTCGAATCCGTCGAGGGCCTCGTGCAGGCCGGCCTGGCTGCTCTGCTGCAGGCGCTGCAGTATCGCCCTGCCGTGCGGGGTGATGGCGACCTTGCGGGCCCGGCGGTCGGCCGAGTCCGGGGTGCGCTCGACGAGATCCTGTGACTCCAACTGGCTGATCTGCCGGGTGACATGAGGCGGCTCGACCATCAGCGTCGCGGCCAGATCGCCGACCCTGCTGACGCCCCCGCAGTCCTCCAGCGCCATCAGCAGCCACAGGTCGGAGCGTGCCGCCGTGACGCCCGCCCGGGCCGCCTGGCGTTCGTGCGCCCGGGAGCGGGTGAGCAGGTAGGACAGCGTGGCCAGCACTCTTTGCAGTGCGGCGGTGGGGTCCTGGTCTCTTCCGGGGTCCGGCATGCAGGCACTGTAGCGGCCCCTGGAACGACGGTATCCGTACGCGGACAGGCACGCTGCGTACCGCTCCGCGCTCGCTTTGAGCCAACCTCGCGCTGGCGTTGATCTGCCCTTCCCACCCTCGTTCGGGGTGAGTTAGCGTGCACTTAGTTGCTTAACTTAGGTAACTAGCTGGAGTTCCTCACCGGCCCCGTTCCGTCCGGGCCCGTGAACCCGTCGAGGAGTGGCGCCACCCGCACCGTTCGGCACGGCGCCCGCCGTGTCCCGACCGTGGAAGGACCAGCCGCATGACGACCGCAGAACGCACCGACACGGAGCGCGAGGCCGGCCCGGGCGCCCGCACCGCCGCCCCCACCGCCCTCGCCGTCCCTGCCGCCCGGGCCGGCGGCTGCCCCTTCGACCCGGCCCCCGAGATCGAACGCGCGCGCCGGGAGGAACCGGTCACCCGGGCGACGCTGTGGGACGGCTCCTCCTGTTGGCTGGTGACCCGGCACGAGGACGTACGGGCGGTCCTCGGCGATCCGCGCTTCAGCGCCGACGCGACCCGGCCGGGCTTCCCCTTCCTGGCCGCCGGCGGGCGCGAACTGGTCACCAGCAAACCGACGTTCATCCGCCAGGACGACCCCGAGCACGCCCGGCTGCGCCGCATGCTCACCGGCGACTTCATGATCAAGAAAGTGGAGTCGATGCGTCCCGAGGTGCAGCGCATCGCCGATGACCTGCTCGACCGGATGACCGACGGCCGCGACTCGGCCGACCTGGTCAGCGAGTTCGCGCTGCCGCTGCCGTCCCTGGTGATCTGCCTGCTGCTCGGCGTTCCCTACGAGGACCACGCCTTCTTCCAGGAGCGCAGCCGGATCCTGCTCAACCTCCGCTCGGCGCCCGAGGACGTGCGCACCAGCCAGCAGGAGCTGCAGCAGTATCTGAGCGGGCTCGCCGAGTCCAAGCGGCACGCGCCGGACGACGGCATCGTCAGCCGGCTGGTCGCCCGTGGCGAACTCGACGCCTCGGACATCGCCTCCATGGGACGGTTGTTGCTGGTCGCGGGCCACGAGACCACCGCGAACATGACCGCGCTGTCCACGCTCACCCTGCTGCGCAACCCCGACCAGCTGGCCCGGCTCCGCGAGGACCCGTCACTGATCAAGGGCGCCGTGGAGGAGCTGCTGCGCTATCTGACGATCGTGCACAACGGCCTGCCGCGGGTCGCGACCGAGGACGTCACCGTCGGCGGCGTCACCGTCCGCGCGGGCGAGGGCGTGCTGTGCACGCTCAACTCCGCCAACCGCGACGAGGCGGTCTTCCCCGGCGGCGACGCCCTCGACGTCGGCCGCGACGCCCGCCGCCATGTCGCCTTCGGCTTCGGCGTCCACCAGTGCCTGGGGCAGCCGCTGGCCCGGGTGGAGCTGCAGATCGCCCTGGAAACCCTGCTGCGCCGGCTGCCCCGGCTGCGGCTCGCCGTCCCCTTCGAGGAGGTCCCCTTCCGGCACGACATGGGGATCTACGGGGTGCACGCGCTGCCGGTCGCCTGGTAGCCACGCCCCCGCGAGAATCGCCTCATCACCCTTTTCGTACGCACCACTTGGGAGAACCATGCGCATTCACGCCGACCAGGAGAAGTGCTGCGGCGCCGGGAGCTGTGTGCTGGCCGCGCCGGACGTCTTCGACCAGCGCGACGAGGACGGCATCGTCGTCGTCCTGGACGCCGAGCCGCCAGCCGCGCTGCACGACGCGGTACGCGAGGCCGCGGCCATCTGCCCGGCCGCGGCGATCTCACTGACCGGCTGAGCCCTCGCAACCGGCCGGTTGGTTCAGCGGGCCGGCCCCCGCACCGCCCGCGGGGGCCGGCCCGACCCGGGGAGAGCCTCGACGAAACCCCTCATGCGCACCGGAGTTGAGAGACCAGGCCCGGGTGTGCGGGCCCCGAAAACCCTTCGCGCCCGCCCGCCTCGCCCGGTACGGTCTCGCACGTGCTACCGCCGCGCGGCGCCCCGGAGCTCCGCGCGCGACCACGCCTGCCGGTCCCCACGCTGAGAGTAGGTTTCGTCCATGGCATGCCGTATCAGTGAGCTCGTGCTCGGTTGCCGCGACCCCGAGGTGCTGGCGCGGTTCTGGTGCGAGGTCCTGGACTTCGTGGTGCTCGATCGCGAAGGGGACGACTGCATCGAGATCGGGCCGCGCGAAGGGTTCGGCGGCCCGCAGCCGACGATCATCCTCAGCCGCAGGGACGAGCCGGAGCCGGGAAAGACCCGGCTGCACATCGACGTCAACCCCACCGACCGCGATCAGGACGCCGAGCTCGAACGCCTCCTGAAGCTCGGGGCGCGCCCGGCCGACATCGGCCAGACCGGCGAGGAGCAGTGGCACGTTCTCGCCGACCCCGAGGGCAATGAGTTCTGCCTGCTCAAGGCCCGCCTCAACCCGCTCTGACGGCCCGGTGGCCCGGTCCTGGGGCGGGACACGCCTCAGGGCCGGGGCACCAGCCCGTCCGCGATCAGCCCGGCGAGCACCGCCTCGCCCAGCGCCTGCACCGCGGACTGCGGGCGCACCATCACCGTGAACTCCTTGATCCGGCCCGCCTCGTCGAACTGGAGCAGATCGATGCCGTGGATCTGCTTGCCGTTCACCGTGGCCCGGAAGACCAGGATCTCCGAGTCGGCGGTCCCGGCCGCCGCGCCCGCCGCGGTCTCCGCACGGCCGGTCAGCTCCCCCACGTAACGGAAGTCCTCGAAGGTGCGCAGCAGCACCCCGAACAGCCCCAGCACCATCTGCCGCCCCTCGAAGGGCGTGAACTTCACCGGGCTGTAGAGGCGGACGTCCTCGGTGAACAGCTCCTCCACCCCGTCCAGTTCACGTGCCTCCACCGCCGCCCTGAACCGCTCCGCGGTCGTCGCCATGCCGTCGTCCCCTCTCACGTGCGTCCGTCCCTCATAGTCGCGACTATGATTAGTCAGATTCTTGAGTATGGGAAGGGCTCGCAGCTCCTGGAAATCAGGCCGGGACTCAGCGCACGGGAAGGGGTGGCCGGGGCATGGCCCTCAAGCACGCGGTGCTGGCGGCGCTGCTGGACGGCGAGTACAGCGGCTATCAGCTGGCCAAGGCGTTCGACATCGGCGTCGCCAACTTCTGGCACGCGCTGCCGCAGCAGCTCTACGCCGAGCTGACCCGGCTGGAGACGGAGGGGCTGGTCGCCGGCCGGCAGGTGGTCCAGGAGACCCGGCCCAACAAGCGGCTGTTCCACGTGACCGACGCGGGCCTGGCCGAACTGGAGCGGTTCGCCGCGGGCTCTGCCAAACCGTCCTTCATCCGTGACGACCTGCTGGTCAAGGTGCAGGCGGTGGACCGGATCGACGCCGGTCCGGTGATCGAGCAGCTCGACGAGCGGGCCCGGATCGCGGCCGCCAAGGCCGAGGTCCTCGGGAAGCTGCTGGTACGGCTGCGCGGTGACCGGGACGAGGCCGAATTCCTGGCCCACGGCACCCGGATCGGCCCGTATCTGACCTGCCTGCGCGGTCTGGGCTTCGAACGGGAGACCCGCGAGTGGTGCGAGCGGATCGCGGACGTCCTGCGGGCCCGCACCGCGGCCCGCCAACGGCCGTAGCGCCGAGGCGGCATCGACGCCCCGGCGACCGCCGACCCGGAATCCCGGAGTCCGGGCCCGCGGCCCCCCGGCCCCCCGGCCCCCGGCACCCGGCCCGCGACTCGTACAACGCTCGACGGATCGATTCGCCGCTCCTCCTTCGTGTGAGTCCGGACATCTCCGCACATCTCCGGGTGCATGCCTGGGCAGCCCACCTTCCGCACGGACACCGGAAGAGAAGGGACGTCCCATGCGTCTGCACCGCACCGCCAGCGTCGCCGCCACCGCCGTCGGCGCCCTCGCGCTCGCCCTGGCCCTGCCCGCCGCGCCGGCCGGCGCCGCCACCGGCCCGTTCACCTACGTCTACGAGGACTCCGGCGGGCCGCACGTCGGCCTGCTGTCCGATCCGCCCGGCCGGCAGTGCCTCACCCTCCCCGAGGTGGCCGCCGAGTACGTGCCGCCGGCCCATTCACCGCGCAACTACACCGATGCGACCGCGACGGTTTTCACGGGACCCGACTGCACCGGCGACTTCTTCAGCCTCCGGCCGCACGGCGGTCACGCCTCCGACCGGCTGAAGCTCCGCTCGGTGGTCTTCTCCTGATCCGGGATCGTGGGCCCCGGCCGGCGCGGTGACCAGTCACCCGCCGGCCGGTGGGCCCGGCGGAGGGGGGTTCTGCCAGTGCTAGGCACGGCGTGCATATGTTCAAGCGGCTCTGGCTGGAAGAACCGGAGGGTCGCATTCTCGATGGCATGACCCACACCTCTGTCTCCGCGTACGCCGCACCCGCCCCGAAGGCACCGCTGGAGCGGATCACGATTCCGCGCCGCGAGCTGGGTGCCCACGACATCCTCATCGAGATCAAGTACGCCGGTATCTGCCACTCCGACATCCACACCGTGCGCGCCGAGTGGGGCGACGGCGGGAACTTCCCGATCGTCCCCGGCCATGAGATCGCCGGTGTGGTCGCCGAGGTGGGTGCCGAGGTGACCCGCTACACCGCCGGCGACCGGGTCGGCGTCGGCTGCTTCGTCGACTCCTGCCGGGAGTGCGACAACTGCCGGGCCGGGCTGGAGCAGTACTGCACCGGTGAGCTCGGCAACGTCGGCACGTACAACGCGACCGGCCGCGACGGCGAGCCGACCTACGGCGGCTACTCCACCCACCTCGTCGTCGACGAGAACTACGCGCTGCGCATCCCCGACACCATTCCGCTGGACGCCGCGGCCCCGCTGCTGTGCGCCGGCATCACGCTCTACTCCCCGCTCGCCCACTGGCAGGCCGGCCCCGGCAAGAAGGTCGCCGTCGTCGGCCTGGGCGGCCTCGGCCACATGGGCGTGAAGATCGCCCACGCGATGGGCGCCGAGGTCACCGTCCTCAGCCAGTCGCTGCGCAAGAAGGACGACGGCCTGCGGCTGGGCGCGGACCACTACCACGCGACCTCCGACCCGGCCACGTTCGAGGCGCTGGCCGGCACCTTCGACCTGATCGTCAACACCGTGTCGGCCAACCTGGACCTGAACGCCTACCTCGGGCTGCTGCGCACCAACGGCACCCTGGTCCAGGTCGGCGCCCCGGAGAAGCCGCTGCCGGTCGCGGCGTTCGCGCTGATCCCGGGGCGCAAGTCGCTCGCCGGGTCGATGATCGGCGGCATCGCCGAGACCCAGGAGATGCTCGACTTCTGCGGTGAGCACGGGCTGGCCGCGGACATCGAGGTGATCAGCGCGGACCGGATCAACGAGGCGTACGAGCGGGTGCTGGCGAGCGACGTCCGCTACCGCTTCGTGATCGACGCCGCGACGATCTGAGCGTCCGCCCTCCGGTGGTCACCGGTCGGCGTCCGGATCCGACCGGCCGCCCCCGGCGTTCACCGACCCGCGTGCACGACCGGCCGTCCGGCGCCCTTCCCGGCGCCGGACGGCCACCAGCTCGCCCGCCCCAGGAGCATCAGCGCGGAGGGCAGGATCATCACGCGGATGACGAAGGCGTCCAGCAGCACCGCCACCGCGAGGCTGAAGCCGATCTGCTTCATCTCGGCGAGGTGCAGCAGCATGAAGCTGGCGAAGACCGTGACCATGACCGCCGCCGCGCTGGTGACGACCTTGGCGGAGGCCCCCAGCCCGTGCAGCACGGCCTGCCGGGTCGGTACGCCGCGCAGCACCTCCTCCCGGATACGGCTGACGACGAACACCTGGTAGTCCATCGACAGGCCGAAGAGGATCACGAAGAGGAACAGCGGCACCCGCGAGCCGATGGCGCCGGTCGCGGCCTCGTCGACACCGAACAGCACGCTCGCCAGGCCGTGTTGGAAGAAGACCACGACCAGGCCGAAGGCCGCCGCGGCGGACAGCAGGTTGAGCGCCACACCGAGCAGCCCGATGACGACGGAACGGAAGACCAGCGCCGTCAGGAGGAAGGTCAGCAGCAGCAACGCGCCGACGACCAGCGGGAGCTTGGCGTCCTGGTGGGCCAGGTAGTCGGTGTCGTGCGCGACGTCCCCGCTGACCGCGAACCGGGCGCCGGGCACCGCCCCGACGGTCTCCGGCAGATAGCGCGTGCGCAGCCGGTCGAGCGAGCGCCGCGCCTCGGGCGAGCTGACCTTGTGGGGCGACGACAGCTCCAGGGTGGTGGTGCGGTGGTCCCCGGAGGTGCGCACCGTCGGGGTCCGGACCGCGGTGTAGAGCGGGTCGGCGGCCGTCCGTGCGTTCAACTGCCGTAGCGCGGACGTCACTTCGGAGGAACGGTCGGCAGGCGCCCGGACCACGATCTGGTGCTGGACGCGCAGGTCGGGGAAGGCCGCGGTGAGCCGGTCGTAGGTCTGCACGGCGGGGATCTCACGGGAGTGGCTGTCCTTGTTGAGGACCCGCAGCTGCATGCCCAGGGCGGGTGCGGCCAGGCCCAGCATCACCAGGACGGAGAGGCAGAGGGTGGCGGCCGGGTGCCGGCGCGCCGGGCGCAGCAGGACGCCCCAGATGCGGCCCTGCCCGTCGGGCCGGTGCCCGCCGGCCGGCCGGCGCCAGGCCCGGCGCCCCCGGTCCCCTCGGCGGGCGGCGCGGCGTTCGGCGCGCCGGGCGAGGACGACCAGCAGCGCCGGCAGCGCGGTCAGCGAGCTGAGGACCGCGGCCAGCACGACGATGACGGTGCTGGTCGCGAGCGAGGCGAAGACGACGTCGGTGGCCAGGTAGAGCGTGGCGGTGGAGACCACCACCGCGAGCCCGGAGACCACGATCGCCCGGCCGGAGGTGGCGGCGGCCAGCTCCACCAGCGCCTCGGCGCCGAGCCGGCCGCCGGACCGGGCCCGTTCCTCGCGTTCGCGCTTGAGGTAGAAGAGCGTGTAGTCCACCCCGACGGCCATGCCGATCAGGATGATGACGTTGTTGCCGACACCGGCGTCCGGCAGGACGTGGGAGACCACCATGGACAGGCCCATGGCGGCCGCGATCGAGGACAGCGCGAGCAGCAGCGGGACCGCCGCCATCAGCGCGGAGCCGAAGACGGCCAGCAGCGTCAGCAGGGTGACGGGCAGGGTGAGCCCCTCGGAGAGGGCCAGGTCCTGGCCGCGCTGGTCATTGAGGCCGACGGAGATCGACGGGCTGCCGGTCTCCGCCACCCGCAGGTGCGGATGGCTGCGCTGAACCGCCGCGGTCTGCGCGGCCAGCGGGGCGACGTGGTCCTTGGCGTCCGCCTCGGCGCCCTTCATGCGCACCGCGACCCGCAGCGCCCGGCCGTCGGCCGAGCGGACCGGAGCCGCGACCCCGGCCACCTCGGGCAGCTTCGCCATCCGGGCGGTGACGTCCCGTACGGCCGCCTCGGCGGCGACCCGGTCCAGCGGCCCGGACCGGGCGGTGATCAGCACCTGTTCGACCGCCGCGCGGTCCAGGTGCCCCTCGGCGGCGAGGGTCTCGGCGCGGCCCGCCTCACCGACGCGGTAGTCCGCCGCGGTGGCCTGGTGGGTGCCGAGCGCGGCGCCCACCCCCAGGCACAGCACCACGAACGCCAGCCATCCGGCCAGCGCGCGCCAGGGGCGCCGGGCGCTCCACACCGCGACGCGTACGGTCATCGGCCGCCGGCCCGCCGACCGGTCCCCCCTCGACCGGAACCCTCCCGGCCGTTCCTGCACGGTCATCTCCACTTGCCCCGCCCCTTCGTCGTGCGGTCGCCCCCCACGGGCACCTGTCAGTAACGACTTACATGTAAGTGGAGAATTACAGGTGTCGCACCAAAGCGTCAACCGTAAACTTGTGGCGGCCGGAGGGCGGCGGGCGTGTTTGACAGTCCGTCGCGGGATGGGACAACCTCCGCTGACAGGCGTCCGGAACGGCGAGAAGGTGGGCCATGAACAGCGAGGAGCTGCTGGCCCTGCTGTCCGCCGTGGGCCACGCCCAACGACTGCGGGTGATCGCCGAGCTGGCCGGCGGCCGGCTGTACGTCAGCGAGCTGGCCCGCCGCCTGGAGATGTCCCGGCCGCTGCTCTACATGCATCTGGACCGGCTGGAGAAGGCCGGTCTGGTGGTGGGGCGGCTGGAGCTGTCCGAGGACGGCAAGGCGCTGAAGTACTTCGAACTCACTCCGTTCGAGCTGAAGCTGAACGTGGCCACCGTCCTCGCCGCCCTCCGCGAGGACGCGGCCGCGGGTGCGGCACCGGACGAACGACCCTAGGGGGACGCCCACATGAGCAGCACCATCATCCCGATAGCGATCCTCCTGATCGTCTTCGCCTCGGTCACCACGATCGTGGCCTCGTTCTTCAAACTGCAGCGGCACCGCGCGGACGCCGCGGCACTGGCCGAGTACCGCAAGCTCGCCGAGCGGGTCACCGTCCAGCAGGAGACGATCAGCGCACAACTGGCCGAACTCGGCACCCGGGTCGAGGCGGTCGAGAAACTGCTGCGCAGCGTCGGCTGACCAGGGCCCCGCACGGAGCCGGAAAAATTTCCGCACCCGCCGGCAACCCCCGCTGCCGCCGCACGTCGTGACGGGTGAGGGCGCCAACAGGCGCCGCCCGTCGAAGAACGTGGAGCAGCCGACCGTGAAGTCTTCCCGTACGACCCCCGCCGCCCGCCCCTCCGCCCACCGCAGCCGCCGGCGCGGCGCGGCCGGCGCCGGGCTGCTCGCGGCCCTGACCCTCGCCGCGCTGGCCGCGGCGGGTCCCGCGCACGCCGACGACCGGGCGAGCACGGCACCGCCGACGGCCACCCCGTCGACCGGCGCCTCCCAGACCCCCAGCCCCCGGCCCACCGTGCCCGGGGGCCCGAAGCCGACCGCGGTGCCCAGCTCGCCGGCCAGCTCCCGCCCCAGCGCCGAGCCCACCCAGCCGCCCGGCAGCCCCCGCCCGAGCGCCGAGCCCACCCAGCCGCCCGGCGCACGGCCGTCGAAGCCCGCCAAGGGCAGCGGCAAGGAACTCGCCCACACCGGCGCCTCCTCGACGACCACCGCGGTCCTCGGCGCGGGCGCCGCGGCACTGATCGCCGCGGGCGGCGGCACCGTCTACGCCGTCCGCCGCCGGCGCGGCTGAGGACCACCAGGCCCGAGGAATCGATGGAGTACTCCGCCGGCCCGCACACCGCCCCGGTACGGTTCGCCCTGCCGGGGCCCCGGCACGCCCTGTGGCGGTGGCTGCTGCGCACCGTCCGCCCGGCGTCCGCCCACCGCGAGGCACCGCACCGCACCGGCCGACCGGCCCGCCACCCCGCCGACGGCCGGCCGGCCCACCGCCCCTACGCGCTGCCGGACGACGGCGGCGCACCCCCGCCCGACCCCCGGCCCACCATCAGCGAGCTCTACCACGCCCACCGGCTCACCATGGTCCGGCTGGCCGTCCTGCTGGTCGACGACCGCGCCACCGCCGAGGACGTCGTCCAGGACGCCTTCGCCGCCCTCTACAAACGCCACGGCGAACAGCTCGGCGAGGTGGACAACGCCCTGGCCTACCTGCGCACCGCGGTCGTCAACGCCGCCCGCTCCGTGCTGCGCCGCCGCCGCACCGCCCGCGACTACACCCCGCCGTACGAGGCCGACGCGCCGTCCGCCGAGGAGCGCATCGTGCTGGACGAGGAACACCGCGAGGTCCTCGCCGCGCTGAACGGACTGACCGCGCGCCGGCGGGAGGTCCTCGTCCTGCGCTACTGGGGCGACCTGACGGAGGCCCAGATCGCCACGACCCTCGGCATCAGCCGCGGCTCGGTGAAGTCCCTCGCCAGCCGCGCCCTGGACTCCCTGGAAAAGATCTTGGAGGCGCGGTCATGAACGGCACCGGAACCCCGCCCGAGCGGCCCGTCGAGGAACGCCTGCGCCGCGCCTTCGCCGCCCGCGCCGACAGCATCGGCATCCGGGACCTGCGGCCCGCCGCCCCACCCGGCCCGCCGCCGCGCCGCGGGCTGCCGGCCCTCCTCTCCGGGCCCTGGCTGCGCCGCTTCGGGCTGCCCCTGGCGGTGGCCGCCGCGGCCGCCGCCGCCGTGCTGGGCCGCCTGGCGGCCACCCCGGACGACCCGGCGCCCCGCCCCGTACCGCCCGCCACCTCGCCGAGCCCCCTCGGCCCGTCCCCGTCCCCCGCCCCCACCGGCCCGGCCGCCCGGCCCTCCCCGCGCACCCCGCCCACACACCCGGGGCGCGCCACCGACCCCACCGGATCCCGCTCCCCCGGCACCGTCCCCGGCCGGACGCCGCGGAGCACCCCCTCGGCCACCCCGACCCTCCCGGGAACGGGACGCACCGGCGGCCGGCCCCCCGAGACCACCGGGCCGCCGGCCTCCCCCTCGCCCACGAGCACCCCGGGCAGCAGCAACCCGCGCGGCCCGGGAGCCGATTGACCCGACGCCCGAGGCACCCCACCGGCCGCGTTAGCCGCGCGTTAGCCGATCGCCAGCGCACGACCCGAAAGTCGTGTGCACGCCACCGCCCTGGGGGAGTCGCCATGCCGTCCGTCACCGCCACCGCCCGCCGGGCCGTGGCCGCAGGTCTGAGCGCCGCCGCCGTACTGGCCCTGACCACCGGCTGCCACGGCCACACCGGCGGCCGGCCCGAGGAACCCGCCACCGGCGTCTCACCGGCCACCCCCTCGGCCGTCCTGCCGGACACCGGCCCCCCGCCGCCCGGCCCCGGCGGACACCCACCCTGCACGCCGGAGATGCTCAAGTTCCACGCCGGCGCGCCGCACCGGCCGGACCGCCGCATGCTGCTGACCGTCACCAACTACTCCGACCGGACCTGCGACTTCGCCGCCCAGGGCTACCCCCTGCTGCGCTTCGGCGACGGACGGCGGCCGGCCCTCCCGGTGATCGAGGACAGCAGGCCGCGGACGGCCGTCGTCCTCGCCCCCGACGCGACCGCCTACGCCACCGTCCTCACCTCCGCGGCCGGCGGCCCGCACGGACGGGGCCCGCACGGCGGGAAGTTCTCCCAGTTCGGCGTGGCACTGGCCGCCGGCACCTCCCCCGTCCAGGTCGGCCTCGCCGACCGCACGCCCGTACGGGTCGACCCGCACACCGCCGAGGTCACCTACTGGCAGCCGACCCTGGACGCCGCCCGCAAGTGGTGACAGGGGGCGCGCGGAAGCCCTTTCGTGGTGCTCGATCCCGTACGCCCTGGGCCCTCACTCACCAATGATCCAGATTTGTGGTCAATGATCCTTTTGCACTGCTGCGGCATGGCTGCGCCCGGTGCCGCTCGCCCGGTAGGCTTTCCGTGTGATCTTCAAGCGCATCGGAAATGGGCGGCCGTACCCCGACCACGGCCGGGAGAGCACCCGCCAGTGGGCGGATGTCGCCCCGCGCCCGGTACGCCTCGACCAGTTGGTGACCACCAAGCAGCAGCTCGACCTCGAAACGCTGCTCGCCGAGGACTCGACGTTCTACGGCGACCTCTTCGCGCACGTCGTGAAGTGGGAGGGCGACCTCTACCTGGAGGACGGACTGCACCGCGCGGTCCGCGCCGCGCTCCAGCAGCGCCAGGTGCTGCACGCCCGCGTGCTGGAACTGGACTGACGCCGCGCCGACGGCGCACCGAAACCGTCGGAAACACCGCGTCGGCACATGACTCCACCCAACCCGCCCTGCCTGAATTGACCCTTTTGGGTTGGGTCTCGCGCCACGCGTTGATCATCTAGTAGGCACGGACTGCCACCCGCACTACGCTGCGCCCATGAGCATGCTGACGCCCCCAGGCATGGGCGGTAAGAAGTACCGCATCACGGGCGACAGGTATCCGCGGATGCGCCGTCCCCGACACCGCCGCCGGATCGCCCTCACCCTCGTCGCCGCCGCGTGCGTCCTCGGCCTGGCGGGCTGGGGCACCCTGCAGCTCATCGACGTCTTCGGGGGCAAGAGCAACTCCGCCCGGGCCGCCCAGGGCAAGAAGCCCTGCCGGAACAGCGCCAAGGCAGCCACCGCGCAGGCCGCACCGGCCACCGCGAAGCCGCCCGCCCCGGCCACCCTGACCGTCAACGTCTACAACGCCACCCCGCGCTCCGGCCTCGCCAAGCGCACCGCCGACGAACTCAAGAAGCGCGGCTTCAAGATCGGCAAGGTGGGCAACGCCCCGGCCGCCTACGACAAGAAGATCAAGGGCGCCGGGATACTGCTCGGCCCCAAGGCGGCCACCGGCGGCCCGCTGAAGGTGCTCGCCACCCAGCTTGCCGGCGCCGAGCAGAAGACCGACGACCGCAAGAACACCGAACTCGACCTGATCATCGGCGACGGCTTCAAGGACCTGGCCCCCCAGCAGGCCGCCGCCAAGTCCCTGGCCCTGCTGGCCCACCCGTCCCCGGCCCCCGCCGCCGACCCCGGCTGCTGACCGCACGCGTTCGGGCCCGCACCACGCCGTGGTGCGGGCCCGAACCGTGTACGCAGGGGGTCAGCCGGCGGTGCCGTACATCCGGTCGCCCGCGTCACCGAGACCCGGCACGATGTAGCGCGCCGCGTTCAGCCGCTCGTCGACGGCCGCCGTGACCACCGTCACCGGCGCGCCGGCCAGCTCCTTCTCCATCACCGCGACGCCCTCCGGCGCCGCCAGCAGACAGATCGCGGTGACGTCGTCCGCCCCGCGCGCGATCAGCTCCTGGATCGCCGCGACCAGCGTGCCGCCGGTCGCCAGCATCGGGTCCACGACGTAGACCTGCCGGCCCGAGAGATCGTCCGGCATCCGCGTGGCGTACGTGTGCGCCTCGTACGTCTCCTCGTTGCGGACCATGCCCATGAAGCCGACCTCGGCGGTGGGCAGCAGCCGCACCATGCCGTCCAGCATGCCCAGCCCGGCCCGCAGGATCGGCACGACCAGCGGCCGCGGGTGCGAGAGCCGCACCCCGGTGGTCGCCGTGACCGGCGTCTCGATGTCGACCTGCTCGGTGCGCACATCACGGGTGGCCTCGTAGGCGAGCAGGGTGACCAGCTCGTCGGCAAGCCGCCGGAAGGTGGGGGAATCGGTGCGCTTGTCGCGCAGTGTGGTGAGTTTGTGCGCCACCAGCGGGTGGTCGACGACGTGGATCCGCATGACATCGACAGTAACCGAGGCGGAGAGTGCCGACGCCCGCCGTGCGGTGGGGGCCGCGGCTCGGGCAGGCCGGCATCAAACCACCGGAACGGGGGAAAGTGGGGACGTACGCCCGATCGACCGACCCTCCGTCGGGCGACGATCCCGCCCGAGGTGGTGTAGCGCGTGCACAAGCCCCAGCGGACCGAGGACGCGGCCGGTGCCGTGCCCGACGGCGACCCCGCCGAGGAGAGCGAGGCGGCGCGCCGAAGGCGCCGGGCGCAATTCCTGCGCGAACTGCACGAGGCCAAGGAGCTGCGCAACCGCGTCCAGCCGCGCCGCGCGCGGGCCGAGCGGATGCGCCAGGCCCTGCGGATGCGCACATTCCGCTGGTAGGCGACCGGTTCCGCTGGTAGCGGAACCACCGGCGCACAACCCGCCCACGCTGCGGCACGTGAGCGACATCTCGCACAACCTCCGCACGACGCAGCGCCGAAGACCCCGCGCGGACGCCATGTTTCTGCCACGATTCCGCAAGGGGCGGGACCAACGGCGTGCAGCGCCGCCCCGCCCGGCCCGGCACGCCTATGACCAGTGGGAGAGTCACGGTGTACTTCGCCGCACTGCTCGCGCGCACCGAAGACGGGTGGGAAGCGAGCGATACGGAGCTCGACGATGTGGAGACCCTGACCGATCTGGCCGATCTGGCCCGAGAGGCGGCGGTCGACGACGACACAGTGGTGGCGTTCCTGGAGCAGGAGGACGCCTGGTTCGGCGTCGTCCGGGTCGACGGCGACGACGACCCCCGGGTGTTCATCTCCAACGCCGCCGCGGCGCAACGCAGCTCGTACGGAGCGATGCTGACCGACGAGCTGCTCGGCCGCGACAAGGACGTCGAGGACGAACTCGACAGCCTTGACCTGGACGGCACGGAGGACGGCGAACCCGACGCGCAGGACGGGGCCGAGCAGGACACCGAGGCGGACACCCCCGTCCCGGCCGGCCCGCTCGGCGACGCCCGGCTCCTGGAGGACCTCGGCATCAGCGAGAAGGAGCTGCTCGCCCTCGACAGCGACGCGCTGGGCGAGATCGCCGACGCCCTCGGCTGCACGGAGGTCCTGGAGGCCGTCCGGTAGTCCGGTCACCGACACTGGGTGGCATGAGTGCCCCCCAGTCCGGTCCGCTGTCCGGTTCGTCCCCTTCCGCCACGCCCGATCCGCTGCGCGATCCCTGGATCGCGCCGATGCGCCGGGCGCTGGGCGAGGCGGCCCGCGCCACCGGGACGGGTGACGTCCCGGTGGGCGCCGTCGTGCTGTCCGCGGACGGTACGGTCCTGGGCACCGGTCACAACGAGCGCGAGGCGACCGGCGACCCGACCGCGCACGCCGAGGTCCTCGCGCTGCGCGCGGCGGCCCGCGCCACCGGGGAGTGGCGGCTGACCGGCGCGACGCTCGTCGTCACCCTCGAACCGTGCACGATGTGTGCCGGCGCGATCGTGCTCTCCCGGGTCGACCGGGTGGTCTACGGCGCCCGCGACGCCAAGGCCGGTGCGGTCGGCTCGCTGTGGGACGTGGTGCGTGACCGGCGTCTCAATCACCGGCCCGAGGTCATCACCGGCGTGCTGGAGAACGAGTGCGCGGAGCGGCTCACGGCCTTCTTCCGCGACCGCTGACCGGCGGCGGAAGCCGCTCGGGCAGGTCGTGGCGGCCGCGCGGGGGAATCCGATTTCGGCGCACGGCCCTGCTTGGGCTAAGCTCTCTCTCGGTAGCGTGTCCGAGCGGCCGAAGGAGCGCGCCTCGAAAGCGCGTGAGGGGGCAACTCCTCCGTGGGTTCAAATCCCACCGCTACCGCTCGAAGGCGAAGGGCCCCGATCCCCCAGGGATCGGGGCCCTTCGTCATGTCCGGGCCGTCAGGTCAGGTTGCCGTTGCGCCTGTTGCGGGCCGCGCGGCGGAAGAAGCGGACGATCAGCCAGATCACCAGCGCCACGACGACCAGGAAGACGACGAACAGCACGATCAGGAAGATGCCGAGCTTCTTGAAGAAGCCGGTCTTCTTCTTGACCTTGGACTTCCACTTGGACTTCTTGGCCTTGAAGACCGTGTTGTGGTGGCCGGCGTGGTGCGCGCTGTGGTGGCGGAACGAGGCGGGCTGCACGGCGGCCGGGCGCTGCGCGGGGGCCTCGGCGGACCGGGCCGGCGCGCCGGCGGCGGTCGCGGTGCGGGCGGGCGGCTCCGCGCCGCGGGCCGCCGCGGTGGCCGGGGCGGCGGCCGCGGCCAGGAGGCCGACGAGGAGCGCCAGGACGACGGCGGGCCGGCGGCGGGCGGTGGCCCGCCGGCGGGCCGCCACGCGGGACGAATCGGACGTGGGCCGTGCGGAGTTCATGGGCATGCTGCGGTCCCCCCTTCAGTTGGTACGTTCAGCCATTATGGGCGGCGGTGGAGACCCCGGCCGAGGTCTGGACCTCCAGGAGCGAGGCGCTGTGCCGCTCCGCGTCGAAGGCCGCGCGGCCGCCGCGTAGCCCGAACAGCCGCTTGGTGAGGGCGATGTAGAGCACGGCCAGAATGTTGATCACCAGGGTGGCGATCTTGAGCCAGCTGACCTTCTCGGTCAGCTCGTAGATCTCCAGCGGCAGGAACGCGGCGGTCGCCACCACCGTCAGGTATTCGGCCCAGCGCTTGGCGTACCAGAGGCCCACGCCCTCGACGATCTCCACCAGGGCGTACACCAGCAGCAGCACGGCGACCAGCACCAGGGTGGAGTGCCGGTAGCCGAACGTCTTCTGGATGGTGCCGACGACGGGTGAGTGGTCCAGGTCGTAGTGGAAGTGCCGGGCGACCGGGCGGAGCACCGCGATGTACTCGTCGAAGAAGCGGCGGACCGCGTCCTTGCGGTTGCTGAACTGCCAGACGCCGACCGCGGCCAGCACGATGAACACGCCGCGCACGGCTCGCTCGACGGCCAGGAACCGAAGGACGAACAGGTCGCGCAGGACCTTGCCGCGCGGGACCAGCGGGGCGTCGTCGGCCGGTCCGGAGCCGTGCGGCGCGCCGAGGACGAAGTCGCCGCAGCGCAGGCAGCGCCACGCCTCTCCCAGCGCGGTGTCGGCGCGCAGCCGGTCCCGGAGGTGTTCCTCGTGCGGGAGGTAGGTGGTGTGCCCGCGGCGTGCGCAGGTACGCCGGTCCCAGTCGATCTTCATCGTTGGCGCCCCGTGTTCCTTTCGTGGTCCCGCGCGGCGGCCTGCCGCGCTCTGTGCTGTCGCGTACATGATGCCTTCGGGCGGGAGCCGTACGTGCGGAGGGACGCGGGGCGGTGGCGGCCGGTTGCGCCGTGGACATGACGGAGCCCCGGCTCCGGGCCGAGGGGTCGGCGCGGAGCCGGGGCTCCAGGTCGGCCGGGGGAGGTGGCCGTCCGGGGACGGCCGCCTCCCCCGATGCGGACCGGCCTCGCAGTCCACGCCGCGGTCAGGGGGTAGCTCACGGCGCGGACCCCGCAGTGAGGCCGGGTCCCGGGCCCGGGGGGTTCCTGCCAGATCCACCGGGCCACCTCACTCATGGTGCCTTCGCGGCCGGTCCCAACAGGCGGACGAAGGGCCCCCTTTGGCGGGCCTTTGGTCCATAAAGTCCCGGTCAGCGCGCGAGACCGGCCGCCGCCACGGGTCCCGCGGCCGAACACGTGTGGTTACACTCGCCCGACTGCAACCGGGAGGTGCAGGCACTGCCGCAGGCGACTGCCACAGGGGAGACAGGTTCGATGGCACAGGCGAAGAAGATCGTGCTGTACATACTCATCGTCTTCGTGCTGTACACGATCATCACCTCCCCGCAGCGGGCCGCCCAGCTGGTCCAGATAGGCTTCGAGGGCATCTCGTCCGCCGCCCAGGGCGTCGGACAGTTCATGACCCAGCTGATCAGCTAGGGCCGTCCGCCCGCCGGCCGACCCGGTGATCACCCGCCGCACGGAGGCCCCTGTGATCCGCCACCTGGTCCTGTTCAAGCTCAACGACGGCGTCTCCCGCGACGAGGAGCGGGTGCAGGCCGGCGTCCGCGCCTTCGAGGCGCTCAAGGACCAGATCGAGGAGCTGACGTTCTGGGAGTGCGCCTGGAACATCACCGACCGGCCGATCGCCTACGATTTCGCGATCAACTCGGCGGTGGCCGACAAGGACGCCCTCAGGCGCTACATCGAGCACCCGGCCCACCAGGCGGCCGCCGGACAGTGGCGGGAATTCGCCACCTGGGTGATCGCCGACTACGAATTCTGAGCCGCGGCCCGTCCGCGGACCGCGCTCCGGAGCCCCTCGCCCCCACGGGCGGGGGGCTTCCGTGTGCCCCGGCCCGGTGGCGCCACCCGGCCGCCCCGCGCGCCTTCCCCGCCACCCCGCTTTCCTCGCTCAACTCTCGGTTCAACACGGCGTTATGGGGTGCTTGCACACAGTGCACATGTCTTGTGATGCTATGACCGCTTTTGCCGGATACATCCTCTACGAGTAGATGCTGCGAGCACTGTGAAGGGTGGCGTGACCGTGACGGCCCGTACTGCGCCCAAGGCTCCATCCCGCGAGAGCCGGAGCGCGGACACGCGGGCGCTCACACAGGTGCTGTTCGCGGAACTGGCCGATCTGGAGCCCGGCACCCCCGAACACAGCCGCGTCCGGGCCGCCCTCATCGAGGCCAACCTGCCGCTGGTCCGCTATGCCGCGGCCCGCTTCCGCAGCCGTAATGAGCCGATGGAGGACGTCATCCAGGTCGGCACGATCGGGCTGATCAACGCCATCGACCGCTTCGACCCCGAGCGGGGCGTCCAGTTCCCGACCTTCGCGATGCCCACCGTCGTCGGCGAGATCAAACGCTACTTTCGAGACAATGTTCGTACGGTCCATGTGCCGCGCCGCCTCCACGAGCTGTGGGTGCAGGTCAACGGCGCCACCGAGGATCTGACCGTGCTGCACGGGCGCTCGCCCACCACCGCCGAGATCGCCGAGCGGCTGAAGATCGGCGAGGACGAGGTGCTGGCCTGCCTGGAGGCCGGCCGTTCGTATCACGCCACCTCGCTGGAGGCCGCCCAGGAGGGCGACGGCCTGCCCGGCCTGCTGGACCGCCTCGGGTACGAGGACCCCGAACTGGCCGGTGTGGAGCACCGCGACCTGGTGCGACACCTCCTCGTCCAGCTCCCCGAACGCGAGCAGCGAATCCTTCTGCTGCGTTACTACAGCAATCTGACGCAGTCCCAGATCAGTGCCGAACTGGGGGTGTCGCAGATGCATGTGTCGCGGCTACTGTCGCGGAGCTTCGCTCGGCTTCGATCCGCAAACAGGATCGACGCCTAACCGGCACGGGCGACCGGCACCCGGCCCGGCCTGCACAGATAAGTCGACAAGGCGCTACAGCGTGTTGCCGACATGTGACATTCTGCAGGAACCGCGTTTGCCGTAGCTCTTGCTCCGGTATTCAGGTGGAGGTATCACTCCCCGGTCCGCCCGGCCCGGGGGTGCCGCAGCGACCCGTCCGCGACCTCAAGGGGGTGGCATGTCCGTAGAACTGGGCAGCTCAAAGGTGCTTCCCGCGATTCCCGCGCCCGCACCGCACGTGCATGACGACGACTCCATCAACACCCGCACGCTCTCCCGCTCCCTGTTCCTGCGGCTGGCCTCGCTCGACAAGGACTGCGCGGAGCGTACGTACGTCCGTGACACGCTCATCGAACTCAACCTCCCCCTCGTGCGGTACGCCGCGGCCCGCTTCCGCAGCCGCAACGAGCCGATGGAGGACATCGTCCAGGTCGGAACGATCGGTCTGATCAAGGCGATCGACCGTTTCGACTGCGAACGCGGGGTGGAATTCCCGACGTTCGCGATGCCCACCGTCGTCGGCGAGATCAAGCGCTTCTTCCGGGACACCTCGTGGTCGGTGCGGGTCCCGCGCCGGCTCCAGGAGCTCCGGCTCGCCCTCACCAAGGCCAGTGACGAGCTCTCCCAGAAGCTCGACCGCTCGCCCACCGTGCCCGAACTCGCCCTGTGCCTGGGGGTGTCGGAGGAGGACGTGGTCGACGGCCTGGCCGTCGGCAACGCGTACACCGCCTCCTCCCTCGACTCACCCTCCCCGGAGGACGACGGCGGCGAGGGCTCCCTCGCGGACCGCCTCGGCTACGAGGACAGCGCCCTGGAGGGCGTTGAGTACCGCGAGTCGCTCAAGCCCCTGCTGGCCAAACTCCCGGCCCGTGAGCGGCAGATCATCATGCTGCGCTTCTTCGCCAACATGACGCAGTCCCAGATCGGCGAGGAGGTCGGCATCTCCCAGATGCACGTCTCGCGCCTGCTCACCCGTACCCTGGCGCAGCTGCGCGAGGGGCTCATCTCCGATTGAGGAACGGTCCGCCGAGGGGCCTTCACACGCTCCGCGCCGCTCGGCGGACAGTTGCAGAGCAGAGCCGCACCGGGTACCGGTCGTCGGCCCTCTATACACCTGACGCACCGTCAGCAACACTGGGCGGATGCGACGGACGACAACGACTCTTGCCGCCGCCTCGGCGGCCGCGCTGTGTCTGGGTGTCCTGCTCACCGGCTGCGGAGACGCGGCGGACCGGGGCTATGTCGCGGTCGGCGCGGCAGGCCCCGCCGATGACCACGCGCCGACCGGGCCCGTAGCGCCCCGGGACGGCGTCGAGCTGACGCCCCTGGACGGCGCCCCCGGCGACCGCGCCGCGCAGGGCGGGCCGAGCGACCGAACCGGTCACGGCGGCCCCGACCGGGACGGGAACCGGACCACGCGGCACGGGACGGGCCCCGCGCGCGACGGCGCCGCCGACGGGCAGACCGGCCGAGCCCCGGACTCCGGACCGTCGGCTGCCTCCCCCACGGACTCTCCCGGCAGCGGTGACGCCCCCGCGCCCCCGCGTCCGTCCCCCGGCGGTACCACCCCGCCGCACGGCACCCCGCACCCGCCGGGCAACCCCGGCCCGCCCTCCCCCGAGCCGCCCTCGCCGGGCGTTCCCGCCGGCCCGGGCGCCCCCGACGGCCTGCTCGTCGGCCATCCCGGCCAGGACGGCACCGACGTCCGCTGGTGCCGGCGGGTCACCCTCGACTTCCTCAACACCGGCGACACCCCCGTCACGGCCGGCACGGTCACCTTCGGTACGCACATCATCGGCGCCCTCGGCATCGACTGGGCCACCATCAGCTCGCGCCACCGGCTCCCGCTGCCCCTGGCCCCCGGCGCACGGAAGACCGGCAGCTGGCGGGTGTGCGTGGACGCCTGGCGGGTGCCGCTGGGCATGCACCTCGACACCCGGGACATCACCTTCAGCTGGAAGTAGCGGCGGCCGGGCCGGGCCCGCGCCCCCGTTCGGGCGGCGCGAAGAGGCTCCGGGATAGCGATGACTCACGAACGGTGCGACGGTCTGGAGAGGGACAGCACAGGCGCGGCCCCGGCGGCGACACCGGCACAGGGAGAAGCAGATGCCCAAGATCACCCCCAACCTCTGGTTCGACACCCAGGGCAAGGAAGCGGCCGAGTTCTACTGCTCGGTGTTCCCGAACTCGCGGATCACCGCCGTCACCCACTACAACGACGCGGGCCCGGGCCAGGCCGGCAGCGTCCTGACCGTGGAGTTCGAGCTCGACGGCCAGGGCTACCTCGCGCTCAACGGCGGCCCCCAGTTCACCTTCAACGAGGCGGTCTCCCTGCTCATCGAGTGCGCCGACCAGGAGGAGATCGACTACTACTGGGCCAAGCTCACCGAGGGCGGCGGCGAGGAGGGCCCCTGCGGCTGGCTGAAGGACAAGTACGGGCTGTCCTGGCAGGTCGCGCCGTCCGGCATGGCCGAGCTGCTGAACGACCCGGACCGGGACCGCGCCGCGCGGGCCATGAAGGCCATCTTCGGGATGAAGAAGATCGACATCGCGGCACTGCAGGCCGCCGCGGACGCCGCGTAGCCCCCCGGCCCGTACTGCCGCCGCCCCCGCGCCGCACGTCCCGGGCGCGGCGGCGCTCCGGGGTCACGCCTGCCGGGTGGGCAGCACGATCGCCTGGCGCAGGTTCACGTGGCGGGCGCGGCTGGTGGTGTACGCGATCAGGTCCGCGATGTCGTCGGCCGACAGCCCGTGCAGGGCGTCGAACATGCCGTCCAGCTGGCCGGCCAGCTCGGCGTTGTCGATGTGGCCGCCCAGCTCGGTGTCGGTGAGGCCCGGTTCGATGTTGGTGACGCGGACGTCGCGCGGGCCCAGCTCGGTGCGCAGGGACTGCGAGAGGTACGTCAGCGCGGCCTTCGTCGCGCCGTACACCGCGTAGTGGGGGAAGGCGATGTGCGCGCCGATCGAGGAGATGTTCACCAGGTCGGCCGTCCCGCCGTCCGCCGCGACCGCGATCAGGTCGGGGGTGAACGCGCGGATGACGCGCAGCGCGCCGGAGACGTTGGTGTCGAGCATCCGCTGCCATTCGTCGGCGCGGCCGTCGGTGACCGGGTTCGGCAGCATCACGCCGGCCGCGTTGACCACCAGGTCGACCCGGCCGTAGGCGGCGTGCACCCGTTCCACGGCGGCGTCGACGGAGGTCGGGTCGGTGACGTCGGCGGTGACCGGGAGGGCCTGGCCGCCGGCCGCCTCGATCGTGGCGGCCAGCTCGGTCAGCCGTTCCGTCCGGCGGGCGAGCAGTGCCACCCGGGCGCCGTGCGAGGCGAGCAGCCGGGCGGTGGCCTCGCCCATGCCGCTGGCGGCCCCGGTGATGACGGCGGTGCGGCCGGCGAGGGTGGCGTACGACATGGGAACTCCTGGGTGATCGGGTCCGTGGTGCTCGCCGCCGGGCGTCTCCCGGTGACGACCACCAGCCTGGGCCGGGCCGCCGGGCTTACCCAGGGCTGCCGTTTTCCTGGGTATCGCAGTACCAGGATCGGAGCGTCGCGGGCGCCTAGGATCGGTGGCATGGACATATCCACGGACGGGGAAGTCGGCGATTTCCTGCGCTCCCGGCGCGCCCGCGTACGGCCCGAGGAGGTCGGACTGCCGGGCCACGGCAGGCGGCGGGTGCCGGGCCTGCGCCGCGAGGAGGTCGCTCAGCTGGCGGGCGTCAGCGTCGACTACTACATCCGCCTCGAACAGGGCCGCGGCTCCTCCGCCTCGGATGCCGTGCTGGACGCCATCGGGCGCGTGCTGCGTCTCGACGCCACCGAGCAGGAGTACCTGCGGACGGTGGCCAGGCCCGCCGCCACCGCCCGCCGCGGGGCCGCCGCCGGGCCCGCGCCCCAGAAGGTGCGGCCCGGTCTGCGCCTCCTGCTGGACCTCGTCGAGAAGGCCCCGGCGTTCGTGCTCGGCCGCCGCATGGACGTGCTCGCGTGGAACGCCCTGGGCGACGCCGTCGTCGGCTTCTCGCAGATGCCGCCCGAGGAGCGCAACATGCCGCGGCAGGTGTTCCTCGACCCGCGGGCGCGCGCGTTCTACCCGGACTGGCCGGCGGTGGCCGCCGAGACGGTCGCCCATCTGCGGCTGGACGCGGGCCGACACCCCCGGGACCGGGAACTGGCCACGCTGGTGGGCGAGTTGTCGCTGGGCAGTGCGGACTTCCGCCGGCTGTGGGCGGACCACCAGGTCAAGGAGAAGACGCACGGCGCGAAGCGCATGCTGCACCCGGTGGCGGGTGAACTCGTCCTGCCGTACGAGACGTTGACCGTGTCCGGGGACGCGGACCAGATGCTGGTGGTCTACACGCCGGAGCCGGGCTCGCCGACGGAGGAGCGGCTGCGGCTCCTGGCCAGCTGGGCGGCGGCGCCGGCGGTCTGACGCCGGGCGGACCGGCGGCGGCCGTGGTGGCCGGGCCGGTCAGTGCTGGTGCCAGACGTCTTCGATGGCGTCCCGGACGTCCGCGGGGCGGGTGACCTTGAAGACGGACACCCGCAGCTGCTCGTTGACGAAGGGGACGTGGAGACCGCAGGCCAGGACGTCCAAGTAGGCGCTCCAGACGAACCCTTCGAGGTCATCGAGGGAGACGTCCGCGCTGCCGGTCCCTCCGGGGGTGACCCCGACGGCGCGGAGGGTCTCCACGGGGTCTCCGGTGAGGTCCATGTCCTCCCAGCCGTCCGCGGCGACCCGGGGCACGCCGGGGACGTGCACGAGGTACTTGGCGTAGGTCTCGGAGAAGCCCATCTCGCAGACGCCGGTGATGCGCGCGTCGGGATGGTCCTCGACCTGTTGGTCGAACGCGTCGTCGAGGTTGCAGGAGGAGATGCCGTCCTCGCCGAACGCGGGGTCGGTGATCTGCACCACGCTCCCCCAGCAGCCGACGGTCACCCGGTCCAGGTCCTCCAGGACCCGGGGGTGGCCGAGGTCTCTGCGGCGCACCGGTGCGCACTCGTCCACCACGCTCGCGACCGTGCTCAGCGCGTTCACGACCTGCCGGGCGCGCACCGGGTCGTGGGCCGGTGCCCGGGTGACGGTGTGCCGGTCGTAGCGGGCCGGGGCGGGCGGGTGGATGCGGGTGATCCGGGTGACGGACAGGCCCGGGGCGGTGACGGCGGCCCGGTCGTCGTGGGGCAGAGGGCTCATGGAGGGAGCTTAGGGACGGGCACCGACAGACGACGCTCGACGCATCACACCTCAAGCCGCCCTGCCCGTAGAAGAGTTGGGGTCCGGGGTGTCGGGGCGCCCGGATGGCGATCGGGCGCCGGCACCCCGTCAGATGAGGCCGCCGGCGTGCCGGCCCGTCCCTCCCCACCGCTTTCTGCTCCCCCCTGCGCACGCCCCTTCCCCGGTCAGGCGCACATCCCGCCGTCCACCCGGAGGACCGTGCCGGTGACGTAGGACGCACGGTCGCTGAGGAGCCAGGCGGCGGCCTGCGCGATCTCGTCCGGGTCGGCGGCACGGCCCAGTGGTGTCCCGGCGTTGAGCTGCTCGACGATGCCCGGCGACTTCGCCTCCCACTCGTCGAGCATCTCGGTCAGCGTGGTGCCGGGCGCGATGGCGTTGACGCGGATGCCCTCCGGGCCGTACGTGGCGGCCGCCGACGCGGTGAGGCTGTTGACCGCCCGCTTCGCCGCGCCGTACGCGGGCAGCCAGGGGTTGGCCATCAGGCTGCCCACGCTGGAGGTGTTGACGACGGCCCCGCGCTTCGCGGTGGCGCGGATGGCGGCGATCTCGGCGCTCATGGCCAGCCACGGGCCCTTGAGATTGACCGCGAGGACATGGTCGAAGTCGGCCTCCGGCAGTTGGTCCATGGGGACGGGCGGCTGCCCCGTCGCGCCGTTGTTGAAGGCCACGTCGAGCCGCCCGTACAGCTCCACGGCCCGGTCCACCGCGGCCCGCACGCTCGCCGGGTCGGCCAGGTCGCACCGCACGTGGTCCGCGGTGCCGCCGGCCGCCCGGATCTCCTCCGTCACGGCCTTGAGCTGGGACTCCGTGCGGGCCGCGAGGAGCACCCTGGCCCCCTCCCGGGCGAACAGCCGCGCCGCGGCGGCGCCGATGCCGCGGCCGGCGCCGGTGATGAAGGCGACCTTGTCGGCGAGCAGACCCGACGGCGCGGTGGACGGGACGGGTGCGGTGCTGCCGGTGTTCCTGTGCGAGTTCATGCCGACGAGCCTGTGCCCCGCCGCCGCCCCCATCCAGGCACCGGCGGTACCTGGATGGGCGTCCCGGCGACCGCGCACACTGGAGCCGTGGACCGACGAGAACTGGCTGCCTTCCTGCGCACCCGGCGCGAGCGCATCACCCCCGCCGACGTGGGCCTGCCCGCCGGGCCGCGCCGCCGCACCCCGGGGCTGCGCCGCGAGGAGGTGGCACAGCTGGCGTTCATCTCGACCGAGTACTACACGCGCCTGGAGCAGGCCCGCGGCCCGCGCCCGTCCCGCGAGGTACTGGCCCAACTCGTTCGCGCACTGCGCCTGTCGGACGCCGAACGCGACCACCTCCACCACCTCGCCGGTGCCCCGCCCGGCCCCCGGCCGGGGCCTTCGCGGGAGGTACGGCAGAGCATCGTCGACCTGCTGCACCGGCTGCCGCAGGCCGCGGCGATCGTGCTGTCGGCGACGTACGAGGTCATTGCCTGGAACGACCTGGCCGCGGCCCTGATGGAGGACTTCTCCGCCCTACCGCGCCGGGACCGCAACCTCGTCCGGCGCGCCTTCCTCGGCCCGCCCGGCCACGGCCGACCGCTGTACGGCGTCGCGGACGCGGACGAGTTCTTCCGGACGTCGGCCCAGCACCTGCGCGCCACCGCGGCCCGCTACCCCGACGACCCCGAGGTGACCGCCCTGGTCGACGAACTCGTCGCCGGCAGCGCACAGTTCGCCGGCCTCTGGGCCGGCCACGACGTGACCGCCGCGCCCACCCTCTGCAAGACCTTCGACCACCCGCTCGTCGGCCCGATCGCCGTCAACTGCGACGTCCTCGACATCACGGACCGCGACCAGCGCGTCGTCATCTACACCGCCGCCCCCGGCACCCCGTCCGCGGAGGCCTTACGCCTGCTGTCGGTCGTCGGCACACAGCGGATGGACGTGCCCGGCTAGCCCCGGGAATCCTCACCCGCCGCCTTGAGGACCTCGGCGGCGTCCTTCGCAACGAAGGAGCCCATGCCGGGTTCGGTGTAGATCAGCCCCTCGGCGCGGAGGCCGCGATGCACCTTCTGACCCGTGGTCGTGGCGATTCCGAACTCTTCGAGCATCTCGACCACCGAGGGGACGCGCGTCCCGGGCGGGTAGGTGCCGTCGGCGATGCGCTCTCGGATCACGTCGGCGACCTGACGCCAGCGGGGCCGGTCCGGGGCAAATTCGATCACATGACCAAGCTAGCCCGAAGTGGGCGCCCTGATCGACGAACTCGGCGCCGACAGCACAGAGTTCGCCCGGCTCTGGGCCTGTCACCCGCAGCGCATGGATGCGCCCGGTTAGCCCCGGGAGTCCTCACCCGCCGCCTTGAGGATCTCCGCGGCGTCCTTCGCGACGAAGGAGCCCATGCCGGGAGTGGTGACGATGAGCCCTTCCTCCCTGAGGCGGGCGGTGACCTTACGGACAGTCACACGCGCGACGCCGAACTCCTGCTCCATCCGCACCTCGGAGATCAGGTGCCGCGGCGGGTAGGCGCCACCCGCGATCCGCTCTCGGATGACGTCGGCAATCTGCTTCCACTTGGGCAACGTCGGATCGAACTCCATCACGAACGGGACTGTACGCACGGGTAATTACAGAGGCATAGATGGCTATAGCTATAGACAGGTGCTAACAGGTCTCTTACTGTGGGCAGCCAAGACCCCGGCGACCGCGCCAACGGCCCCGGGGCATGGCCAACCTGAACGCTGAAGAAAGCAGGTCGACGTGCCGAAGCTTATGCGCAGCCTCCTCGCCTGGTTAGAGGGGAAGCTCGCACCCCCTGCCCCCGCCGCCGGGTACCGGCCACAGCCCGCATCGCCTCCGCCATCGCCTCCCCTCGCCCGTCGCCCCGAATCCCCCCTCGACGGCGACGCCTCCCCCCTCGTACGCCCCTATCTCCTCGCGCACGAGCGCCGGGCGGCGCGGCGCGAGCGGGTGTTCCTGTACGAGCTGGGGGTGGCCTCGTGAGGGGCCTGCGGCTGCTCCCGTGGCCGGGGCCGGACGGGCAGCGGTGCTACCTCTCCGCCGACGAGGAGGAGGGCGGCTATCTGTCGCGGCTGGCCGACGACATGGAGGAGGCGCAACTCGCCACCGGCGAGGAGGTGCTGGCGCACGCGGTCGAGCTGCTGCGGAACCCGGGAGTGACACCGCCCGGCGAACTCCGGTTCTGCGTCCGCAGACTGAGCGAGGCACTCCGGGACGCCCTGCGGATCGCCGAGAGCCGGGGTGGGCGCACGGCCCGGTGAACGATCAAGGGCCCGGCATCGGTGATGCCGGGCCCCGTACGCGTACTGAGGGTGGGAAGGAGGGGACTAGGGGGTGTCGTTTGGATCATGGTGGATCAGGGAGCGGGGCCTGGTGCGTGCGATCGCAAGGCGGAGGAGGGAGTCGACGCGGAGCGTCGGCGAGTGACGACAACGCGGCGAGCGTGCGTGCCAGGCCCCGCGAGCCCGCCATGATCCAAACGACACCCCCTACGCCAGTGCCAGCCAGGCGGCGCCCGCGATGACCAGGAGGGCGACGATCACGCCGACGATGAGGCCCACGCGGGGGCCGGCCGACTGCTGGGGGGCCGGGGCGCGGCGGCCGCCGGCCTGGGGGGTGCCGCCCTCGTCCACGAAGGCCCGGAACATCTGCGTGCTGCCCGCCGGGTCGTAGTTGCCCTCGGCCTGGTTCTGCGGGTTGGTCGCCATGGGCAAGGACCCTAGCGAACCGGGGGCCCGGGGGCACCCCTGGGGCACGTACGGAGCGACGCCGCGGGACGCGGGAATCGGGGCGTCGTGCGTGAGGTGCACCACTGGTGGGCGATTTCTCCCGGCCTGCGGGCGCGGCCTGGACCTGCGGCTTTACGTCAGGACATAGCCGCATTGACGCAATACCGAGGCAGGCTTGAGGGTTCCTTTACCTGCATCCACCACCCATTCGTTTGCCTTCAGCAACCAACCTTGCCTATGGTTGCCCTAAGCAACAAAAGATGGGCGATCGGGATGTCCGATCGAGGCGTACGGAGAGGTGTGGAGGAGCCGGTGGCCGCTCACAGTCAGTACGAGGAGCTGGCCAGGCAACTCAGCGCCATCGGCGCCGTCAAGCGTGAGATGGGCCGGATGCTGCCCCAGGACTGCCCGCCCGCCTCGGCCGGGGTGCTGACCCTTCTCGACCGGCACGGCGAGATGCGGATGAGCCAGCTCGCCGAGCTGTTGGCGATCGACATGTCGGTGACCAGCCGGCACGTCGCGCACGTCTGCGAGCGCGGCTGGATCGAGCGGAAGCCCGATCCGGCGGACAAGCGGTCGCGGCTGCTGCGCCTGACGCCGAGCGGGCAGGAGCTCCTGGAGGAGCTCGCCGAGCGCTACACCGCCGCGCTCGCCCGGTATCTGGACGACTGGACCGACAGCGACGTCGGTCACCTCATCGAGCTGCTCGCCCGGCTCCGTACGAGCTTCGGCGACTGCCGGACCCGGGGAGCGCACCACGACTCCGGCACCCGGGCGTCACACCACGACTCCACCACCCGTACACCCGCAGGATGAAAAGGAACTACATGGCTACGACCACACCAGCCGGTGTGCGGGGCGGCCACGCCAAGCATGGAGGCGGCGGACACGGCGCCTCCAACGGGGCGCCCATGACGCACCGTCAGATCATGGAGGCGCTGTCCGGGCTGTTGCTCGGCATGTTCGTCGCCATTCTTTCGTCGACGATCGTGTCGAACGCGCTGCCCGAGATCATCCATGACCTGGACGGCGGGCAGAGCGCCTACACGTGGGTCGTCACCGCGTCGCTACTGGCGATGACCGCGACCACTCCCCTGTGGGGCAAGCTCTCCGACCTGTTCAGCAAGAAGCTGCTGGTGCAGTTCGCGCTGGTCATCTACGTCGCGGGGTCGGTCGTCGCCGGGCTCTCGCAGAACACCGGCATGCTGATCGCCTGCCGTGTGGTGCAGGGCATAGGCGTGGGCGGTCTGTCCGCCCTGGCCCAGATCGTGATGGCGGCGATGATCTCGCCGCGGGAGCGCGGCCGTTACAGCGGCTACCTCGGCGCCACCTTCGCCGTCGCCACCGTCGGCGGCCCGCTGCTCGGCGGCGTCATCACCGACACCAGCTGGCTCGGCTGGCGCTGGTGCTTCTACGTGGGTGTGCCGTTCGCGGTGATCGCCCTGATCGTGCTCCAGAAGACCCTGAAGCTGCCCGTCGTCAAGCGCGAGGGCGTCAAGGTCGACTGGGCGGGCGCGTTCTTCATCAGCGCGGCGGTCTCGCTGCTGCTGGTGTGGGTGACGCTGGCCGGCGACAAGTACGACTGGATGTCGTGGCAGACCGCCGCGATGGTCGGCGGCGCGGTGGTCCTCGGCGCGATCTTCGTGTTCGTCGAGACCAAGGCCAAGGAGCCGATCATCCCGTTGCGGCTGTTCCGCAACAAGACGATCACCCTCGCCTCGGTGGCCTCGCTGTTCGTCGGTATCGCGATGTTCTCCGGCACCGTCTTCTTCAGCCAGTACTTCCAGCTGGCGCGCGGCAAGTCGCCGACGATGTCCGGTGTGATGACGATCCCGATGATCGGCGGCCTGTTCATCTCGTCGACCGTCTCGGGCCAGATCATCACCAGGACCGGCCGCTGGAAGGGCTGGCTGGTCGCCGGCGGCGTGCTGGTCACCGCGGGCCTCGGCCTGCTGGGCACCATCCGCTACGACACCGAGTACTGGCACATCGCGATCTTCATGGCGCTGATGGGCCTGGGCATCGGCATGATGATGCAGAACCTGGTCCTGGCCACCCAGAACCAGGTCGCCCCCCAGGACCTCGGCTCCGCCTCGTCCGTCGTGACCTTCTTCCGCTCCCTCGGTGGCGCGGTGGGCGTCTCGGCCCTCGGTGCGGTGCTCGCCAACCGCGTCACGCACTACGTCAAGGACGGGCTGGCCGAACTCGGCCCCAAGGCCGCCAAGGCCGCCTCGCACGCCGCCGGCAACAGCGGCGGCGGCATCCCGGACCTGGACGCCCTCCCGGCGCCGCTGCGCACCGTCATGGAGAGCGCGTACGGCCACGGTGTCGGCGATGTCTTCCTGTACGCGGCGCCCTGCGCGCTGCTCGCCTTCCTCTTCACCCTGTTCATCAAGGAGGTCGCGTTGAAGACGCGTGGCGGACTGGACCAGAGCGCGGAGCCGGCCGCGGCCGCCGCGGCCGCGCCGTCGGAGGCCGCCGCCGCGGCGCCGGTCGAGGAGCTGGAGCCGGCGCTGGTGGGCGCCCCCTCGGTGCCCACGGACGACGACCTGCACACGCCCTCCTGGGCGCAGCCGGCCGCCGCGACGGCCCCCCGGCCGCTGGCCGGGTACGCCTCGGCGGGCGGCGGCGACGCCACCCCGTCGGGCCCGTCGATCCACGGTTTCGTGCGCAACGCGGAGGGCCACCCGGTCCCGCGGTCCGCGGTGACGCTGATCTCGCTCAGCGGCCGCCAGCTGGGCCGCGCGGTCGCCCAGGCCAACGGTTCGTACGTGCTGGGCGCCCCCGGCGCCGGGTCCTACGTGCTGATCGCGGCCGCCGACGGGCACCAGCCGCAGGCGTCCACGGTCGTCGTCGGTGACACCCCGTACGGCTACGACATTCTGCTCAGCGGCACCAGCGGCCTCGGCGGCCAGATCCGCAGCGCGGTCACCGGCGAGCCGGTCGACGGTGCGATGGTCGTGGTGACCGACGTCCGCGGTGAGGTGCTGGCCACCGGGAAGACCGGTGCCGAGGGCTACTTCACCTTCGACGAGCTGGTGCCCGGCACCTACACCGTCGCGGTGAACGCCCCCGCCTACCGCCCGGCCGCGCTGCCGGTCGAGGTCGGCGGCCAGGGCACCACCCGCATCGAGGTGGAGCTGCAGGCCGGCGCGCGGGTGCAGGGCGTCGTGCGGGCGGGCGGTCCGGACGGCACCCGTCGTCCGCTGCCCGACGCGCGGGTGACGCTGGTGGACGCGGCGGGCAACGTCGTGGCCACCTCGACGACCGGGGAGGACGGCGCGTACGCCTTCACCGACCTGGACGCCGGCGACTACACGGTCATCGCGAGCGGCTACCCGCCGGTCGCCACCGGCCTTTCGGTCGACGCCCGCGGGGTCGACGGCTACGACGTCGAACTCGCACACCCCGGGGACTGACCCGGGACGGACGGGACCGGTCCCCGACGCACGGGACTGATCACCCGGGCCCCTGGGCATCCCCCAGGGGCGGCAAGACCCCGGACCGGGGCGCGCGTTGAGCGGAGACGCGCCCCGGCCCGGACCCCAGGGCTCCGGCGGCCGCGCTGCGCACAGGCAGGGGACGGCCTGCACGCCGCCGCCGGAGCCCGACACCGGGGGACCCCCACCAGGGGGGCATCACCACCAGGCAACAAACGGGAGAGGTAATGGATTCGACGGGCGCGGGAGCTGCGGGCGTGAGGGCGCAGGTCCGCACACGGGACGGCTGGGCGGTACAGCACGCCGTGCTGACCGTCACCGACATGACGGGCTCGCAGGTACTGCGTGCGACGGCCGACGAGCAGGGCGCCATCCGCACCGGACAGCCGCTGCCCGCCGGCCCGTACACGGTCATCGTGACGGCCGTCGGCTACGCACCGGTCGCCTCCACCGCGATCGTGACGGCGAGCGGCCGGATGGACGTCGGCAGCGTCGTACTGGCCCGCCAGGGCGGGGCCGAGCTGCCGCCGCCCGGCGCGTGGACCATCGACCCGATGCACTCCACGGTGGCCGCGGTCGCCCAGCACCTGGGGATCTCCAGCGTGCACGGCCGGTTCACCGAGTTCAGCGGCCGCATCGAGATCGGCGAGGACGTGGAGAAGTCGCGGGTCGAGGCGATCATCAGGGCCACCACCATCGACACCGGCAACGGCATGCGCGACGGCCATCTGCGGTCCGAGGACTTCCTCAACGTCGAGCAGTACCCGGAGATCACCTACCGCAGCTCGGGCCTGGAGCCGGCCGGCCCGGACCGCTGGACGGTCCACGGCGACCTGGCGCTGCACGGCGTCGTCCGGCCGGTGGACCTCGACCTCAGCTACCTCGGCACCGGCCCGGACCCGTGGGGCGGTGTGCGTGCCGCCTTCCGCGCGACGGCCGAACTGCGCCGCGAGGACTTCAAGATGAACTACAACCAGGTCGTGGCGGCCGGGATCGCGGCGATCGGCACGACGCTGAAGGTGGAGCTGGACATCCAGGCGGTGCAGGGCGAGAGCCTGCCCATGGGGTGAGCCCGGAGGCGGTTCAGACGACCAGGACCCGGCGCCCGCGGGTGTGACCGGCCCGGCTGTCGATGTGCGCCGCCGCGGCCTCGGCGAGCGGGTACGCCTTCTCGACCGGGATGTGGAGCCTTCCCCGCGAGATGAGGTCGACGGCCTCGGCGAGCGCTGCCGGCACGCTCCCGGCCACGCCGGAGAACCGGACACCGGACTCCGGCGCACCGAGGTCGGCGATGGAGACCACCTTGTGCGGATCCCCGGTCAGCTCGACGAGTTCGCGGATCACGCCCGAGCCGGCCAGGTCGAGCGCCGCGTCGACCCGGCCGAGCCGCCGCACCCGCTCGACCCAGCCCTCGCCGTACGTCGTGGCGAGGGCGCCCAGGCTCCGCAGATAGTCCTGGTTCGCGGCCCCGGCCGTACCGATCACCGTGATGCCGCGCTCGCGGGCGATCTGCAGCACCGCCGAGCCGACTCCCCCGGACGCGCCGCTGACCAGCAGCGTCTGGCCGGACCGCACACCGACCTCCCGCAGGACGCGCAGCGCGGTCTCCACCACGGAGGGGTACCCGGCCGCCTCCTCGAACGTCAGCCCCTCCGGCATACGGGCCCAGGCCGACAGCACGGCGAACTCGGCATAGGTGCTCGAACCCTCGCCGAAGACGTGGTCGCCGACCGCGACCCCTTCGACGCCCGCGCCGATCTCGTCCACCACCCCGGAGGCGTCCAGCCCGACCCCGGAGGGCAACTCCACCGGATGGGCTCCCAGGACCTGGCCTTCACGGATTCTCCAGTCGACGGGGTTCACGCCCGCCGCCCGCACGGCGATGCGTATCTGACCGGGGCCCGCGTGGGGCTCCTCGGCGTCCAGGAGTTGCAGCACGTCCGGACCGCCGAACTCGGCGAAGCTCACTTTTCTCATGCCGGGAACCGTAGCACTAACGGTTAGGGTTTTGGAATGGTTGTTGTTTTGCACCTGGTAGCGTCAGGGCATGACCGATCCGTCCGGACGCCGGGAACGCAAGAAGGCCGCGACCCGCCAGAAGATCGCTGACGCCGCCCTGCGGCTCTTCCTGGAACGCGGGTACGACGCGGTGGGCATCCGTGACGTGGCCGCCGAGGCCGACGTGGCCGTCACCACGCTCTTCTCCCACTTCGCCTCGAAAGAGGCCCTGGTGTTCGAGCAGGACGCAGACTTCGAGCAGCGCCTCACACGGGCGGTCACCGGCCGGGAACCGCAGGAGCCCCTCATCCCCGCACTGCGCCGCGAGATCCAGGCCCTGGTGCGCCATTGCACGGCGGACAGCGCCGCCCCGATCTGGCACATGATCGACACGTCACCCGCCCTGCGGGAGTACGAGGAGTCGATGAGGCTGCGCCACGCGGAGTCGCTGGCAGCGGCCATCGCCGCCGATCCCGGCCTGTCACGGACCACCACGGCCGGCCGGGCCATCGCGCGGTTCGTGATCGACGCCTATGCGGTGGCCCGTGAGGCGGCCGATCCGGAGGCCGCGGTGGACGAGGTCTTCCGGATGATCGAGGCGGCCTGGGAGGTCACCTGACGCGGCCGGCCCGGCCTAACGGGGGCCCGGCCCGCGCTCGTCGGCGCTCCCCCGCAGTGCCTCGATGCCCGCGATCTGCAGGTCGAGGGCGAAGGCGAAGTCGCGGTCGCGCATCTCCTGCACGGTGGCCCCGCCGCGAGCCTCCATGACCTTGGTGGAGTTCTCCAGCGTCTCGGCGAACTCCGGGAGGCCCTCGACGGCCGCCATCACCTGCTGGAAGTACTCGTCCACCGGCATTCCCGCCTCCGCGCACCGGGCGTTGAACAGGCCCTCGATGGTGGCGAAGCCGTAGACGAACTGGAAGACGGCGGACAGGCCGCCGGTGATCTGCTCCAGCGTCAGTCCGCTCGACTTCATCACCCGCATGCTGGCGTTGGAGAAGGCGGTGGAGTGCGGGCCGATGTTGATGTACGTGCCCAGCAGGCGGGCCACCCAGGTGTGCCCGGTCAGCAGGCCGCGGTACGCGTGGGCCAGCCCCCGCAGGTGGTCGCGCCAGTCCCGGTCCGCGTCGGCCTCGTCCGGCAGCCGCATCTCGCCCATGACGCTGTCGAGGGCGAGTTCCAGCAGGTCGTCCTTGGTGTCGACGTACCAGTAGACGGACATCGCGGTGACCCCGAGCTCGGCGGCGAGCCGGCGCATGGAGAACTTCGCCAGGCCCTCGGCGTCCAGCAGCCGGACCGTCGCCGCGACGATCTTGTCGAGGTCGAGTCCGGCCGGCTGGTCCGCCTTCCGCTTGAGCGGGGGGCGGTCGGCCAGCCAGACGCTGTTCGGCCGCTTCCTGGCGCGGCCGTCCGTCGCTGCCATGGCGCCCCTCCCTGTTCCTGAGCGTCGCGGGACCCCCGGTCTTCGCCGGGTCCCGGTGCGTCCTCGGATCCGCGGGTGTCGCCGGATCCCTGAGCCTCGTCCGCGCACGGCCCGTACGGGCGGTGCCCGCACCGGTGGGTACGCACCGCCCGTACGCGCCGTTCACGATCACGTACCCACCGATGCTATTCCGCCGTGGCGGTGGCCGGTTCCGGGCCCGGCGGCGTCCCCGGCACCGGCTGCTGGTCCCGGCCGGCGCGTTCGGCGCGCCGCAGGAGTACGGCGGCGAGCAGTCCGCCGACCAGGACCGCGGCCGCGCCGACCAGTTGGCTGGTGCCGATGCCGGTGGCGAAGGCGTCGTGCACGGCGGCCCGTTCCCCGTCCGTACGGGTCCGGGCGAGCGCGGCGGGCAGCGAGCCGGCGCCCGCCGCGACCAGCGGGAGCAGCGCCGCGAAACGGGAGTTGAGGACCGCGCCGAGCACGGCGACGCCCAGTCCCTGGCCGAACTCCATCAGCGTGCCGTTGACGCCCGCGCCCACCCCGGCCTGGGCCGGCGGGATCGCGGACATGATGGCGTTGGCCATCGTCGGCATGGCGAGCGCGACGCCGACGCCCATCACGATCAGGCCGGTCAGCATGCCGCCGTAGCTGCGGTCGCCGAGCAGCGCGATGGCGGCGAGGCCGGCGGCGAGCAGCGACATGCCGGAAACGATCATTCCGGGAGTGCCGAGCCGGGGCGCCAGACGGGCGCTCAGGCCGGTGAAGTTGATCAGGATGACGGTGACGGCGAGCGGCGCCATCCGCAGGCCGGCGTCCAACGGCCCGTACCCGAGCACCAGTTGGAGGTGCTGGGTGAGCAGGAACATCGAGCCGCCCATGCCGAAGGCGACGAGGATGCCGCCGGAGACCGCGCCGATGAAGCGGCGGTTGCGGAAGAAGCGCATGTCGAGCATGGGGTGCGGGACGTGCAGCTCCCACAGGGCGAAGACGGCGAGACCGACGATCCCGATGGCGGCGGAGATCAGCACCCGGCCGGACAGCCAGCCGGCCTGCGGCCCGGAGATGATCGCGAAGACCACCCCGACCATGCCGATCATGGACAGCAGCGCGCCGGGCAGGTCGACGGGGGTCGCGCCGGCCGGGTCCGCACCGGGCCGGGCACTCCCGCGGCCGCTGGACTCCGGGACGAGGACGACGACGGCCGCCAGCGCTATGACGGCGACCGGCAGATTGACCAGGAACAACGAGCCCCACCAGAAGTGGTCGAGCAGCGAGCCGCCGATCAGCGGGCCGGCGGCAAAGCCCAGCGAGTTGACCGAGCTCCAGATGCCGATGGCCCTGGGGCGCTCCGCGTCGTCGAAGATCTGCATGACGACGGCGAGCGTGGTGGTCACCAGCAGGGCGCCGCCGACGCCCATACCGGCCCGGGCGGCGATCAGCTGACCGGGTGACTGGGCGAGCGCCGCGCCGAGCGAGGCGAGGCCGAAGAGCACCAGGCCGACGGCGAGCATCTTCTTGCGGCCGTAGCGGTCGGCGGAGTTGCCCGCGGTGAGCAGCAGACCGGACTGGACCAGCGAGTAGGCGTTGATCATCCACTGGACGTCGGCGGTGGTCGCGCCCAGGTTCTCGGTGAGGGAGGGGATGGCGACGTTGAGGACGGTGTTGTCGAGGATGACCGTGAGCTGCGCGACGCAGATGACGGCCAGGATCAGCCAGCGGGCGGCATGGCGGCCCGTCGACTGAAGGGGCGTGGTGGCTTCGGAGGCCACGGCGGGCATACGGGCTCCCTGTACGGTGCGAGCGGATGTCTTACACCGTACAGGGAGAGCTATACGCCGTACATTTGATTTTCGGGCAGGGTGGGCGCGCCGGTGCGGCCGGGCCTGCGGGCCGGTCAGCCCTTGCGTGCCGTCAGGTCGTAGAAGGTGGCGCTGCCGACGGTGACCTTCGTGAAGTTCTTCTCCACCCAGGAGGTGATCTTCGACGAGCCGCCGTTGCCGCCACCGGGGCCGCCACGGCCGCCGAAGCCACCGAAGCCACCCGCCCGGGCGGTGCGTTCCTTGCCACCGACGCCGTCCCTGCCGCCGGCGATGAAGTAGTGGATCCTGCCGTCCGCGACGTACTTCTTGAACTGGGCGAGGGTCGGTGACGGGTCGCTTCCGTTGAAGCCGCCGATCGACATCACCGGCTTCTGGGTGGCGAGTTGGTAACTCGCCGCGTTCTGGGAACCGATGGCCGCCGCGGCCCAGGTGTAGTCCGCCGCGTCCTTCTCCACCAGCGCCTCGGCCTCGGCGCTCACCTTGCTGCCGTTGAGCAGGCCGCCCATGCCGCCCATCCGGCCGGCGCGCTTGCCGAAGGCGCCACCGCCCGGGCCGCCGGGGAACGCGGGCAGACCGGCCTGGCCGCCCTTGCCCTGCGGCCGACCCTGTTGGGAGCCCCGGCCGCCGCCGGGTGCGCCGGGGAAGGCGCCGGCCGCCGTACCGCCGTTGGTGTGGCCGCGCCACCTCCCCGGCATCCGCCCGCCGGGGAAGCGCCCGCCACCGGGGCCGCCCATGCCGCCCTGGACGGCGGGACCGGCCGTGATGATCGAACCGCCCTTGGGCGTGTTCACCGTGTCGAGTGCGTACGCGACCGGTCCGGCCAGCGACGACGCCAGCCCGACGCCGGCCGCGAGCACGGCGAGCCGGCGGCCGGCCACGCGGGACCGGGCGGGCTGCTGCGCCGCGGTCGGCGCTCCGTCCTGCGCCGGGGCCGGTACCTGCTCCCGTGCCGGCTCTCCCGTCCACAGCGACAGCAGCAGACCCAGCGCCGCCGGCAGACCGAGCGCCAGTACCGTCCAGCGCAGCCACGGCAGCCACTCCGGCGACCGGTTCAGCAGGACGTACGACCAGGCGGCGGTCACCGCGACCGTCACGGCCAGCACGCTCGCCCCCAGCCGGCCGGCCCGCCGCCACATCAGCGTCGCACCCATCCCGACCAGCGCCGCGATGTACGGGGCCAGGGCGATGTTGTAGTACTGGTGGAAGATCCCGGACATGAAGCTGAACGTCGTGAAGGTCATCAGCAGCGCGCCGCCCCAGACCAGGAACTCGGCCCGCTGAGCGGCCTGTTCGGCGGCGACCGCACGGCGCGCCCGCCACAGCACGACGACCGCCACGACCAGCAGGATCAGCGCGGCCGGCAGCAGCCAGGAGATCTGCCCGCCCATGTCGGACGAGAACAGCCGGGTGAGGCCGGTCTCCCCCCAGCCGCCACCGCCCCGCCGGCCCCCGCCGCCGACGCTGCCGGTCTCGTTGCCGTTGATCCGGCCCAGGCCGTTGTAGCCGAAGGTCAGCTCCAGGAAGCTGTTGTGCTGCGAACCGCCGATGTACGGGCGCGAGGACGCCGGCCACAGTTCGACGATCGCCACCCACCAGCCGCCGGACACCACCATCGCCAGCCCGGCGAGCAGCAACTGGCCGAACCGCTTGCGCAGCGCGACCGGCGCACAGCACGCGTAGACGACCGCGAGCGCCGGCAGGATCAGCCACGCCTGCAGCGTCTTGGTGAGGAACCCGAGCCCGAAGCAGACCCCGGCCAGCAACAGCCACTTCGTACAGCCGTCCGCCAGCGCGCGCAGCACGGCGGCGACGGCGCAGACCATCAGGAGGCACAGCAGCGCGTCGGGGTTGTTGAACCGGAACATCAGGGCCGCGACCGGCGTCACCGCCAGCGCGCCGCCCGCGAGCAGCCCGGCGCCCGCGCCGAACCTGCGCCGCACGGCCGCGTACAGCACGCCGACCGTCGCGACGCCCATCAGCGCCTCGGGCACCAGGATCGCCCACGAGCTGAGCCCGAAGAGCCGCACCGACAGGGCCATCGGCCACAGCGCGGCCGGCGGCTTGTCAACGGTGATGGAGTTCGCCGCGTCGGAGGAGCCGAAGAAGAACGCCTTCCAGCTCTCGCTGCCGGCTTGTACGGCGGCCGAGTAGAACTGGTTGGCGTACCCGGACGCGGACAGGCTCCAGAGGTAGAGCACGGCCGTGACCAGCAGCAACCCCAGCAGGGCGGGGCGCGCCCAGCGCGGGTCGGCCGGGCGCGGGTCGGGCCGGCGGGACGGCGGGGCGGCTGCCTGCGGTACGGGCCCCGCGGCGGCAACCGACGCCGGTGCTCCCCCCTGCGAAGTGGAGGGCGTATCGGTCGGTGGCGGGTTCATCGATCACTCCTGGAGAAGGTGGGCGAGCCGGGTGCGGGGGTGGCGGGCATCCCGGACGCGGGGGTCGGGGGCGTGCCGGGGACGTCGGACGGGAGGGCTGCGGCGGCGGTCGCGCCGGGTGCGCCCGGGGTGCCGGGGGTGCCGGGGATGCCGGGGGTGCCGGGCGTGCCGAGTGAGCCCGGGGTGTCGGGTGAGCCGGGGGTGCCGGGGATGCCGGGGATGCCGGGGGTGCCGGGCGTGCCGAGTGAGCCCGGGGTGTCGGCCGGCGCCGCTGCGTCGTCGGGGAACACCCAGGCGCGGAAGAGCAGGAACCGCAGGACGGTCGCCGCGAGGTTGGCGGCGACCAGCACGGCGAGTTCGGTGCCGTGCGACGGGTCGCCGCTGGCGGCGTTGAGCGCGGCGAGCGAGCCGCTGGTCAACACCAGACCGATGGCGAAGACCACCAGCCCCTGCGCCTGATGGCGGACCGCGCGGTCGCGACCCCGCACCCCGAAGGTCAGCCGCCGGTTGGCGGCAGTGTTGCCGAGTGCGGACAGCAACAGCGCCGCAGCATTGGCCAGTTGGGAGCCCACGCCGAGCCGGAAGAGGGAGTACAGGCCGAGGTAGAGCAGGGTGCTGAGCGCCCCGACGACACAGAAGCCCACCAGTTGGCGGGCCAGTCCGCCCGGCACCCCGGACAACTCACGGTCGCGCGGATCGTCCCCGAACGGCCGGGCCAGCCGGTCCAGCGGCAGCGCCCCGGTCGCCAGCGCCCGCCCCACCCGCCACACGCCCTTGAGGTCGTCGGTGGCCGTCCGCACGAGGTGCACGGTGCTGCGGGGGTCGTCGACCCAGTCCACCGGCACCTCGTGGATCCGCAGCCCGGCCCGCTCGGCGAGCACCAGCAGCTCGGTGTCGAAGAACCAGCCGGTGTCCTCCACCATCGGCAGCAGCCGCTCGGCGACATCCCCCCGTATGGCCTTGAAACCGCACTGCGCATCGGTGAAGCGGGCGGCGAGCGAACCGCGCAGGATCAGGTTGTACGTGCGCGAGATGAACTCCCGCTTCGGGCCGCGGACCACCCGCGCGCTGCGGCTGAGCCGGGAGCCGATCGCCAGGTCCGAGTGCCCGGAGATCAGCGGCGCGACCAGCGGCAGGAGCGCGTTGAGGTCGGTGGACAGATCGACGTCCATATAGGCCAGCACCGGCGCCTCGGACAGCGACCACACCGTCCGCAGCGCCCGCCCCCGCCCCTTCTCCTCCAGCCGTACGGCCGTGACCTCGTCGATCGCGTCGTCGAGCCGGGCGGCGACCTCCGGCGTACGGTCCGTGCTCGCGTTGTCGGCGATGGTGATCCGGAACCCGTAGGGGAAGGTCCGGGCCAGGTGCTCGTGCAGGCGCCGGACGCACGGTTCGAGGTCGGTCTCCTCGTTGTGGACGGGGATGACCACATCGAGAACCGTGGCGATCTGACCGAGACGCAGATGCTCGCGTGGCGGTAGAGAGCCCAGTGGCGTGCGGGGCGGCTGTGTCGTCGTCATACCGTCGACCCTCGCCAACCGCGCTGTCACGACCGTGTGGTGAACCTGTGGCGCGGCTGTGAGTCCGCGAGATTCCACGGGGTCACGGGGTCACGGGGTCACAGGGTCACAGGGTCACGGGGTCACGATCACGGGCGTCCGCGGGGGCTTCCGGGAAGTGCGCGGGAGTCCGCGGGGGCGTCCCGGCAGCGTGCGGGAGTCCGCGGGCGCCTTCATGCTCAGGAGGGGGCAAGCGCCGCTCTCACCGGTCCGGCCGTCGGGAGCGTCACCGTGAAGACCGTCCGGCCCGGCACGCTGGCGACGCCGACGGTACCGCCGTGCGCGGCCACCACCGCCTGCACGATCGCCAGCCCGAGCCCCGTGCTTCCGGCGGCGCGGGACCGCGACGCGTCACCGCGCGCGAAGCGCTCGAAGACATGCGGCAGCAGGTCGGCCGGAATACCGGGCCCGTCATCCTGCACCTCCAACTGGACGACGCCTGGGCCGTGGTGCCCACCGCTGCCCGTGGCGCGCAGCCGCGCGGTGACCGTCGTCCCCTCGGGCGTGTGCGTACGGGCGTTGGCCAGCAGGTTCACCAGAATCTGGTGCAGCCGCCCGCTGTCCCCGTGCACCGGCGCCGGATCGTCCGGCAGCTCCAGCCGCCACCGGTGACCGGGCCCGGCCACCCGCGCATCGCTCACCGCGTCCACCACCAACGGCGCGAGATCAGTGCTCTCGTACGAGAGCGGGCGTCCGGCGTCCAACCGGGCGAGCAGCAGCAGATCCTCCACCAGCCCCGTCATCCGCTCCGCCTCCGACTCGATCCGCCCCAGCGCATGGCGGGTCTCCGGCCCCGGCTGCTCCCGTCCGCGCCGGGTCAGCTCGGCATACCCCCGGATCGAGGCAAGCGGCGTACGCAACTCATGGCTGGCGTCGGCGACGAACCGCCGCACCCGCATCTCGCTCTCCTGACGGGCCGAGAGCGCCGAACCGACGTGTCCGAGCATCCGGTTCAGCGCCGCGCCGACCTGCCCTACCTCGGTCCGCGCATCCGCCTCGGCCGCGGGCACCCGTACGTGCAGCGCCACCTCGCCCTGGTGCAGCGGCAGTTCGGACACCCGGGTAGCGGTGGCCGCGACCCGGCGCAGCGGCCGCAGCGCGATCCCCACCATGGTGGAACCGGCGATGCCGGCCGCGAGCAGCCCGGCGACGGTCAGGCATGCCTCGATGACCACCAACCTGCCGACCGTGCCCTCGACCCCGCCGAGCGGCAGACCGATCACCAGCGCACCGTTCGTGGCGGACCTCACCCGGTAGTCGCCGAGTCCGGGCAGCTCGGTGGTGTGCGGCGCACCGTCACGCGGAACGGCGTCCAGGGCCGCGGCCTGCCCGACGGTCAGTGCCGCCAGCCGCTCGCTGGGCAGCCGCCTCGTCGCGTTGCTCAGCTTCGCCCCGACGTCGATCGTGCCGTCCGGTCCGACCCGCGCGCCCACGGTGCCCAGCGGCTGGCCGCCCATCGCCACGAAGTCGAGCGTCGTCCCGCCCCGCATCGGATCGTGCGGACGCGGCGCCTGCGCCCGCCTCACCGAGTCCTTCAGCTCGCCGTCCAACTGCCCCTGCAGATAGGAGTGCAGCGCGATGGTCGTCACCGCCCCGATGACGGCCCCGACCACGGCGATCAGCCCGACGGCCGACACCACCAGACGCGTCCGCAGCGTCCACCGCCGACGCGGCGCCGGGGCCTCCGGGAGGTACTTCCCCTGCACCGCCCGCTACCCGCCCGGCTTGATCAGATAGCCCGCGCCCCGACGGGTGTGGATCATCGGCGTCCGGCCGGCGTCGATCTTCCGCCGCAGATACGAGATGTACAGCTCCACGACATTGGCCTGCCCGCCGAAGTCATAGCTCCAGACCCGGTCGAGGATCTGCGTCTTGCTCAGCACCCGCCGCGGGTTGCGCATCAGATAGCGCAGCAACTCGAACTCGGTGGCCGTCAGATGGATCTCCTGACCGTCCCGCCACACCTCGTGGCTGTCCTCGTCGAGCACCAGATCGCCCACCGTCAGCCGCGATGCGCTGCGCGCTGCGGCCGCCCCGGCCCGCCGCAGCAGCCCCCGCAGCCGCGCCACCACCTCTTCCAGGCTGAACGGCTTGGTGACGTAGTCGTCGCCGCCGGCCGTCAGCCCGGCGATCCGGTCCTCGACCGCGTCCTTCGCGGTCAGGAACAGCACCGGCACGTCCGGCAGATCGCTCCGCAGCCGCGCGAGCACCGTCAGCCCGTCCATGTCCGGCAGCATGACGTCCAGCAGCACCGCATCCGGCCGCCAACTCCGGGCACAGCGCAGGGCACCGGCTCCGTCCCCCTCCGCGCGGATGTCCCACCCCTCGTAGCGCAGCGCGAGTGACAACAGATCGGCGAGCGAGGACTCGTCGTCCACGACCAGCACCCTTACGGGACTGCCGTCGGCCCGCAGCAGCTGCGCCGGCTGCTTGCCCGGTGCGCCCCTGGAGGACGAGGCCGGTGCCGGCACGCGAAAGGACGCTGAGGACGACGAAGTCAGGGTCATGGCCGGAGCCTGTCGCTTCCCCGTGAAAGCTCCCTTTCGCCTTTCTGTGAATCTCCTGAGAATTCCCTACGCGGCCCCCCGGCCCCGGCCTCCCCCGCGTCCTCCCCGTCTCCCGCGCGCCCGGGAACCGACCGTCAACTCCCCTTCCCCGCAACACGGTTCGAGCCATGACCGACCTGGGCCGCCCCCCGCGCGGTCCAGGTCGATCACCACTTCCCAAAGCATCGCACCCCCCACTGACAATCACCCTGACCAGCACTTCCACCGCCATCCCGGCCCCACAAGCGACCGCGGACGCCGCTCCCCGTACCGTCACCCCATGAGACTCCTCGCCCTCTCCGGCAGTCTGCGTGCCCGCTCCTCCAACGGGGCGGTACTGCGCTCCGCCCTCGACCTCTGGGACGGACCGGCCACCACCACGGACATCGGCGCGCTCCCGCACTTCAACCCCGACCTCGACGGCGAGGGCGCCACACCGCCCGCCCCCGTAGCCGCCCTGCGCACCGCCGTCGCCGCCGCCGACGCGCTGCTCCTCGTCAGCCCCGAGTACGCGCACGGAGTCCCCGGCGTCCTCAAGAACGCGCTCGACTGGCTGGTCAGCAGCGGCGAATGCGTCCACAAGCCGGTCGCGGTCATCACCGCCTCGCCGTTCCCCACCGGCGGCGACCACGCCAATGCCCAACTCCGGGAAACCCTGCGCATGATGACCGGCGAGGTCGTCGCGGCCGCGTGTCGTGAGCTGCCCGCCATCGGCCCCAAGACCGACGCCGCCACGGAACGCGTGACGGACGAGCCCACCCTCGCCGACCTGGCCACCGCCATGGCTCAGCTGGCCACCGCCGCCGCACCGCGCACCCCCTGAGCCGCACGGCCTCCCGACCCCGCGGGCCCGGCCCTCTCACACCCCGAACAGCCGCGCCGCGTTCCCGTAACAGACCCCCCGCAGCCACCCCTCACCCATCTCCAGCCGGGTCAGCGCCTCCAGCGCATGGGCGTACCCGTAGGGGATGTTGGGGAAGTCGCTGCCGAACAGCACCCGGTCGCCGAGTTCCGCGAGCCGGCCGCGTTCCGCCCGGGGGAACGGCGCGTCCCGTTCGGAGAAGTCCGTGAAGGCCATCGTCGTGTCGAGGTGCACGCCCGGATAGCGCTGCGCGAGGTCGAGGAAGTCGGCGTACTCCGGCATGCCCATGTGCGCGATGATCAGCCGCAGTCGGGGGTGGCGGGCCAGCACCCGGCCGATCGGCTCGGGACCGGTGTGCTTGCCCGGTGCGGGCCCCGAGCCGCAGTGGATGACCACCGGCACGCCCGCCTCCGCGAGGGCGCCCCACACCGCGTCGAGCCGCGCGCCGGCCGGGTCGTACGCCCCCACCTGCACATGTGCCTTGAAGACCCGTGCGCCGTCCTCGATCTCGGCCCGCACATACGCCTCGGCACCGTCCTCGGGGAAGAAGGTCGCGGTCCGCAGGCAGTCCGGCGTACGGGCCGCGAAGTCGGCCGCCCAGCCGTTCAGCCACTGCGCCATCCCCGGCTTGTGGGGATAGACCATCGACGTGAACGCCCGCACGCCGAAGCCGCGCAGCACCCGCAGCCGCTCGTCCTCCTCGAAGCGGTACGCGATCGGCCACGTCCGGCCCACCAGCGGCCCGGCGGAGTCGAAGTACGCCCAGACCTTCGCCAGCACCCGTTCCGGCATGAAATGCGTATGCACATCGATCAGCCCCGGCAGCCCCAACTGCCGCCAGAACGCGCCGACCTGACCGTCACCGTCCGCCACCCCGGGCCCCTCCCGCCGTGTTCCCCGTCGCCCGCACCGTCACGGCGGGGCCGACCGCGCCGCACGGATTCAGGCCCGGCCGACCGTCCCACCGGCACGCCACCCGCCGGCCGTCTACCTGCACACAGCATCCAATCGCCCCGCCAGGCCCCGGACAACCCACGGCCCCGCCGGCACCGCCCTCAGAACAGCCCCTCCTGCGCCCCCTCCTCCGTCCCGTTCCGCTCCGCCGCCCCGTAGGCGCCGGCCCGTACCGGCACCGTCGTCACCCGCCCCCGGGCCGTCCCCAGGACCCACCCCGACAACACCCGCGCATCCATCACGGCCACCACCCCGCCCGCGCCCTCCCCGGCCAACCGCAGATACACATCCGACCCCGCCCCGGCCAGCACCTCCCCCACGATCTCCGCACCCGCCGTCATCCCACCGAGCTCCGCCACCTCGCCCGGAATGCGGTCGAGCCCGAACAGCTCCGTATGGTCCGCGGCGGCGAACTCCGCCGGCTCCAGCGTCTCCGGCCAGCCGGCCAGCCCCGTGGCCGCCGCGTGCAACCGCCGCAGCTCGGCGATCCGTTCCGGCACCGGCGGCAGCGCCCCGCGCGCCGCCCGCTTCGCCTCCTTCGCGAACCGGTCGGGCACCGCCAGCGCACTCCCCAGCAGCGCCTCCGCCCGCCGCGCCGCCATCAGGGGCCCGCGCCCCAGCCACGCATAGGCCACCGCCCCCTGCTCCACCAGGCGCGCCGGCCCCCGCTCGGCGGCCGTGATCCCCACCTTGAGCAGGCCGGGCCCGAAGTACGCGAGATAGACACCGTACGGACGCGGATCGTCCGCCATCGTGTCCGCGGCCACCGAACGCGAACGGTCCAACTGCGCGCAGCGCGCGCACTGGTCCCTGGCACTCGCCCCGTCCAGCTCCGCCGCATACGGGCACACGATCCAGCGGCCAGCCCGCCGCACGCCCAGGCAGCGCCGCTCGCCCTGCGCCGCGAACGCCAGCGCCTTGCCCGCGGGCAGCATGCTGACCCGCTCCTCACCCCGCTCGGCGCAGTACCACCCCAGCCGCTGCCCGAACCGCCCCTTCGCCCCCGCCCCCGTCCCCGCGCCCGTCCCCGACCCGGGCCCCGCCCCGGACCCCGGTCGCGACCCACCACCTGACCAGCGCGGTCCCGTACATCGCCACACATCGCCAGCGTACGACCACCCACTGACAACGCCCCGCCGCCCACCGACACCACTCGAAGTGAGCCCGTCGAGACGAGGACCGGCCCCACGCAGCCTCACCTCCGGGCCTCACCGCCGGGGCCTCACCTCCGGGGCCTCACATCCGGGATCTCAGCACGTCGACCTCACAGTCCGGCGCGAACGGGTCGAAGCCGTGCTCGACCAGCCAGCGAACCACGAGCAGGCTACGCAGCGACCACCACGCGCGGATCACGTCGAGGTCGACGTCGGTGCCGTAGCCGGCGACGACGTCGCCGAGGTGCTCCTCGTGTCCGAGCGTCAAGGTGGCGAGGTCGAACAAGGCGTCACCCTGGCCCGCCTCGGACCAGTCGATGATGCCCGTGATCTCGTCGCCGTCGACGAACACATGAGAGATCTGCAGGTCCCCGTGCGTGAACATCGGAGTCCACGGCCGGAGCGCGGCCTCGGCGACCTGGCGGTTGCGGGTGACCAGGTCGGCGGGCAGGACACCGTTCGTCACGAGCCACGCGCACTCGCCGTCGAGATCCGCCGCCAACGCGTCGAGGCCCCGGCTGCCCCGGCCGGGCTATCCATGCCGACCAGGATCCCGGGCGGCCGTCCACGCCGCCGGGATTATTGCGGGCACGTGCACGGCTGACCGCGTCCCGCTGCCGGCGGCCCCGTACCGGACACCGACCGCCGACCGGGTCAAGGCCACCCCTTCTGCCAGGAGTCCTAGGCCCCCAGCCCCAGCCCCTCCCCCACGGCCCCCCGGAACGTGCTCCGATAGGCCCGCGGCGACACCCCCAGCGCCGACTGCAGATGCTGGCGCAGTGAGGCCGCCGTCCCGAAGCCCGCCTCGGCCGCGATCCGGTCGACCGTCAGGTCCGTCTCCTCCAGCAACTGCCGTGCGTGCTCGATCCGTTGCCGGGTCAGCCACTGCAGCGGCGAGATCCCGACCTCCTCCCGGAACCGCCGGGTGAAGGTCCGTACGCTCATCGACTCCCGCGCCGCCAGCTCCCGCAGCGACAGCGGCCGGTCCAGGTGCTCCAGCGCCCAGGCCCGCGCCGCACCCGTCGACGACACCTGCGGCTCGGCCATCGGCCGCCGTACGTACTGCGCCTGGCCGCCCTCCCGGTGCGGCGGCACGACGGTCCGCCGCGCCACGTCGTTGGCCACCGCGGCCCCGTGATCACACCGCACCATGTGCAGGCACAGGTCGATCCCCGACGCGACCCCGGCCGCCGTCAGCACGTCCCCCTCATCCGTGTAGAGCACGTCCGGGTCCAGCTCGACCCCCGGGAACAGCCGCCGGAAGTCGTCCACCGACCGCCAGTGCGTCGTGGCCCGCCGCCCGTCCAGCAGCCCGGCCGCGGCCAGTACGAACGCCCCGGTGCAGATCGACGCGATCCGCGTCCCCGGCCGGATCCGCCGCAGCGCGTCGGCCATCCCCTCGCTCAGCAGGCCGGCGCACCGCTCCTCCCCCAGGTCGTAGTCGCTGCCGGAGGCCGGTACGACCAGGGTGTCGGCCTCCGCCAGGGCCTCCGGACCGTGCGCCACATTCACCGTGAAGTCGGTGTCCGTACGCACCTCACCGGGCCGCAACGCGCAGGTCACCAGCTCGTACAGCCGCTCCCCGGACGCCGACCGGGCCTCGCCGAAGATCCGGTGCACGATCCCCACCTCGATCGGCAGCATCCCGTCCCGCACCAGCACCGCCACCCGGTGCCGCCGCCCTCCGGGCAGTCCTGCTCCGCCACCCGCGCCACCGATTCCCCGCACACCACCCATGGCCCGATCCTTGCACACTATGGCCATCCAGCCACTCGTTCGGCGTCCACACCCCCGCCGACAGTGGAGTCATGAAGGTCCTCTGGCTGTTCGCCCACCCCGACCAGCGCTCCCTGAGCGGCGCCCTCAAGGACGAGGGTCTGCGCCTCCTGGAAGCCCACGGCCACCAGCACCAGGTCTCCGACCTGTACGCGATGAAGTGGAACCCGGTGGTCGACGCCGCCGACTACGACCACGACCCGGCCGACCGCTTCCTGGTGGGCGCCGCCTCCGAACGTGCCTATACAGGCGGCCACTTGAGCCCCGACATCGAGGCCGAACAGCAGAAGCTCACCTGGGCGGACACCCTTGTCGTGCAGTTCCCCCTCTGGTGGTACGGAATGCCGGCCATCCTCAAGGGCTGGTTCGACCGCGTCTTCATCAAGGGCTTCGCGTTCGGCCTCACCGACCCCGCCAGCGGCCGGCCCCTCCGCTACGGCGACGGCAGGCTCACCGGCAAGCGCGCCCTGGTCATCACCACCGCCGGCGCCCGCGCCGCGACCCTCGGCCCGCGCGGCGTCAACGGCGACCTCAACGATCTCCTCTTCCCCCTCCAGCACGGCACCCTCTGGTACACCGGGATGTCCGTCCTCCCGCCCCTCCTGATCCCCGGCGCGGACCGCACCACGCCCACCGCCTACGCGACCGCCGCCACCCGGCTGCGCGACCGCCTCCTCACCCTCCCCACCACCACGCCGCTCCCCTTCCGCCACCAGAACACCGGCGACTACGACGACGACCTCCTCCTCAGCCCCCACCTCACCGCGGCCCCCACCGGCCCCGCCGCCCACTACACCTCCCCACCACCCCCCACCCACCCCTGACCCGGCACCCCTGACCCCGCCCTCACCGCCACCGCGAGCACAAAAAAGCCGTAGGCCCAGCGGACAAAGTCCACTGGGCCTACGGCGTCAGTAGCGGGGACAGGATTTGAACCTGCGACCTCTGGGTTATGAGCCCAGCGAGCTACCGAGCTGCTCCACCCCGCGTCGGTTCCCCGAACACTACGCGACTCCCGCACCAACACCTAATCGGTTTCCCGCCACCCCCCGGCCGGGCGCCCGCCCCCGCCGCCCGAGGAGCCCCCCAGCTCACGCTCGATCCAGCGACAGATCACGTTCACCACGTAGGCCCGCTCCGCACGGCTCAGCTCCCGCCCCTTGGGAATCCCGTGCCACCGCAGAAGACAGGTACGGCAGCAGGTAGCGGTTGCGTGCTGCGCCACGAACACCGGATGCCCCCGGTACGGCGTCTGCTTACCGTCCTTGTACGGCTCGGCGGGCGCCAGCCGCTTGGCAATGAGGTCGTAGGCATGCCACCGCATCGCGGACGGCCCACCCAGCTCGGCCGTGACCCGCTCACGCCCCCGCAGGTGGAACTTCGCCCGGAACGGATGCCGCGCAATGACATCGAGCCGCTGGTCGAGCCCATCAGGCGTGGCGTCAGACATCACACATTCCAGGCATCAGACATCACACATTCCAAGCGACGACATCCCCCTCCCGATGGTATGACCCCCACTCCGAACGGACGGAAAACCCCCCTGGCCCCCGGTTTCCGCTACGCCGCGCTCGGCACTGCGGCCCGCACGCGCCGCCGATGCGCTGCATCTGACGTTGCTCACCGACCGGTGACGTCAGACGCGTTCCCGCTCCTTCGTCTCCTCCATGGCTGCGGCCCGTGCGCGACGGCGCCCCAGCAAGGCGCATCCCACGGTCACCAGACCGAGGGCGATGACCCTGGCGGCGGAGTAGTAGCCGGACGCCGGCTCCTCCGGGGTGCCGGGCAGCCGGAAGAAGACCCACGCTGCCGCCAGCCCCCCGAAGACGATCAGCGCGACGGCCCCCCACGTCCCGAGGTCCGCCCACCAGGGCCCCGGGACGTCACCCCGCTCGTCGGTCTGCTCAACGTCCTTGTCGGCCACGGTCTTTTCTCCTGGGCGTACGGCAACGGTCGCGCGAAAAGACGCGAGCCCGGCCCAGGAGGTTCACCGGACCACAGGCCCCCCACCGGCTCCGACACCCCGCCGGCCTGCGAAGTCCCCCTCCCCCAACCCCATCGGCTTCGGCCCCGGGGCTCGCTCCCCCCTGATAACCGGGCCGTTGTCAGTGCCACTTGCTAGTTTGGCCGGTGGAGAGAGACCGGTCAGAGAACCTTCGAGGTCCGCGGTCAAGGGGGGTGGGCACAAAGGTCCCCGGGAGCCACCTCGGGACCCTGTTTGGCAGGCCGTGGATCCCCACCCCCCTCATCCTCCTGGAGGGGAAGCCGCAGGGCCCTCCACCGCCCCATCGAGCACCCCCTAGCAAGCCTGCGGTCGGCGGACCTCACCCGTGCCCAGTTCGATCACAATCCGCGGCTGCATGGGCCCGTCGCCGCGTCGGGAGAGCAGGACCACCTCCTCGACCACCGCCGACAGCGCGCCGAGCCGGACAGCACACTCGGCAGCCAGGCGCTTCGGCTCCTGCGTACGGCCGAGGGACAGATGCGGGGTGAAGCGGCCGACGCGCCCGTGGCAGAGCGGGAACCGCAGCAACAGCTCCCGGTGGAGCCGGTCCCACGGCGCCGGGTCCGCCGCAGCCGGATCGAGCCACAACGTCGCGTAATGCCGGTGCCGGAAGTACCGCACCCCGGCCAGGCGCGCCGTGAACGCCGTGCGCTGCGCGGCCCCTGCGGAGAGCAGCGGCACGGCCCGAGCGAACGCCTCCTCCGGCACAAAGCCGAACAGCAGATTCACATGCGGCGGCCACCGCCGTACTTGCGGATCGTGCTCCCAGCGGATGTCCTGAATCACCGGCCAAAGCGTCCGCGGCGGCAGCCATGCCACCGCGGTCCGGGCCGTCGGCGCCACCTCAAGCGCACCCACCGGCTCGGCCCCGCCGAAAACCGGATCTCCGTCCACACGGCCATGGTCCCAAACCGACCCCGGAAACCGCCCAGAGCCACTCCAGGGGCGCACTCCAAGCTGCGGCCTGCCACTCGGCTCCCCGACCGATCGCCCTCACCCACCCCTCCTCAGCAGCCCGCCGCACGAAGTGCGCTCGGCGCCCGGCGAGCTCATGGAGGCGACGGACGGCACCAGCCGCCCCGGTTGCCGTACTTCCCGTGTGCGGCTGACCGCTGGTCTCAGCCCACGTGTGCTGCCGTTGCCGTCAGTGTTGCCGTCACCCACGCGGCAGAGGGGCGGTGGCACGTCACACGTCGCCACTGACGTGGCAACGCCTCCAGCCGCTCCCGGCGGCGAGTGGCTGGAGGGGTTCATCGACGGCGACGCGCCCCTGGAGTGGAGGGAAGAACATCTGCGGCAGATCGCCGAGGGCGGGCCCGGCAGGCCGCGGAAGGCACGGGCCTTACGGTCCGGCCGCACCCCTGTTTGGGGTAGCAGGGCCACCTCGAGGAGCTACTTCGGAGATGCCGATGGGAGAGAACGCCATGATCGGGGTGCTGAACGGAGCTACAGAACTGCCCAGCAGGGGCACCGAGTAAAGAATTAAGCAATATCCGCAGGTCAGATGGCCTCTAATGGATTAGATGGCTCATCGTCCCGGGCCAAAGCAGGTAAAGTTCTAGTTGTTGGGAAGGGGTGGCATGGCATAGTCCCCTTCCCGAGGCACCGCGTGCGGGCCCGGCATCGGGAACGCACAAGAGGCCCGGTCTCCGGCTGCCACCGGAAACACGAGCCTCCTGCAGTTACCGGGCCCGGTCGATCATCAAGCGACCGGGCTCGCTGCGTATGCAGCCTGCCGGCCGGTTTCGACCGCGTCCTCGGGGCGAGCGCCCAGACTCACTGAGCGAACTACCTCGCCAGGGCGATGACCGCCACCAATAAACTCGCCGCCGCCAGGAAGACCTGCCACTTCTCGGGACCGGTCCACTTCCTACCGCGCTTGTCCAGGGGGACGCTCACAGCACCACCTCACCTTCCTCTCCAGCCGGCGCCTGCTTATCAGGCCCCGGATGCCTGTGAACTGGGCGCCTCTGCACCACAGTTCAGTGGAGTTCAGGTGAAGCACTACGAATCCTATCGGAGCCCCAGGGACAAGATGTGACGCCGCCCGTCGGCATGCTCGGGGTACAAGTAATTCGCCCACGCGTTCGACTCCGAATCCAGCGTCAACCCACAAGCTCAGAGGTCTGACGAGACATCATGGCGGCAACCAAGGCGGCGCCTTAGAGCTCCTAACGCAACACTGGTGGCCGTGCCCTCCGGACGTATGCGTCGGTTGTTTGGGGTATGGGCAAGCGGAACTCTCAACCGTGGCTGGCTGATGTCGAGTTGTGGTCGAGAATCGAGCCGTTGCTGCCATCGCCCCCCGATGCTCAGCGGCGGCCGGGGCGGAAGAAGGCACTGGAGGACCGCAAGGTGCTGTGCGGCATCTTGTTCGTCCTCTACACCGGCATCCAGTGAATGGCTGCCCGGTGAGCTCGGGTTCGGCTCGAGGATGACCTGCTGGCGGCGACTGCGGGACTGGAACAACGTCGGAGTGTGGCAGCGGCTGCACCAAGTGCTGCTGGACGAGCTGCGGGCTGCCGATCGTCTGGACCTGTCGCGGGCGGTGATCGACAGCTCCGACATCCGGGCGCTCAAGGGCGGCCCAAAACCGGAGGGAGCCCGGTAGACCGAGGCCGGCCGGGCTCCCAGCACCACGTGATCTGCGACGCCACCGGCATCCCTCTGGCCGTGACGCTGACCGGCGGAAACCGCAACGACGTCACCCAGCTGATGCCGCTGTTGGAAGCGATCCCGTCCATCCGCGGCAAACGTGGCCGACCCCGCAAGCGACCGAAGGAGGTCTACGCCGACCGCGGCTACGACCACGACTGCTACCGCCGCCAGGTCTGGGCAAAGGGCATCAAGCCGGTCATCGCCCGGCGCGGCACCGAACACGGCTCCGGCCTGGGAACCAAGCGTTGGGTCGTGGAACAGACCATCGCTCTGCTGCACTGGTTCGGCCGCCTGCGCATCCGTTGGGAAGCCCGAGACGACATTCACGAGGCGTTCCTCAAACTCGCCTGCTCGCTGATCTGCTGGCGACGCCTGCGACCGTGTTGAGTTAGGAGTTCTAATTCCCAACCTTCCAGGCTTCTTTGAGGCCAGCTAGCTGTGAGCTGCACAAGATGCGCTCAGTCGGCCAAGCCCTCAAACTGAGTATCGGGAGTAGCTCTTCTCAAGGTGACAACAGGTGATGAGATGAGTGAGCAGCCACTTTCACTTGAGCACGTCAGGCATCCGCATGAGGCATCTCGGCGAAAACTGGCGACACTGACCACCGTGGTTGCCTACTTGATAGGTTTGGCCATCTTGATAGGAGCGCCACTCTCCGGGCTCATTCTGATCGTTGTGATAATTTCTATATGGTTTGCAATTACTCTATGGCGAGCTCGCCTACTCGGTGGAGCCGTCAAGGTCACAGAAGAGTCATTTCCGGAGATTAATGCCACCCTCAATACCTTGCGACAGCAACTTGAGTATCGGAAGGGCGTCGATATTTACGTCGCCGATGACGTCGAGGGCAAGGCGCAATTGGTCAGCCTTCTAGGGCATCGCGTGCTCATTATCGACGGAGGGTTCGCGAACGAGCTCAAGGGAGAGGAATATGCGCGTTTGAGATTCATGATGGGCAGCTTTGTCGGCGCACTCAAGGCTCGCCATCTACGATTCACACTGCTCGCCGTCCTACTTGATCAACTGAACAAGTTGAAATTTGCTTCCCCTCTACTAAATCCGTATATTCGCGCCACCATATACACAGGCGACCAGATAGGTTATCTATGTTCTGGTAGCTTGGAATCCTCCTTGGCCGTTCTGACCAGGTACATGGTCGGCAAGGATATGGCCCCTCAAATCTCTGCCTCCGGGATTCTGCAGCAAGCAGTTCTCGTTCAGAATCAGGCCATACCGCGGTACTCTCAATTACTTCAGAGCAGACCGCATCTCGTGAATCGCTACGTTAACGTGATCGCATTTGCTGCGCGCGTTCGCCCGGAGGAGTACAGAACCTTCGAAAGCGGTCTAGATTCAGAACCCCGGCAGATACTTCATACGCTGCTGAGTAGCTCACCCCAAGGAAGAGCAGTGGCGGCATGGCGTACATAGCGTGGCTTCGGAAGTGGACGGACGTCTAAGAGCTCCTAACTCAACACGGTCGCAGGCGTCGCCAGCAGATCAGCGAGCAGGCGAGTTTGAGGAACGCCTCGTGCATGTCGTCTCGGGCTTCCCAACGGATGCGCAGGCGGCCGAACCAGTGCAGCAGAGCGATGGTCTGTTCCACGACCCAACGCTTGGTTCCCAGGCCGGAGCCGTGTTCGGTGCCGCGCCGGGCGATGACCGGCTTGATGCCCTTTGTCGCCTTACTCACCGATCAACACCTCCATCCCCCTCCGATGGGGTGCGCGACGAGCCTTCCATTTTGCCCGAGGAGACAGCGAGGCACTGCGTCGGCCAAGCCAGCCGTTCGAGCAGGCGTGATCACCCTGCAGAAGCCTCGGACCAGCTGTGTGCGCCCTGGTGACCGACAGGCAGAAGGCAGCAGCCGAGAGCGCCGGCTGCACACTTCCGCGGATCCGAGTCTTGACGTGAACTGGCCCGTGGAACTTACCGTCGCCGTGCATCTTGATTCGGTTGGTCACCTCGGTGATCAACCGCTACAGGAGCGGGTGGCGGCGAGGAGCGGGATGTCCACGTCGCGGTATCGCTTGCGGAACGTGTTTCGTCTTGCCATCCCGGATGGAGTTGATGAACTCATTGGTAAACGCCAACAGCAGTGCCTGACCAACACCGACCTGTCCTTGGACGTTCACGCTGCCGGACCCCTCCTTCTCAGGGGCAGACCGTCTGAGAACTTAGCGAGCTGCCCGAATTCGGCTTGTCACCGCCCCCGGCCTAACTCCACACGGCCCTCGTGTCCCCATCTGAGATGCTGGGACCATCCGGCGAGAGGGGCGGCGTTCATGCAGTGGAAGACCCATGGCGAACGGCAGATCTACACGAATCAGTGGGTGAACCTTTGCCTCGTGGACGTCCAGCAGCCGGACGGGCGCCGATGGGAGCACCATGTCGTCCGGCTCCGCCACCTGGCCGTGGCCGCCGTGGTCAATGAACAGCGCGAGATCCTCATGATGTGGCGCCACCGCTTCATCACAGACTCCTGGGCGTGGGAGCTGCCCATGGGCCTCATAGAGCCGGGGGAGACACCTGAGCAGGCAGCATCGCGTGAGGTTCTCGAAGAGACCGGCTGGCGTCCGGGACCGTTGAAGCCGCTGATCTATGCGGAGCCGGCGAACGGGATCACGGACTCGCAGCACCACGTCTTCCGGGCCGACAGCGCGACCTACGTTGGGCCTCCGACCGAGAAGAACGAATCCGACCGCATCGAGTGGGTTCCGCTCGCCGAAGCGCGCGCCATGATCGACCGCCGGGAGGTCGTGAGTAGCGGTTCGCTCGTGGGCCTGCTCTACGTGCTGATGGATGAGGCGGCTCGCTGACTCAGGTGGGGAGCACTTCTCTGAGGCGTGCCTCGAAGGCCGTGGTGACGGGCTCTCCGCGGTACGGAGTCAGCTGTCCGTAGAACTCTCTGAGGTGGCCGGCCAGCCGTTCGGAAGCGACCGCTGAGGCGGGCTCCAGGGCGTCCGTAGCGGTGTGGCATGCCTGGTCGAGCTTGCCCTGTTGCAGTTGGGTGCGGGCCAGCCAGATTGCGTGGAAGGCGCGTCCCCGCTGGTTGGTGCCGTGCTCTCTGCGCACGGCGTCAGCAATCAGGGGTTCAGCCGCTGCTGCTTCACCGAGCTGGCCGTGCGCGATGCCGGTGTCCACGATGAGCTTGGGCTCGTCGAAGTAGGACACCCAGGCGGGGTCCGGGTCGTCCGCGCGGATCAGTTCGAACTGGCGGTGCGCTTCGGAGATCGCCGTGTGGGTGGCGGCCCGGCTGCCCAGTGAGGCGTGCGCAAACGCCTCTCGCATGGCCAACATCGACTGGACGCGCGGAGTCGATCCGGCGCCGCCGCGGACTGTATCTTGCGCGGCCTGCACGAAGGCCAGAGCGTCCGTGGGCTTCTCCTGGTAAGTCGCCTGCAAGCTCATGCAGGCAAGGACGTTGGCCATGAACTGCCGGTCGTCGATTTCCTTGACGAGCTTCAGGGCTTGCGTGAAATAGGCGCGGGCCTGGTTGTACTGGCGGGCGTCGAAGTGCGTCCAGCCGGTGAGGCGGGCAAGTTCCGCCGCGACCCCGTACAAGTCGTCCTTGATGGAGCGGGACCTGCTCGTGCCCAACAGGTCGACGACGTAGCGAAGTTGCCCCACCACTGCTGGCCTGAGGGCCTCGCCCCCGTGCTGGTCGTCGCGACGCCAATAGTCCTCGATCGATGCCCGCAGCGCTTGCAGGGTGGAGGGGCTCGGATCGGTCGGCGAGGTGAGGGCGAGGATGTTGTCCAGGTCGGATCCGGGGAGATCCACGGGCTTGAGCTGCTCTGTCGCCGCGGGTGGCTGAGCCGGCTCGCGCTCGATCACGGTGAGGGCCGCAGGTGTCTCCCAGGACCGCCTGGCCAACCCGAGCATGTGACCGGGGATGTGCAACCCGTCCGCGATGCGTTCGATCACTTCCATGTGCTGCAAACGGCGTTCGCCAGCCATCACCTCCCCCACGCGGCTCGGGGTGAGGTCGCACAGGCGGGCAATCATCGACGGGTAAATACCGGCGTGCTTTTTCACCAGCCGGAACACCCGGCTGAAGTCCCGGACTCGGCAGGCATCGATCATCTCAGGATCAGTGAGCAGCCGACCGGGAAGCTCTCGCGGCTGGGGCGGCTTCGGCATCAGGCAGGCTCCCGCGGTTGAGGGCTACGAGATGTCAGCACTCTAGGGCTGGTGATGTTACCCAAGTTGGGTAATCAGCTGGGCCTTTGGGCTGCACCACCGTCGGCGCGAAGCTGCTGCGTATGTCCACCGGGCGACCAATTGCAATCACCTCTGACCGCTACGCCATGCGGTCTCACCGGCCCCTGCTCAGGAGGCTCGCGATGACCAGGACCAGCACTCCAGCCGTTCTCTACATCTGTGCGTCGCGTAGCCAGGATGTTCCTGGTGTGGCGCACGAGCGCGCCGTGCAAGAGGGCCGCGACTTCGCTGTCAAAAACGGCCTGCGGATCGTTGCCGAGATTGTGGATCGGTACGGCGAGCCGGTTCCGCAGAGGCGTGCCGGCTGGCTCAGGGTTCGGGAAATGGCCGAGCAGGGCGAGGCCGAGGTTGTCATCACGCGGTGGCCCAATGCTCTGTCCCCGGTCTCCGAATTCCGGCACCCCGAGCTGGATCATCTCGGACGCCACGGCGCGCAGTTGTTCTTCAGCTGGGCGCCGTTGAGCGCGATGGCCGGTGGCGGGGGTGCGCGGTGAGCCGCCGCCAGACGCGGGAGAGTCGGTCACGAGAGGGCCTGGCGATCGTCGTATTGGGTCTACTGGGGATGACACCGCCCGTGGTGATTGTTGGCGGGGCGCTGGAGTCTCACAGTGCCCGGCCGCCGGTCGCCCGCCCGGACGTCGACCCGGCTGCTGCCGCTGCTGCACGCAGCGCAGGCCCGTGCACACCTGCCTCTGATCGGGGGTGCTTCCGTGGCATCTAGCTCAAATCCGGGTGTGCCGGCTGGCCTCCTGCCCACTGCTCGTGGGGTGACTGCCGCTGACGTAGAGGGAACACGGGCGCTGGTCTACCAGAAGGTTCGTGGCCGTGAGAACTGCCTCGACTTGGAGACCGCCCTGGGGTTGCTGCGCTCGGCGCTGGAGCGCTGTGGCCCGCGTGAACATGGGCGACCGGCTGAGCGGCCGGTTCAGCCGCAGGTTGAGCTCGATGGTGAGGGGTTCGGTAGTGGCTGAGCACCCCGGGCGTAGGCAGCCCTTGGTGCCCTACGTCGTCTCATGGTCCGCGGAGCTCGCCGACCATGAAGACCAGTTGGTGATCCGCTGGGATGCGAAGGGGCCGAAGCTTGGCTACCGCAACGAGCGCCCGGCCGATCGCGTCGGCCGGGACCAGGTGCTGTGGGGACGGATGGCTCACCGGCCTGAGGTAGGCCGGCCCCAGTACGACTGCATGCACCCCGGGCGCCAGTACCGCGCCATGTACGCGATGAAGTGCCAGGTCTGCGGCAACCAGGCGTCAAGAAATGCGGACGGCTGGCTGTTCCTGGACTGGCGCAAGCCATACGACCGGTCTACCTGGCCGGAGCGTTCCCTGTCGGGGATGCCGCCGCTGTGCGATGAGCACGCCCGTGTGGCCATGGCCGAGTGTCCCCACCTACGGAAGGCAGAGTGCGTCGTCCTGAGGGTCCGGTCGCCTCGTCTGTGGGGGTACTCCGGCACTCCGTACAAGCTCACTGGCGAGGGCTGGGCTGTGCACGAGCGCAATGCCCTCCTGCCCTGTGGTGACCCGTTGTTGCGCGCGGTCCTCGCTACGTGCCTCTACCGCGAACTGCGCGATGTCACCGTCGTCAGCGAGGGACTTGCTGACTGATCGCGTCGCCGGAGATGCCGGCGCAACAACTGAGACCGGACCGCCCCCTGAGCCTGGCAGCACGCGGGCGGTCCGGTCGGGGAGTTCATGATCAGAACCCCGGTGCCGATGGTACTGGGGCTGTTGTCGTGCTCACTGCGGCCGGCCCTCACGAGCGGATGACGAGAGGAAGTTGTGGACCTTGCGGAACAGGCGGCACGGGCGGACAGCAGGACAAGGTGCGCTCCTGGGCCTCAGCCACAGACAGTCAGCCACGAAGCGGCCGCGCTGTGACGAGCACCCGCCATGTGTGCACCCGCGCCCCATCCGGTCTGTACCACGCTGCTCTGTACTGCCGTGGGGCGCAGACATGGTGCCGCCGCGGAATCGGCTGTCTGGCGCTGCTGGTCGCGTGCGCCTGGTGGAGAGGTATGGCAGATCGCGGCCGGAGCGTCGGCCTGGTGGTGCTGCTTCAGGCTGGGCGGGTTGCTGCCTGGTCTGGCTGGCCTGGCTTCGGGCCTGCGCGCTGAGCGGTGGGGGGCCGCCGGGGAGCGGTGGCGGAGACAAGGAGCGGCGGCGGCCCCCGTCCGCCAGCGCGCGGCCCGCGTAGTCGGCCGCCTGGAAGGGGCACGGGCACGGCCTGGTCTTCACCACGAAGAACGGGACGCCCATCGAACCGCGGAACCTGAATCGGTCCTTCGAGGCACTGTGCGCTCGTGCCGAGGTCCGGCGGGTCCGCTTTCATGACCTGCGTCATACGTGTGCGTCACTGCTCCACGAACAGGGCGCGACGCCCGCATGATCATGGAAGTCCTGGGCCAAAGCTCGATCCGCGTGACCATGGACATCTACACCTTCGTACGGCTCGACTCCCAGCGCTCCGCCTTCGACCGCGTCGGGGACGCACTGAGGGGTGACGGCAGGCGGCCGGACGATGACGACGGCACCGTCGGCGTCCCGGTGACCGCCTGATCCACTCCGCAGCAGCCCTCGGAAGCGGTTGCCGTCAAACACTGCCGTCATCCGCAAACGCCAGAGGCCCCGTTCGAATCGAACGGGGCCTCTGGCCTGCTGTGCGCTCGGCAGGATTCGAACCTGCAACCTTCTGATCCGTAGGCGGGTGCCGCGGAGGGCGGCGCACTTATGGCCCTCCATCCGTGCTTCGCTGCCCTGGTACATCAGAGCATCCTCGTCTAGTGGTGTGCGCTGCCGTTGATGTCAGCTGTTGATGTCAGCCCAAGACGTTGCCGGGCCGCCGAAAGCTTCGACCGGAGGCGACCACAGTTGTCAGCCCCCGGGCAGCGCTCGTCAGCGTCGGCACATGGGTCTACCGCATGCCGCGGTGCCCGCGCAGTCCATGGCCGCCGAACCAATGGCGACCACCCCAGGGGCTACGGCTCACCGATGGGTCGCCTTCGCCCTATCAGCCTGATAAACATCCCGGCAAAGCAGGAGCTCACTAGCGGAACTTCGATCCGCAAACTTCGTTAAATAAAAGCACACCTATAGCCATGCACGATTGACAAGTCTATACTTATCGCAGCGCAACCTAAAACCCGAGGAGCCGAGCGTGCCTGAACCACAATTCAAACGTGAAGCAGACATGCTTACACCAATCGCGAGTCAAGCAACTCAGTTAATGCCTGGAAGCAGCGAGACCCTGTTCGAAGTACAAACAATCGCAGGCATTCCAGACATCGTCTTTATTGACTTCGACACGACAACCCTGGAGCACAGAAAGGAAACTTCGAAATCATTCATTGTCGACTTCTCCGACATGTGTGTTCTGCAGGCCCTTGATGCATCCAATCACGAAGTGATCACTTCGGCCGAATTGGCATCTCGACTTCCATTGAGCGCCAAATACATCTCGTCAACCGTACTGCCGCGACTTACGGAGTACGGCTACGTACGCAAACACTCTCGCGGGAAATGGATTTCCGAGTCAAAATTCAAAAGCCTAGCCAAACGAATCTGCACCATTGAGGTGAAAATCCGCGACTGGCGGAGCGGATACAGTCAGACTTTGCGCCATCGAGCCTCGACAGATTTGGCGTGGCTGGTGCTCGATTCCACTTACTCGACACCCGCCACAGAACACCGAGAGTGGTTCAAACGGGCAGGAATTGGATTGGCTACGCTAGACAACGAAAGGGGAGTCAAGCGCGTCGTCTCTCCAAAGTTGAAAAGAGGACACAAAAGAAACGTTTACCGCGAATTGCTGGCTGAAAGAGCCGCCCACCTCTACGCAACAGGTCAGACAAGCGGCTCTATCGGTCTTGTCTTTGGTGTAGATCTAACGACTACTACAGGGCCTGATCCCAGGAGGCCAAATGTCGGGGAACGTCATTCGTCCCCAAAGGCAGTTCACTTGACCACCTCCTAGCATTCGCCACAATGCGCCGCACTGCTCCGTGACGTCCACCGCGGGCTGAATCCTCATGCACCCTGGCTGTCAGTTCGCCCATGCAGTAGAGGTGATGAAGCGCAGCAAGTGCGTGAGACCAAGTTGGGTTTCTGAACAACTGCGGGCAGTACGTGCAGGTGCAGTCAACATATCCTTGGGACGACCGAACGACGTCATGAGCGCTGCTGTCTACTGTGTGCAGCATCTGCTTCTCGAAATACCTCTGGGCCTGCTGCTGGCCCTTCCGTGCGCGGCGAAAGGCGTACTCCGCAAAGGATTGCTCGGAGCCACTGAAGCCCAGTCCATACCCAGCAGCACCATGCGCCAGCGCAAACCAGCCGGTGATACCAGTCTGAGGTAGCAGCAGCGGCCGGCCCTCATCTGCGCACAGATTAGAGAGTCGCTTGATGCCCATGAGAAGATCCCCGTCTTCGGTGGGCGCGAATGCCTTGGCCTGCGCCCATTGAATTCGGATGTACAGGACATCGAACTGGTCCTGATCGAGGATCTGATCTAGCAACCGATTTCGCAAGGCTTCGCTGGAGAGCCACCGCGACGGCAGAGTCAGGTTTAGCGCTAGACGTTCGCCTCTCTCAGTCAGTGCCAATGCCTCATCTGCCTCCTGAAAGGCACTGTCGAGGGAGGCCTGCGGGGTGTCTGGGTCGAGTGCCCTACCAGGGGTGAGTAGCAGATTTGCCCCGATGGCGCGCTGAGCATCCAGGACCTGCAACACCCAGTCGGTGTCTTCAGTAGTGGAGAGGTAGGGGGCATATCCCCATGCACGCTTTCCGATAGGGCTTGGAGACAGACGTAGAACTTTTTCGTCGAGTCGATAGCACTGCGGGTCGGCAATGCGTAGAGCTGCAACGGACGCCTGCCGGAGAAAACCACCAAGCTTCTCCCCCTTAGCAGCGGGGAGGTTAGCTACTGCTCCGATAGCAATGGAACGACCCTTTTTGTGATGCAGTTCTCCCATTACCCATGGGAGGAGTTCTGCGTTACGCCCTCCTCGGTGCACAAGGTAGATGGGGCGATCACCAGTCAGGGAACTATCTCGACTCACGACCGTTGGGGCAGAAGCTGTTTCTGTCACCGTAGAACCGGGCGGCAGCGCTGATAAAATACTGCCGGCTTCCGTACCGGACACGGCCAAGTACCCTTTGCCGTCGTCAATCGGTACGTATTCGTCCTCAGCGTCTAAGTACGCGTTAGCCGCCTCGTCTTCAAGTTGCTGCTCATCGACTACGTCTGTGAGGCTATCCTCGTCCTCCAGCCAATTCAGGAGGTCTTCCGGCATAGGGTCAGGCTCTTCGTGTGGCATCTACCTCACCTTTGCTTCCTGAGTCGCAAAAGGTTGCTGGCGCTACTGCCTCGTTCGTGCTCAACAACCGAGGTGAGCCTATCGAGGACTTGCTTCACTTCCTCTGGGCAGTCAGGGGGCAAATCCTCGGGCCCACCCATCAACTCGCTAAACGCTTCGTCAACACTGTACTTTTTGCCTGACGAATAGAAAGGATGTCTTCCAGAGATGAGCTGACGCACCGAAACTCCCACCGCCCACAAGTCGGCCGCTTTGCGGGCACGCCGCCCCTCCAACTGCTCGGGCGCCATGTAAGGAGGGGTGCCGATATGCCCGGGGTAGACAGTGATCGTGGTTGCATCCATCTGCTTAGACAGCCCAAGGTCGAGCAATACAGGTTGGCACCAATCTCCGTGTCGCAATGAAATATTGGCAGGTTTGATATCTCGATGAATGGTAGCCGCCTTATGCAGCGCCTGAACGCCTAGCAGCAAGCCTTGCAAAAACCCTGGAGTAAGCTCTACAGGTAGAAGATCGCCTCGGTTTAGGTATCCTTCCGCATCGCCGCCTGCAATATACTCAAAGCGCAATGCGGGGCGCTTCTGCCCACCAAGGCGAAATTCGTCCAGACCTCGAAAATCTACAACGTAAGGCGAATTTACGCGAGTGAGCCCATCCACTTCGCGTTCCAGTCGCGTTCTCGGATAGTCATCGACGCAGATGATTTTTACTGCCTCGGCGCCAGCCTTCCAGGTATCGCCATAGGCTCCCGACCCGAGAAAAGTAACGGGCACGCCAAGGCTGTCAGCGACCTCGTCGGCACTGAAACGCGGGGAAGCAATGGGTTGAGTCAAGGACGTCTCGCTTCACGACTTGCCTGCTGGGCACGGTGTGGGGGCTTACGACGTGGGGTGTCGCAATCATCCAGTACTCATGTCGTCCTGTAAGGCAGTTCGGCAAAACCGGCGAAAGTTACCCGAAAACCCGAGCGGCAAACCTTCACATAAGGGGCATATGCGCCCGTCAAATCATGCGGCGCCCCATAAGAGGGCTGCACTTGTGGGAGATGCACGTCTGGGGCTCGCACCGTGGCCCTACTGGGTGGTCAAAAACTACGCACCCAGAACGCGATGACCATCGTGAGTGCGAACGTGCGGCCCGCTAGCATTGAGCGCGTCGAGCACTCGCACGGCGTACGCCTCCGCCATGTGGCGCTCGACCTCTTCGCGGGTGAACCAGCGCACGTCCACGGACTCGTCTGACGTGTGCTCCTCGCCACCGACCGGCCGGCAGCGGAAGACCAGGGCGACGACGCCGCGCTTCATGTTCTTGTAGACGCCGGTCAGGCGCTCCGGCTCGACCTTGATGCCGGTCTCTTCCAGGACCTCTCGGCAGGCGCCTTCCTCGGGGCGTTCGTCCAGTTCGAGGACGCCGCCCGGGGCTTCCCAGGCGCCGTTGTCAGCACGCTTGATCACGAGAACGCGGCCGTCCTCGCGGACCACCACTCCGGCCACCGAAACCGAGTGAAGCGACATTGACCGGACCTCCCGGTTAGCGTTACTCATGTACAGGAGCATAGGAGGACTGAAGGACATGGGCACAGCAGCCTCTAGAGACTCAGGTCAGCCACGGTACCTACAGATCGCGGATGACCTGGCTCAGCAGATCAGGTCCGGAGTCCTCCCGCCTGGAGCCAAGGTGCCCAGTGAGTCGGAACTCATGGCCCGCTACTCCGTGTCTCAGGGCACGGCACGCAAGGCCGTGGCGGAGCTCCGGCCTACCGGCTTGATCGACACCCACCATGGCAAGGGCTCGTTCGTGAAGAGCCAGCCGCCGGTACGTCGTAAGTCGTCCGACCGCTTCCGCCGGTCCCACCGCAAGGCCGGCAAGGCCGCGTACCTCGCGGAATCCGAGCAGGCCGGGAAGACCGCGGGCGTGACGGTGCTGTACGTCGGCCCGACCGAGGCGCCTGAGGAGATCGCGGAGCGCCTGGGCGTTCCGGCCGGCACGAAGGTGCTGGCGCGTCGGCGTCTGTATTTCAGCAATGGGACGCCTACGGAAGAGGCGACGTCGTACCTTCCGTGGGACATCGCGGAGGAGATCCCCGAGCTGCTCGCGGAAAACCCTGGGGGCGGCGGCATCTACGCGCGCCTGGAGGAGAACGGGCACATGCTGAAGGAGTTCACGGAGACCGTCCGCGCCCGGCTCGCCACGAAGCAGGAGACCGGCGCCCTAAGCCTGAGTCCCGGCTCGCCCGTGATTCACCTGGTCCGGAACGCGGAGAGCGAGGACGGCCGGGTGGTCGAGGTCTGCGACACCGTCATGGCCGCTGACCAGTTCGTTCTCGACTACCGCATCCCTGCGGGAGACTGACGCAGCCTCAACTCCTCCATCCCGTCGCGAAGAAACTTCTCGCGGCGGGTTGACTCATGTACAGGAGTTGGGCATTCTCATGCCAGCAACTCCTGCACATAAGTACATGAGTGAAGGAGTTCAGGGGCTTCGTGCCCCGTGCATTGCCTGCCTGGATGCCGCCCGGAGGGCCCCGTGACACGGGCCCAAAGGAAGCGGTCGGTCCTTCACAACTCAACAGCGTGCGGGCCTCTGAGCCGTCTCCCTCAAGTGACGGCCGCGCGGGTGCAAGACCGCGCAACTCAGCACTCCGCAGCGCTCTCGCTGCGGCGGTTGCCTGCTCCGCTCGTCCAGCGTCCGCGCTGTACGAGCGGGGTGTGGGGAGCCGGGCAACTGCCCGGCTCGACCTCCATCAACGACCCAACTCCACACCAGACGGCGCACGGCCCCGGGGGTGCATCCCGGGGCCGTTTTCCGAGCCGTCCCACTCGTCAAAGGAGTCGACTCGATGAAGTACATCGTTCCTGTTCAGGCGGTCGTTACCGCCACCGAGTACGACCGCGGACCGACGGCCGCGGAGCTGGATGCCATCGACGTCGAGATGCCGCTCATCTCCGCCGAGGTGGAGCTGCTCGACGTACAGATCATGGTCCTGGACCGGGTGCCGTCCGAGCTGGACGAGCGGCGCATTCGTCGGGCTCGGCGCAAGGTGCTGGCCGCGCGGCGAGAGCTGGCGAATCTCCCCACCACCACGGCGTTCGTGCCGGAGGTGGGGGCATGAGCTACCAGGACACCGCGCTGACCGCAGCGCACACGGAGGTCAAGGCCGAGCTGGCTCGTACGGACACCAAGGCCAGTCTGCTGCTGGCGTTTACCGGTGCGATGCTGGCCGGCGCCTGGACGGTGGCCAGCAGTGTTCACCTGCCGCCGGCCGCCGTCGCCTTCGGGGCCGCCGGGGTGGCGGTGCTGCTGACCGCGGCCACGTACCTGCTGTGGACGGTCCGTCCGAACCTCGGTGGTGCCCGACCGCAGGGCTTTCCGAAGTGGGCCACCCTCACCCCGGACGAGATCCGCGACGCCCTGGCCGAGGACGACCGGCCGGCGCACATCGCCACCCTTTCCCGCATCGCGGTGGTGAAGTTCGGACGCTTGCGCCGTGCCATCGACCTCACGTGCCTGGCCGGCGGCCTGCTGGTCGTGGCGGCCCTCACCGCGTGGGGCGGTGGCGCATGAGTCTGAGCACCTACCGCGAGGAGCGGCGGGCCGACCAGGCCGCCGAGGCCGAACAGCGCCGCCTGGACGCCGCCGCGGCCGAGGACCGGCGGGCCGAACGGCAGAAGGCTGCCGATGAGCGGACGGCGCGGCTGCGGGAGCAGGCCCGTGCCGACAAGCAGGCCGACCGCGCCGACCGCCAGGCCCGGCGGCGGGAGCGGGCCGAGCGCCGCGCGCAGGCGCTGACGCCGGAGCGGATCTACCGCAACGGCACCCTCGCCCTGGTCGTGGCGTCCGGGCTGGCGTCCCTGCCCGCGCAGATCGTGCACTTCGTCGGCATCTCCGTGATGCTGCTGCCCGTCCCGCTGGGGCTGGAGGGCGCGGCCTGGGTGATGGCGGCCGGCGTCGCCTACGCAGATGCCCGGTCCGCACCCGGCTGGGTGCGCTGGCTGCTGCGGTTCCTGGTCGCTGCCTGTGCCGGGTTTGCCGCGTCCATCAACTACGGCTACGGCCTGTCCCTCGCCGACGGTCCGCACGGGCTGTCGGCCGACAACGCGACGGCGGCCGGTGCCGGCCTCGCCGCAGTCACTGTTCTGGGCCCGGCCGTGTTCGAAATCCGCCAGTGGGTCGCCACGCTCGCGGCCCGGGACGAGGACGCCCGCGAGCGCCCCCGGCATGCGGCCCGTCGCCGTCGCCACCACAGGGACGTACTGCGCGTCGCTCGTCGGCTCGTGTCCGCCGCGCCCTACGGCACGCTGCCCGCCGAGGACGCGTGGCGCAGGGCGTGGGAAGTCGTGCACGGGCCGACCGAACCCGGCATGACGCCCCAGCTGGAGAAGCACGCAGCCGCCGCTGCCACCCGCCTGATCGAGGCGCGCAAGCCGGATGCGGAAGCGGTCGCACGACGCATTCACGCGGGGCTGGCGCACCCACAGTTCGTACTCCCCGACACCGGCAACGTCGTGCCGCTGCGGCGCGAAAAGCCGCAGGTCGCGAACCAAGTCCCCCCACCCAGTGAGAAGTCCGCCAAGGCGCCGCGGAAGCGCCCTTCGCCGCCCCGCCGCCGCAAGGGCGACACGCCCCGGTTCCACCCCGCCGCACGCGCCGTCGCTGCCGACACGGCCCGTCGCGCCCCGACCGTCACCCAGCACATCTGACCGCCCATACTCCGCCCGAGGAGGTCCCGTGCCCACGCCCCGGCGCTACCAGTTCGACAACCAACTTCCGGTACCCAGCGCACCGCAGGCCGCCCCCGTCTATCGGCCCGAAGCGATGGCGGCCCCGACTTCCTACGACCAGCCGCCCGTAGTGGTCCAGCACATCCACCAGGCCCCGCCGGCCCGCACCGTTCAACGCGTCGCCCTGGGCGCCGGTGCTGGAGGTGGAGCCGTCGCAGCCGGCGTCTACTTCGGGCCGCTGCTGGTGGCGGCCATCTCCTCCATGGCCGTCTCCCTCGCTGTCGTCGCCCTGGTCGTCGTGGTCATCGCCTGGGGCGTGGCCACCGTCGTGAAGTCCGTCGGCGGTCCGGACGGTAAGTCGGCCGCGGAGAACGTCACCAAGGCCCGTCGCAAGCGCGGCTGACGGCTGCCCAGTCGCGCCCGGCCCAGGCCGGGCGCGGTGGGGAGCTGGACAGGCCGGCTCCGGACGGGAGCAGCAATGGCGCAGGACGAACCCAAGCTCACCGCAGGTGAGAAGGCCAAGGTCGCCTGGTACATCGGCCGCATGGCCAAGCGCGGCCTTGCCGGTGACGAGGTCTACCAGCGCGACCTCGAATCGAAGATCGAGCGCGTTCTCGACGGCGCCCGTAAGCGCGAAGCCAGCAGCGCCAAGTGACTACGCCCCGGGACGGCCGACTGGTCTGGACACCCACGGCCGTCCCGGGCCTTCCCTGCACGCCAGGCAGACGCGACAGGAGACACCATCATGACCGAACCCGCTGCGGGGGAAACGCAGATGGGAACCATCCACCACCTCGACGCACACCGCCCCACCCCGCCCGTCACCCTGGTCAAAGCCGCCACCGAAGCCACCACAGACACGGCACCGGCCGCAGACGACGAGACAACCTGCGAAGCCGTGGACCGTGCGGACAATCCGCTGGCCGACTGGCTGACCGTGCCGGACGCCCCCGTGCTTCCCGCCTGGGCACGCTCCGCGGAGTCGCTCAAGGCCAACGTCGTCGCGCTGGGGCGCCTTACGTGGTGGCACTCCCGCTACCACGGCCTGCGCGTCCCGAAGTACCTGATGAAAACAGTGCTGTTGGCGTGCCGTGGCTTCTTCCGGGCTGCCGTCGGCATCTGGCCGACGCTCTCCGCCCGGGAGCACTCCGCGACCGTGCGGGCCCTCCGGGCACAGGTGAAGCTGCGCCCGGAGGACGTAGAGCTGGCCGCCCGCCACCAGGCCGCGCATGCCGCCCGTACCCAGACCCGCCGCTGGCGCTTCGGCATCGCGGCCGTCGGCGTCGCGGCAGCAGCAACCGGCATCGCTCTTGCCGACCCTGTCTTGCAGGCCGGCATGAGCGCGGCCGTGGTCGCCCCACTCGCCTACCTGGGGCGGGGCAAGGAGACCCGCCTGCTCGACCAGGCCGCTCCGCCGCTGAAGGTGGACATGTCCGCCCAGCAGCTCAACGACGCGCTCCGCGCTGCCGGGCTGCTCAAGACCGGCAAAGGAGACGAGGACGGCCCCAAGGTCACCTGTGTCATGGGTCCGGTCCGTGACGGCCGCGGCTGGGCGGTGGTCTTCGACCTTCCGCGCGGCGGTGGCAAGACTGCCTCGGACGTGCTGGCCAAGCGCGAGGTGATCGCCCAGGAACTGGGCGTCGACGAGATCCAGGTCATCATGTCCCGCGTGCGGGCCGCCAAGGGTGGCAACGCCGGGCGCGTGAGCATGTGGGTCGCCGACGATGACCCCTACCTGGGCCCCCCGAACCCCTCGCCACTGGAGAAGGCCGAGCGGTTCTCCATCTGGGACGCGGTGCCGTTCGGGCAGGACGCCCGCGGCACCCGCATCTCCGTCCCCGTCATGTGGCAGTCGATGTTCTTCGGCGGCCTGCCCCGTCGCGGCAAGACGTTCTCCCAACGCCTGCTGACCGCGGCCGGGCTCCTGGACCCGTACGTGCGGCACTACGTCGCCGACGGCAAGGGCGGCGCCGACTGGATGCCCATGAAGGCCGTCGCCCACCGTCTCGTCATGGGCGCCGAGGACGACGCGATCGAGGCGCTGAAAGCCATGCTCGCCGAGCTACTGGCAGAGATGGAGCGCCGCTTCGCGCTGCTGCGGGACCTGCCCACCTCGCTGTGCCCGGAAGGCAAGCTCACCCCGGACATCGTGGCGAAGTACAACCTGCCGGTCATCTTCGTGACCATCGACGAGCTGCAGGAGTACTTCACGGCCATGGAGAAGGACGACCGCGAGCAGGTCATCAACGACCTGTGCCGTATCGCCCGGCGCGGCCCCGCGGCCGGCTTCATCTCCAACTTCGCCAGCCAGCGCCCCGACGCCGACTCCGTACCGACGAAGCTGCGCGAGATCATCACCATCCGCTACTCGACACAGGTCGTCGACCGGGCGAGCAGCGACATGGTGCTGGGCAAGGGCAAGGCCGCCCAAGGCGCCGACGCCTCCGTTCTCTCCGAGGAACACAAGGGCGTGGGCGTGCTGGTCACCGGCCCCGCTTCGTACGTCACCGTGCGCGCCGACTACCTGGACGGGCCCGCCTTCGCCGCGCTGTGCCGCAAGGGCAGGACGCTCCGGGAAGCGGCCGGTCAGCTCACCGGCGACGCGGCCGGGGACGTCACGGCCGCCGCGGACGCCCAGGGCGTCAGCGTCCCGCCGATCATCTCCGACGTCCTGGAGGTCATGCGGCACTCCCCGCGCATGTACACCACCGACCTGCTGGCCGGCCTGGTCAACCTCGACGAGGACGTCTACGGCGACTTCAACGCCGAACAGCTCGCCTCCGACCTGGAGGCGGCCGGCGTCAAGCGCACCAGCAAGCAGGTCAAGATCAATGGCAAGGCTCTCGCCGGATACCAGCGCCGCGACATCGAGGACGCCGTACCCGCAGAGATCCTGCTCGCCGCCGGGAGGTAGAGGGGTCCCCCTCCACCCGGCCCCATCCAGCACCCCGTTTCGGTGCCCTCCCGAGCGCCTGCCGCAGGGCACCGAAGTCACGGGGGCCCTTGACCCCGGTCCAGGGGGTGGTCACGGCCTCTGACCTGCAAGGTCATGCCGGTCATGGGGGTACGTCGCCCCCTGCCCAGAACCCTCCCAGGGGCCCGGAAGCACCCCTGCCACGACGAGGGCGGCCCCTCTCACGCCAATGAAATCGGGCCGCCCTGGTCTCCCATCTCCAGCACGAGACGGAGGTCTCCAGCATGCCCCAACCGCCCCCGCCCCGACGAGCCTGCCCGCCCGAGTGCCCGGGCGCCGTACACGTCCTGTGGACGCAGGCGAAAGCCGCCTACCGGACCGGCGCCTTCCCGCTCTACGCCGGCCCCGAATGGTGCGGCCTCCGACCGGACGACCCGCAGCGGCTCGCGTCCGTTCTCGCGGCCGCCGAATCGTGGCGCCGGCACCAGGCCGAACGGGACCGGCTCGACGTCCTCATGGACGCCGACCCCGACGCCTGGTGGCGCGCGGTCACCGCCAGCGCCAGCAACGAGGCCCACCGCACCTTGGTCCGCCTCCGGCTGTCGCGCGTGCCGACCGCCGCCGAGATGACTGCGCGCCGCCACACCCACCCTGCGACGCAGTTGCACCCCTCCCCCGGCTGGCCGGCCATCGCGATCCCCGGCCGCCCCGGCCACTACCTGACGTGGCACGGCGACGAGCACCAGGAGGAGGCCGCATGAGCGGGACCACCGACGCGGAGCAGATCCCGCCGCCCTCCAACCCCATGGCCGTCGCCCGACACCTCGCCCCGGACTGGCAAGGCACGGACGGCCAGTTGATCCGCCGCCGCTGGCGAGGCTCCTGGATGCGCTGGGCGGGTAGCTCCTGGCGGGAGCTGGACGAACAGCAGGTGCGGGCATCGCTCTACCAGCGGCTGGAGCACACCACCTACGAAGCCGGTACGGACAAGGACGGAGAGCCGGAGATCCGCCCGTGGGCGCCGACCAAGCAGAAGATCGGCAACCTGCTGGACGCGCTCACCTCCATCACCCTCCTGCCGTCCGACGTCGACGCTCCCACCTGGATCGGGGACGACACCACGACCGCGGACGCCCACGGCCCGATCGTGGCGTGCGAGAACGGACTCCTGCGGGTCAGCGACCGCGAACTCCTGCCCCTCACACCGGACTTCTTCAACCTGGTCTCCGTCCCCTTCGCCTACGACCCGCAGGCCACCGCGCCCAACTGGGAACGGTTCCTGCACCAGGTCTGGCCGGACGACCAGGCGTCCATCGACGCCCTCCAGGAGTGGTTCGGCTACGTGCTCTCCGGCCGCACCGACCAGCAGAAGATCCTCCTCATCGTCGGCCCGACCCGCTCCGGCAAAGGAACCATCGCCCGCGTCATGGCCGAGCTGGTGGGCCGCGGCAACCTGGCCGGCCCCACCCTCGCCGGCCTGGGCAGCAACTTCGGCCTCTCCACGCTGCTGGGCAAGCCGCTGGCCGTCATCTCCGACGCCCGGCTCTCCGGCCGCGACGGCGGCCAGGTCGTCGAACGCCTGCTGACCATCTCCGGCGAAGACACCATCGACATCGACCGTAAGTTCCGCGACCCATGGACGGGAAAGCTGCCCACCCGCCTGATGATCCTGTCCAACGAGCTGCCGAACTTCGGCGACTCCTCCGGCGTCATCGCCCGCCGCTTCATCGCGCTGAACATGACCGTCTCCTGGCTCGGCAAGGAAGACACCGATCTCACGGGCAAGCTCGCCGCCGAGATGCCCGGCATCCTCAACTGGGCCCTTGATGGACTGGCCCGCCTGGAGGAGAAGGGCCGCATCACCGAACCGCCCTCTTCCCGGGAGGCGGTCACCACCATGCAGGACACCGCCTCGCCCACCTCGGCTTTCGTCCGCGAGTGCTGCCAGACCGGCCCGGCGGTAGAAGTGACCGTCGACGCCCTGTGGGCCGTCTGGAAGGACTGGGCCGAGGACAACGGCGTACGCAGCGTCGGCACGAAGCAGATGTTCGGTCGCAACCTCCAGTCCGTCGTCCCGCAGCTGCGGCGCACCCGCCCCCGCGACGACACCGGCAAGCAGGTGCCGACCTACACCGGCATCACGCTGATCAACTCGCCCCACAGTCACCCGGGCCGCGACTCAACGCGACTCACCACCACCGAACCGGCCTTGAGTCGCGATGAGACGCGACCCAACGCATTGCGGACTCAACACAACGGCGACCAGCCCGCCAGCATCTCCGGCCCCAACGTCGGCCCGTGCGTCGGCTGCCAGACCCCCACCCTCCGATACGGCCCGTACGGAAACCCGCACTGCCGCAACTGCCGCTGAACCGCGACCGGGAGGGGCCGCCATATCGGCCCCTCCCCTCTCCCAGGAGGCAACCGTGAGCATCGTCCTGCCCGAGATGCCCACCGCCGTCACCGTGCCGGAGGTGATGGCGGCCCTGCGGCTCAGCCGCAGCAAGGTCTACGACCTGATCCGCTCCGGCACCCTGCCGAGCTTCACCGAGGGCCGCGCCCGACGCATCCCCCTCGACGCACTCCGCACCTACATCCACAACAAGCTTGAGGAGGCTGCCTGATGGCCAAGAGGCGCGCCAACGGAGAAGGCACCATCACGAAGCGCACCGACGGCCGCTACCACGCAGCCGCGTACGTCTACCGCCCCGACGGCACCCGAGTGCGGAAGTTCGTCTACGGCAAGACCCGTGAGGAGGTGGGCAACAAACTCATCGAACTCCAGGAGAAGACCCGGCAGGGAATCCCAGCCGCCACCTCCGCCATGCCGTTCGGCGACTTCCTCACCTACTGGCTGGCTGTCATCGCGCCCGCCCGCCTCAAGCCCGCGACGCTCAACAGCTACGAGGGCCTGTCCCGGCTCTACATCAAACCGGCCCTCGGCAAGAAGAAGCTCAACCGCCTCTCCCCCACCGACATCCGCCTATTCCTCGCGGAGTTCAAAAGCGGGTGCCTGTGCTGCCTCCGGGGCGTCGACGCAGCACGTGCCAAGGAAGACCGGACGTGCTGCGCCGTGAACAAGTGCTGCAAGCGCCGGCCGTCGGCCCGCACCGTCCAGTACGTCCACGCCGTGCTCCGGTCCGCGCTCCAGCAGGCCGTCCGGGAAGAGCTCATCGCACGCAACGTCGCACGCATCGTGGAGACACCCACCATCGAACGCCAGGAGGTACGGCCGTTGGACGCCGCAGAGGCCAGAATCCTGCTCAAGACCGCCCGCAAACACCGGCTCTACGCCTTGTGGCTGCTGCTCATCTCCACCGGCCTGCGGCGCGGGGAAGCCCTCGGGCTCACCTGGTCGGACATCGACCTGGGCACCGGCCAACTCCGGGTCCGTCGCAACCTCCAGCGCATCAAGCGCGAACTGCTCTTCGGCACCCCGAAAACGGCACGCTCGCTCCGGACGGTGTCCCTCCCCCGCAAGTGCGTGGACGCCCTCATCGCCCACCAGGCGCAGCAGGAGCAGGAACGGAAGGTGGCCGGCGCCAAATGGCAGCCGGTCCCCGGGCACCCGAGCGGCCTGGTCTTCACCACCGCCACCGGCCGGGCCACGGACCCTCGCAGCCTCAACCGCATGCTCACCATCCTGTGCCGGGATGCCAAGGTGCGGCGCGTACGAGTGCACGACCTCCGACACACCTGCGCCTCCCTGCTGCTGGCCCAGGGCGTCGATCCCCGCACGATCATGGAGACGCTCGGCCACAGCACCATCACGATGACGCTCGATACCTACGCGCACGTGATGCAGACCACCCTCAAGGCGGCGGCCGACCGGATGGACGACGCCCTGGGGGTTGACGAGCCGACCGAGGACGAGGAGGGCGGTCCGGGGTGCGCGCCGGCCGCGTGACAGACGCCGGCACCCGCGTTGATGTCACCCGCTGATGTCAAAGGCCCCCTGGACGATGTCCAGGGGGCCTTTGACCTGTGTGCGCTCGGCAGGATTCGAACCTGCAACCTTCTGATCCGTAGTCAGATGCTCTATCCGTTAAGCTACGAGCGCTTGGCTTTCCGGCGGTTTTTCTTGCCGGTCGGCGTTGCGGGAACAACATTACATGACCTGCGCCGTCAGGCGAAATCCATTGCCCGCAGTGCCTCTGACCTGCGGAAACGCGGTTTTGGCGGGGGTGGGGGGCCTCTCGGGCCGGGGGTGGGGCTCGGCGATCCGGGTGAAGTTCGGGCGGGTGCAGTGCTCTTCGGGCCTCGGGGTGTGGCGCGGGCCACTTTCGGAGGCTTGGGGATCTTGGGGGCCTGGCATGGCTCGGCGCGGCCGATGGCGCGCATGCAGGGGGCGTGGGCGTGAGCCGGCGTAGGCAGCCAGAGGGTCGGGGGCGAGGCCGTCGCGCGGAGGGGATGTTTGGGTGTGTGGGGGTTTGTCCGGATGTGGGGGTGCCGGAGGGGCGGTGTGGGGGTGCCGGAAATGCGTTCAGGCCCCGGTCGCGGGGACCGGGGCCTGAACGAAGAGGAGCGGAGGCGGAGGGATTTGAACCCTCGATGGGGGGTAAGCCCCAAACCGCATTAGCAGTGCGGCGCCATAGACCGGACTAGGCGACGCCTCCACACACTCCACGCGCGCACGCACGCTGTGGTGTGTCCAGATGATGGCACAGCTCCAAGGGCTGTCACCAATCGCCCCCTACGGTACTAGGCGCGTGGCCCACCCGGCAAAGACGTTCCTGCGGCGCAACGTCGGGGGCGGCGGCGCGTTAGGAGAGTCGGGGCCGGCGCGGCACGGATGTCGTGCGCCCCCGGCGTGTACGTACCGCGTACCCGCCCCGCACTCGCCTCTCTGGAGCCTGTGATGTCGCACCGCCGGAGTTCGTCCCTCTTCCTCGCGGCCGTCACCGCCGCCACCGCCGCGCTGACCCTTGCGGCGCCCACCGCCTCCGCCGCGCCGATCCCGCTGCCGCACCACCGGTCCGCGGTCGGCGTCACCGGGGCGGGACACCACGGCCCCGGCGGCCGGCCAGCGCCCGTCGGGGCCGGGCCGGAGGACGCGGGGCTCGCGGGCTCGTACGCGCCCCTCCCGCAGGCTCCCGTCGACCACCTCACCGTCACCGTCCGCGACTCCGGGTCGGCGCGCACCGACGGGACCTTCGAGCTGTACTGCCATCCCTACCGCGGCAGCACCCACCGCCAGGCCAGGAGCGCCTGCGCCAAGCTGGACGGGATGACGAAGTGGGGCAGGGACCCGTTCGCTCCGGTGCCGCAGAACGCGCAGTGCACGATGATGTACGGCGGCCCGGCGACCGCTCATGTGACGGGCACCTGGGCGGGACGTCCCGTCAACGCGGATTTCCGGCGCACCAACGGGTGTGAGATCAGCCGCTGGGGCCGCTTCGAACCTCTGCTCCCGGCGACCACTTCATGACCCCTTTCGTGCCGCAGTAGCGGACCAGGTCAGGACGAGGGGCACATGTCGGGCGTGCGGTGAGTCGCCCCCGGGCGCGGCATTGCCTCCTCGTCATCCGCCTCCGCACCGCGGGCAAGTGCCCGTAGACTCCATCTCAGCGATCCGCCACGGCGGGTCGGCACGGTGCGGTAACAGGAGGGAAGCGTCTCGTGAGCAGCAGGCCATCCCGAGGCGCTGCTCGCCTCGCAGCCATACTCGACGCCCTTCCCGACGCGCTGCTGCTCGTCAACTGCAACGGCACGGTCGTCAACGCCAACACCATCGCGCTGGAGACCTTCGAGGCGCCCGGCACGGCCCTGGTGGGGCGCGGTCTGCTGGACCTGCTGCCGACGTTCGACTCCAAGCGGATCCCGGGCTCGATGCGGCGCCGGGACGAGGAGATCGGCCAGCGGACGAAGCCGACGCGGATGGTGGCGCGGCGTACCGACGGGACCGAGTTGCTGGTCGAGGTGACCAGCGCCAACCTCGAGGACGGCCGCACGCCGTACGAGTCCGCCTTCGAGGCCGCGTACGCCGATCACCGCAACGGCTATACGGGCAACGAGCTGCTGATGCTCGTGGTGCGCGATCTGACCGGGACGCTGGACACCGAGACCGAGCTGGCACGTCAGCAGCGGCAGACCGAGATGATCCTGCGGGCCGCGGCCGAGGGTGTGGTCGGGGTCGACGCCGAGGGCAAGGTCGTCCTCGTCAATCCGTCCGCGGCGCAGATCCTCGGGTTCCGGGCGAGCGAGCTGGGCGGCAAGGAGCTGCATCCGCTCATCCACCACTCGCGGGCGGACGGGTCGGCGCTGCCGTGGGAGGACACCCCGCTGGCCGACACGCTCAAGTCCGGGCGCAAGCACCGGGTGCGCGGGCAGGCGCTGTGGGCGAAGGACGGGCGGGCGGTCTCCGTCGATCTGACGACCGCGCCGGTGCGGGACGGCGACCAGTTGGTCGGCGCGGTGATGACGTTCACCGACCGGCGTCCGTACGACGCGCTGGCGGCGCGGCACGCGCAGCTGCTGGCCGTGCTGGAGCAGGCGCTGCGCGGGCCGCTGGAGGAACTGAAGGGCGAGCTGGGCACGCTGGCCTCCGACCCGGCCGGCCAGCTGTGGCCCGAGGCGAACCAGATCCTGCACCACCTCGCGGCCGGCCACGCCCGGATGACCACCCTGGTGGACAACGTCCTGAGCTACCAGCGGCTGGACTCCGGCGCGGAGAAGCTCAACCGCGTGCAGGTGTCGCTGGACGGTGTGGTCGCGGCGGGCGTGGAGGGCGCGATCGAGCTGATCGGGCCCGGCCGGGCGCAGTTCGCGGTGCACGCCCCGCCGATAGAGGCGGTGGTGGACGCGGAGCGGCTCGCGCAGGCGCTGTCGCATCTGATCGCGGATGTCGCGGGGGTGGACTCCACGGGGCGGATGCCGGTGGGTGAGGCCGCGCTCGCCGCGGGCGGGCGTACCGGCGCGATCGCCGGGGACTCCACGATCGTGGTGGCGGCGGCCAAGCGCGGCGACGTCGTACGGATCGAGGTGCGCGGCCCGTTCGGCGGCGGGGACCCGGTGCACCTGCCGATCGTCCGCGGGATCGTGCGGCAGCACGGCGGGCTGGTGCAGACGCACGACGTGCCGGGCGCGCCGGGCGGCGGTCCCGGGGCGGGCGGCAGCGCGTATGTGCTGGAACTGCCGGTGGGCGTGGACGGCGCGGCGGCGGACGACGCGGCCGACGGCGCGGACCGGGCGGGCGGCAACGAGACGACGGTGATGCCGGTTCCGGCTGCCCGGGTGCGGGGCACGCACGGTGCGGCGGACGGCGACCGGGCGTCCGCGGAGAAGGCCGGTGACGGCCCCGAGGGCGCGGCGGCCGGTGGGAGTGGTGACGGCGGTACCGGTGGGGCCGGTGAGCCGCTCGGCGACGGTACGGAGGGCGGTACGGCGCAGCCGACCGGGCGGCGGCGGGCGCGCCAGCCGGGCGCCGAGCAGGGTGCGCCGGCGGGTGGCCCGGGCACGGCTGCGGACGGTCAGCCGGCGGCCGGCGGTACGCAGGGTGCCGGTGTGCCGCAGGGTGCACACGAAGGTGTGAACGGCGGGGCCGGCGAGGGCGGTACGGGGCTGCCGTCGGGCACGGCGGGCGCCCAGGCGGTGCCGGCGACCGGCCGGCGGCGGGCGCGGCAGGGTGCCCCGGAGGGCGGCGGGCTGCCCGCGCTCCCCTCGGGTGGCCCGCAGCAGACGTCCGGGCAGCCGGCGGCCGGCCCGCAGGGGCCCGCGGCGGGCTCCCCGGGGCAGGCTCCGGCAGCGGCTCCGGCCGCCGTGCCCGCCCGTCCGCAGATTCCGGGGCAGGGCCCCGCCGCGGGACAGCCGCAGGGCCTGGGGCCCGTGCAGCCGGCCGGGCGGCGGGCGCGCCGGGCGCTGGCCGAGGCTCCCGAGCGTCCGGAGCAGGGCGAGCGGGCCCAGGCGCCCGCGGCGGCCGGTGCGCGGACGGCCTTCGCGCTGCCACCGGCCGCGGCGGACCGGGCGCCGCAGCCCGGCCCGTCGCCGCTGCCCGCGCTGCCCGCCGCCGACCAGGTGCCGGCCCAGGGGGCCGCTCCGGAGGGAACCGGGACCGGGCGGCGTCGCGCCCGGCGGCCGGTGGCCGCCGGGCCCGAGACGACGTCCGCCGGGCGGCCCGGGAACGAGCTGGCGGCGGTCGCCGAGTCCCCCGATCCGCAGGGCGGTTGGGATGCCGAGCCGACCGGCCGGCGACGGGCCAGGCGGGCCGCCGCCGAGGAACGGGCGGCGGCCGCGATGGCCGACTCCGAGTCGTCCGGCACGTTCGTCGCCGGTCCCGAGGGACTGGTGGCGCAGTCGGCCGAGGCCGGTGACCCGTCGGAGGCGACGGGGGCGGGGACCGGCATGGCGCCGGCCATCTCCCCGGCCCCGGGTGGTGCCGAGGTGTCCGACCGGGCGCAGGCACCCGGGACGCTGGCGCCCACCGGCCGGCGGCGCGGGCGCCCCAGCCCCGCCGAAGAGGCCGCGGACCGGGCGCCGCAGGGCGGCCCGGCCGGGCCGCACCGCCAGGCGCTGCCGCCCGCGGCCGAGGACGACGGGCAGACCTCGGGGCGGGCGTTCAGCGTGCGCACGCTCGGGCAGGGCGTGCCGTTCGCCCAGCAGATCGCCGACCAGCAGCGTCCGCCGGCGCCGCCCGGGAGTACGCCGCCCGGTGGCACGTCCGCCGGCTCGGGCCGCCGCCGCAAGCTCGCCGCGCCCCCGCAGGACGGGGAGCGGGCGGCCGCCGCCGGCGCCGCGGCCGACGGGGCGCGCCCGCAGCCGGGCGGGCCGCAGGCCCCGGCGCAGCCCAAGGCGCCGGGCCCGCAGCCGCATCTGATGGACGCCGGCGAGGGCCGCGCCTTCGCGATCTCCGCTCCGGACGAGGGCAGCGAGGGCCCCGAACCGCTCGACGGGCCGAACGGCGCCGTCGAGGTGATGAACCGTCAGCCCGTGCCGATGGACGACGAGTTGCCGCCCGAGCCGTTGGACAACCCGCGCCGGCTGCTGGTCTGGCCGGCGCCGGACGTCGCCACGCAGCAGGCGCTCAGCGACCGCGGCTACCGGCCGGTGATCGTCAACTCCCGCGAGGAGGTCGACGCGCAGATCGCCGCGTACCCCGCGGCGCTGTTCGTCGACCCGCTCACCGGGCCGATCACCCGTACCGCGCTGCAGTCGCTGCGTCAGGCGGCGGGCGCGGCACAGGTGCCGGTGCTGGTGACCGCGGGTCTGGGGCAGGCCACCCGGGAGGCCGCGTACGGGGCCGACCCGGCGGTCCTGCTGAAGGCGCTGGCGCCGCGCGACAGTGAGCAGCACCCGCCGCGGGTGCTGCTGATCGAGCAGAACGACGCCATCGCGGGCGCGCTGACCACGTCGCTGGAGCGGCGCGGGATGCAGGTCGCGCGGGCCGGCGCGGACGCCGACGCGGTGACGCTGGCGACGCAGATGCGGCCGAATCTCGTCGTGATGGATCTCATGCAGGTGCGCCGCCGGCGGGCCGGCATCGTCGACTGGCTGCGTGCCAACGGGCTGCTGGACCACACTCCGCTGGTCGTCTACACGTCCGCCGACCTGGACCCGGCGCAGCTGCCGCGGCTGGCGGCCGGCGAGACGGTGCTGTTCCTCGCGGAGCGCTCGACGAGCGCCGAGGTGCAGGCCCGGATCGTCGACCTGCTCGCCAAGATCGGTACGAACTGACGGTGGGGCCCGCGGCCGGGCCCCACCACCGGTTCCTGCCCGCGGAAGCTCACGCCAGCAGGGTGACGTCCAGCTCTCCGTCGGCGTACTGCCTGCGCAGCACCTTCTTGTCGAACTTGCCCACGCTCGTCTTGGGGACGGCGGGGATCAGCGCCCACCGCTCCGGCAGCTGCCAGCGCGCGATCCGCTCGCCGAGGAACGCCTTCAGCTCCGCGTAGCCGATGGTGGCGCCCTCGTTCAGCACGACGGTCGCCAGCGGCCGCTCGCCCCACTTGTCGTCCGGTACGGCCACCACCGCGGCCTCCAGGACGTGCGGGTGGGCCATCAGGTGGTTCTCCAGCTCGACCGAGGAGATCCACTCCCCGCCGGACTTGATGACGTCCTTGGCACGGTCGGTCAGGGTGAGGTAGCCGTTGGAGGTGAGGGTGCCGACGTCGCCGGTGCGCAGCCAGCCGTCGGGGCTGAACTTGTCGTCGGGGCGCAGCGGTTCGCCCTGGGCGCCGCCGTAGTACGCGCCGGCGATCCACGGGCCGCGGACCTCCAGCTCGCCGGCCGACTCACCGTCGTGCGGCAACTGCTCGCCGTCCGGGCCGATCAGCCGTGCCTCCACGGAGGCGGGGAAGCGGCCCTGGGTGGCGCGGTAGGCCCACTCCTCCTCGCCGCTCACGCCGGCCGGCGGGTGCGAGACGGAGCCGAGCGGCGACGTCTCGGTCATGCCCCAGGCGTGCACGACGCGGATGCCGTGCCGCTCCTCGAACCCGCGCATCAGGGCGGGCGGGCAGGCCGAACCGCCGATGACGACGGTGTGCAGACAGGCCACCTCGTACGGGTTGGCGTCGAGTTCGGCGAGCAGGCCCTGCCAGATGGTGGGGACGGCGGCGCCGATGGTGGGCCGTACCGTCTCGATCATCTTGGCGAGCGGCGCGGGCTGCAGGAAGCGGTCCGGCATCAGCAGCGAGGCGCCGGCCATGAAGGCGGCGTGCGGCAGGCCCCAGGCGTTGACGTGGAACATGGGCACGACCGGCAGGGTGATGTCGCGGGGCGTGAGCGCGAACGCCTCGGCGGTGTTGACCTGCAGCGAGTGCAGATACAGCGAACGGTGGCTGTAGAGCACGCCCTTGGGGTCGCCGGTGGTGCCGGAGGTGTAACAGAGCGCCGCGGCCTCGCGCTCGTCGATCAACGGCCAGTCGTAGGTCTCCGGGCGCCCGGCGATCAGCTCCTCGTAGTCGTGCACCCGGGCCCGTGCGCCGTCGAGGACGGAGGTGTCGCCGGGGCCGGCGACGACGATGTGCTCGACGGCGGGCAGCTGCGGCAGCAGCGGGGCCAGCAGCGGCAGCAGGCTTCCGTTGACGAGGACGACCCGGTCCTCGGCGTGGTTGACGATCCACACCAGCTGCTCGGCGGGCAGCCGCAGGTTGAGGGTGTGCAGCACCGCCCCCATGGAGGGGATGGCCAGATATGCCTCCATGTGTTCGGCGTTGTTCCACATCAGAGTGCCGACGCGTTCCTCGTCGGCCACCGACAGCTCGTCGCGCAGGGCCCGGGCCAGCTGGGCGGCGCGGCGGCCGATCGCTTCGAAGGTGCGCCGGTGCGGTTCACCGTCGGTCCAGGTGATGACCTGCGAGTCTCCGTGGACGGTCGAGCCGTGCGTCAGGATTCGCGAGACGGTGAGCGGTACGTCCTGCATCGTGCTCAGCACCGGGTGCCTCCGCGTTGTTACGGGCGGGTAGTGGTGCTGCGATTGTCACGGCATACCGGCTGGTATGTCACGCCCTCGGGGGTGTGTTCTTGCCAGCTCGTCACGGAGCGGCGGGGCGGCCGTTCACTCACAGGGATGTCCTTGCGGGCACGTTGCTTGTGCGGTGTCCGGCCGGGAGCCCACGCTGACGGACAACCGGTTACCTTTCCCCACAGGAGCGACATATGCGCCCCCCTCTCCGCCGCTGCCTCGTCCTCGCCGCCCTGGGCGGTGTCAGCGTGCTCGCGTGCGGCACCGTCGAAGCGGCCCCCCGGACCATGCCGGTCCACCGGCCGGCGGACGGCGCCGGGCCCGGCCGGTCGCCCCTCGGCGGGCAGTTCGACCCGGTCGTCGGGCGTGGCGGAGGGGTGCTCGCGGGCGGCGGGGAACTGCTGGTCAGCCGGGCCGGCGGGCGCTGAGCCCGCACCGGCCGCCGGTCACGGCCGCGGGTCGACCGTCGGCGGCACCGCCTGGAGGACCAGCACCGACAGATCGTCCTCGACCGGGCCGGAGCCGAAGTCGTGCGCCGCGCGCCGTACGTGTTCGGCCAGGGCCTTGGCGCCCAGGCCGATACCGTCCTTGAGGACCTCGATCAGGCCGTCGTTGTCGTCCAACTGCCAGTTGCCGCACCGGCGTTCGGTGACGCCGTCGGTCACGCACAGCAGCGTCTCGCCGGGCGCCAGGGCGAAGCTGCTGGCGTGGTACTCGGTGCCCTCGTCGATGCCCAGCAGCATCTGGGGTTCGGAGGCCGGCTCGACGGTGCCGTTGACGAACAGGTGCAGCGGCGGGGGGTGGCCGGCGCTGGCGACCGTACAGCGGGCGCCGGGCACCCCGGGGTCGACCTCCAGTTCGCCGTAGAGCAGGCTCAGAAAGCGGGAGCCGGCCTGCTCACCGCCGAGTTCCAGGGCCTCCGCGCTCTCCTCGGCCATGGCGAGGTTCAGCCGGCCGAGGACCGATTCGACGCCGTGGCCCTCGCGGGCCAGCAGGCGGACGAGGTGCCTGGCCAGTCCGGTGACCGACATCGCCTCGGGGTCCTTGCCCTGCACGTCGCCCAGCAGGAAGCACCAGCGGCGGTCGCCCATCGGGAAGACGTCGTAGAAGTCGCCGCCGACGGTCTGGCCCTCGCCGTGCGGCTCGTAGACGATCGCGGTGTCCACGCCGATGATGCTGGCCAGCGACGCGGGCAGCTGGCGGCGCTGGAGCGCCAGGCTGATGGTGGTCTGGCGGGTGTACTGGCGGGCGGTGAAGACGGCCTGCGCGACCCGGCGGGCGACGTCCTCGACCATCCGCACGACGGTGTCGGTCATCTGCAGGTGGCCGGCCCGGCCGAGCAGCAGGACGCCGTGGTCGGTGTCCCTGGCGACCAGCGGGAAGGCGAGCGCGGAGCCGCCCTCGGCGGTCGCGCCGGCGCTCTCCGGCCAGGGCCAGGGGGTGCCGGCCGTACGGACCAGGCCGGGCGGGTCCCGCTCCAGCTCGGCGCGGAGCGGGGCGATCCGCCGTTCGTCGACGTGCCAGACGCGGGAGAGCTGCATCGCGCTCCCCTCGCCGCTCAACCAGATCGCGCACCAGTCGGCGAGCCGGGGCACCAGCAGCTGGGCGGCGAGCGCGCTGACCATGTCCTGGTCGAGCTGCCCGGCCAGCAGCTCGCTGGTCTCGGCGAGGAAGGAGGGGCCGCCCCGGTCGGCCCATTCGGCGGCGTAGCCGTGCTGGAGCGCCGACCCCCTCCGGGACCGGGTCAGGCGGACGGGCGGCTCGCGCCGGGGCTCGGGGGCGGCCGGCCCGGGCTCGCCCTCGGTGGCCTCCAGGCGGAACCAGACCGTCTTGACCGACTGGCGGTAGGTGACGCCCCAGGACTCCGCCAGCGCGCTGACCAGCTGGAGGCCGTACCCCGGCTCACCGGGGCGGGTATCGACCCCGCCGCGTACCCGACGGGCGGGGTGCCGGTCGGAGACCTCCAGCACCACACCCACCGTCGCCCGGCCGCGGCCCTCCTCGGAGTCGGCGGGCGGACCGTGCTCGATGCGGCAGGTCACGTCGATGTCGGTACCGGCGTACATCACCGCGTTGGTGACCAGCTCGCTGGTGAGCAGGACCGCGGTGTTGATGAGTTCGGAGCTGATCGCCGCCGCCCCGGTGCCCGCGGTGGCCGACGGCGCGGCAGCCCGTTCGGCGAGCAGTGCGCGCACGAATTTGCGCGCTCCCGAGGCCGCGAGCTGGTTGGCCGGCAGACCTTTCCGGGACACGGACTCCGTCGCGTACGGGGAGGACAGCGCTGCCACTGTGCCCCCTGAAGATGCCGGGAAAAACTGATTACGAGCGCTTTATACTATGTCATATCCGCCCAATTGGATCACTTCACTCACATAGGTCTCTCCACGCCGATCACTGGGGGGATGGTGCGCCATGGCTCTAGACCCGGCCAGGCCCGAGCCTGCTTCCACACCCCCACCGCCCCCGGGGTCGCCGGAGCCGACCGGACCCCAGGACTCCCCGCGGACGGAAGCGTCCGTGCCCCCCGACGGGGACGGACAGTGGGTGCGGACGAGCGAGCTGCGACCGCTGCTGGCCGCGATGAACGCGCTGCGCGACGGGGACTTCAACGCCGGCGTGGAGCCCTTCCCGGGCGGCGGCGGGGCGGACGGCGTGCTGGCCGACATGGTCGGCGTCTTCCACCAGATCGTCGCCCGCAACGCCCATCTGGCATCCGAGCTGCAACGCGTACGCAGCGAGATCATCCGGCAGGGCCGGCTGGACGAGCGGATCTCCGCGAGTCCCGGCCAGGGGACGTGGACGACGAACATCGAGGCGGCCAACACCGTCCTCGAAGCCCTGGTCGTCCCGCTCGCCAAGGCCACCCGAGTGCTGGACGCGGTGGCCGACGGCGATCTGACCCAGCACGTCGACCTGCATGACGGCAACCGCCAGCTGCGCGGCGATCTGCGCCGCCTGGGCAGCGGCGTCAACCGCATGGTCGACCAGCTCTCGCTGTTCACCGGGGAGGTCACCCGGGTCGCCCGCGAGGTCGGCACCGAGGGCCGGCTCGGCGGCCGGGCCAGGGTGCAGGGGCTCTCCGGCGACTGGCTGCACGTGACCGAGGCGGTCAACACCATGGCGTCGCGGCTGACCGCGCAGGTCCGGGACATCGCCGTGGTCACCACGGCGGTGGCGCGCGGCGACCTGACCCAGCAGGTGACGGTCGAGGCGACCGGGGAGCTGCTGGAGCTGAAGCTGACCGTCAACAAGATGGTCGACCAGCTGCGGGCGTTCGCCGACGAGGTCACCCGGGTCGCCCGCGAGGTCGGCACCGAGGGCCAGCTCGGCGGCCGCGCCCAGGTCAGGGGCGTCTCCGGGGTCTGGAAGGACCTCACCGACAACGTCAACTTCATGGCGTCCAACCTGACCTGGCAGGTCCGCAACATCGCCCAGGTGACCACGGCCGTGGCCAACGGCGATCTGAGCCAGAAGATCACCGTGGACGCCCGGGGCGAGATCCTGGAGCTGAAGTCGACGATCAACACCATGGTCGACCAGCTCTCCGCCTTCGCCGACGAGGTCACCCGCGTCGCCCGCGAGGTCGGCACCGAGGGCCAGCTCGGCGGCCGCGCCCAGGTCAGGGGCGTCTCCGGGGTCTGGAAGGACCTCACCGAGAGCGTCAACTTCATGGCCGACAACCTGACGTCCCAGGTCCGCAACATCGCCCAGGTCGCCACCGCCGTCGCGGAGGGCGACCTCGGCAAGAAGATCACCGTCGAGGCGAAGGGCGAGATCCTGGAGCTGAAGTCGACGATCAACACCATGGTCGACCAGCTCTCCGCCTTCGCCGACGAGGTCACCCGGGTCGCCCGCGAGGTCGGCACCGAAGGCAACCTGGGCGGTCAGGCGCAGGTCAGGGGCGCGTCCGGGGTCTGGAAGGACCTCACCGACAACGTCAACTTCATGGCGCTGAACCTCACCTCGCAGGTCCGCAACATCGCCCAGGTGACCACCTCGGTGGCCAACGGCGACCTGTCGAAGAAGATCGACGTCGACGCCCGCGGCGAGATCCTGGAGCTGAAGGAGACCGTCAACACCATGGTCCAGCAGCTGCGCGCGTTCGCGGACGAGGTGACCCGGGTGGCCCGCGAGGTCGGCACCGAGGGCCGGCTCGGCGGCCGCGCCCAGGTGCACGGCGTGTCCGGCGTCTGGAAGAACCTCACCGACAACGTCAACTTCATGGCCGACAACCTGACGTCCCAGGTCCGCAACATCGCCCAGGTCGCCACCGCCGTCGCGAAGGGCGACCTGTCCAAGAAGATCGACGTCGACGCCCGCGGCGAGATCCTCGAACTCAAGACGACCATCAACACCATGGTCGACACCCTGTCGTCCTTCTCCTCCGAGGTGACCCGGGTGGCCCGCGAGGTCGGCAGCGAGGGCCAACTCGGCGGCCAGGCGCGGGTCGAGGGCGTCTACGGCACCTGGAAGCGGCTGACCACCAGCGTCAACGAGCTGGCGCTGAACCTGACCACGCAGGTCCGCGCGATCGCCGAGGTGGCCAGCGCGGTCACCCAGGGCGACATGTCCGGCTCGATCACCGTGGACGCCCAGGGCGAGGTCGCGGCGCTGAAGAACAACATCAACCTGATGGTCGCCAACCTCCGCGAGACCACCCGCGCCAAGGACTGGCTGGAGTCCAACCTCGCCCGTATCGCCAGCCTGATGCAGGGCCACCGCGACCTGGTCGAGGTCGCCGATCTGATCCTGCGCGAGCTGACCCCGCTGGTGAACGCGCAGTTCGGCGCGTTCTTCCTGGCCGAGGCGGGCGCCGAGCCCGGCGAGGGACTGGAGCTCATCGCCGGTTACGGCACCGGGCAGCCCGAAGGCCGCCGTTCGCTGCCGCGGCTGCGGCTGGGCACCCCCGGCTGGGGCCTGATCACCCAGGCCGCGATGGAGAAGAAGCGGATCGTCGTCGACGCCGTCCCGCCCGACTACATCACCATCAGCTCCGGCCTCGGCGCCGCCGCCCCCGCCAGCATCGTCATCCTCCCGGTCCTCTTCGAGGACCAGGTGCTGGGCGTCATCGAGCTGGCCTCCTTCAGCCGCTTCAGCGAAGTCCACCTCGCCTTCATCGACCAGTTCGTCAACACCATCGGCGTCTCCATCAACACCATCATCGCCAACTCCCGTACGGAGTCGCTGCTTTCGGAGTCCCAGCGGCTGACCGCCGAGCTGCGCCAGCGCTCCGACGAGCTCCAGCTGACCAACGCCGAGCTGGAGGAGAAGGCCGCCCTGCTGGCCACCTCCTCCCAGTACAAGTCCGAGTTCCTGGCGAACATGTCGCACGAGCTGCGCACCCCGCTGAACTCGCTGCTGGTGCTCTCCCGGCTGCTCGCCGACAACCCCGACGGCCGGCTCTCGCCGCAGGAGGTGGAGTTCGCCGTCACCATCCACCGCGCGGGCTCCGATCTGCTCCAGCTGATCAACGACATCCTCGACCTGTCGAAGATCGAGGCCGGCCGGATGGACCTGCACCCCAAGCCGCTGCCGCTCATCAAGCTGCTGGACTACGTCCGGGCGACGTTCAAGCCCCTCACCGTCGACCGCGGCCTCACCTTCGACATCAAGGTCGGCGACGACGTCCCCGAGGAGCTCTTCTCCGACGAACAGCGCCTCCAGCAGATCCTGCGCAACCTGCTGTCCAACGCCGTGAAGTTCACCTCCTCGGGCGGGGTGGAACTCCTCGTCCGCCGCGTACCGGGCACGGACTTCGACGAGGAGTCCCTGCGCACGGCCGGCGACGTCATCGCGCTGTCCGTGAAGGACACCGGCATCGGCATCCCGCCCGAGAAGCTCGACGACATCTTCGAGGCGTTCCAGCAGTCCGACGGCACCACCAACCGCAAGTACGGCGGCACCGGTCTCGGCCTGTCCATCAGCCGCGACATGGCGGCGCTGCTCGGCGGCCGGATCACCGCCGAGAGCGAGCCCGACGTCGGCTCGACCTTCACGCTGTACGTGCCCGCCCGCTACACCGCTCCGCTGCCGGCGCCCAGCCCCACCGCCGCGGCCCGTCCCGCGGACAGCGCCGCGCAGGCCACCCCCGGGCCCGCCGCGGTGACCCGGCCCGTGCTCGCCGAACACCTCACCACCAGGCCCACCCCGAGGACCGCCCCGGCACCGGACCGGGAACCGCCGGGCGACGACGGCTTCCCCGACAAGGAGGCGCGGGAGGACCTGATGTCCGGCACGACGATGCACGCGGCGGACGGCGGCGACGTCACCTGGCCCGAGACCACCCGGCTCAAGGACTGGCTCAGCGGGCGCCCCGGCCAGGTGCTGGCGAACCGCCGGATCCTCATCGTCGACGACGACATCCGCAACGTCTTCGCGCTCACCCACGTGCTGGGCCGGGTCGGCATCCGCGTGAAGTACGCCGAGAACGGCCGCGAGGGCCTGGAGGTCCTCGACCGGACGCCGGACGTCTCGCTGGTGCTGATGGACATCATGATGCCCGAAATGGATGGATACGAGATGATCAAGGCGATCCGACAAACGCCTCGTTTCGCGGAGCTGCCGGTGATCGCGCTCACCGCCAAGGCCATGCCGGGCGACCGCGAGAAGGCGATCGAGAGCGGGGTCAACGACTACATCCCCAAACCGGTGGACGTGGACCGTCTGCTGTCCGTGATCTGCGGGCTGCTGGACCCCGAGCCCGCCGCCTGCACGCCGGAGCCCGACGACTCCGAAGAGGCCGGTTCGGGCGCGGGCACCGGCACCGGCCCGGACGACCGGGGAACGGCGGGGCAGCAGCAATGACCACCGCGTCGGACACCGCCGGCATCCTCATCGTCGACGACATGGAGGAGAACCTCGTCGCACTGGAAGCCGTCCTCGGCTCGCTCTCCCGACGGGTGGTACGCGCCCGGTCCGGCGAGGAGGCCCTCAAGGCCATGCTCCGCGAGGAGTTCGCGGTGGTCCTCATCGACGTCCTCATGCCGGGCATGAACGGCTTCGAGACGGCGGCCAACATCAAGGGCCTGGACCAGACGAAGGACGTCCCGATCATCCTGCTCACCGGCGCCTCGGTCGACCCCAACTACGCCTACCGGGGCTACACGGTCGGTGCCGCCGACTTCCTGATCAAACCGTTCGACCCCTGGCTGCTGCGCACCAAGGTCAACGTCTTCCTCGAACTGCACCGCAAGAACCAGCAACTCGCCGCACAGGCCGAGCAGTTGAAGCGCCTGCTCACCGCCGACAACCGGCCCGGAGGCGAGGCGGGGGCCGCCGCCGGCCAGGAACCCGCGGACGACCGGGAAGCGGGCTCCCCGGGGCGCCCGGCCTCCCACGGGGACGACCAGCCGTCCCACGACCGCCCGTCCCACGACCAGCCCTCCCACGACCGGCCGCCGCCCTTCCCGGAGCCCCCCGAGGCGAGCCGCCTGGCGGACATCGCCGGCCAGCTCGCCGAACTGGAACTGCTGCTGCGCGACGCCAAGGGCACCGACCACACCAACCTCGCCGACCGCATCGCGGAGCTGGAACGGTGCGTGGGCCGGCTGCTGACGAGCCGGGAGGCGTAGGGCGGACGTCTTGAGCACCGGCTTGAGCACCGGCCCGCGCCGGGCGCGGGCGGAGGGCGGAGGGCGGACGGGGGCAGGCGGGGGCAGGCGGGGGGCGCCGCCGGGGAGCGCCGACGGCTAGTCGGGCATGCCGCCGCGTCCACGCCGGAAGCGGCCGCGCCCGGGGCGTTCGGGCGGTCGGGGGATGTACGGCAGCCGGTCCTGCGTCTCGCTCGTACGGCTCCATGCGCGGCTCAACGCCGGCCGGACGTAGGTGAGTTCGGTGCGTGGCGCCCGGGCCTCCTCGAACTCGCCCGGGTCCTGGCCGGTGACCGCTATCAGGTCGAGCAGCATCCGCTCCGCCAGATCCGGCTCCAGCTGGACGCCCACCCCTTCGGAGCCCCACCGCAGCACCAGCTCGGCGGCCCGGGTCAGCCCCTCGTCGGTGGCGGTGGGAAACGCCAGCGCCAGGGAAGCCCGGACGATCTCCACCGCACTTTCGGCCTGCATCAAACGCCGTCCTCTCCCCGGGAGTCAGCCGTTCGCCGCTCCGTTCCGCGCCACCACGCGCCCCGCGCCACCCGTGCCCTCACGGCTTCCGGGCGACGCACACCACGCACAGCCCGACCAGCGCGGCCGGCCGCATGTGGATGAGCGTCGCGTCCTGCGCCTGGCGCAGGCACTCGTGCCGGTCGAGCTTGGAGAACTGCTGGGTGCTCATGGTGTCCTTGATGATGACTTCCCAGTGGTCCTGGGCTTTCACCCAGTCGTTGCGGTGGGCGACGCGCACGAAGGCGTCCACGAAGACCTGCTCGGCCAGCGTCCCGTGGAAGTACCCGCCGAGGTAGTCGATCCTGGACGGCGGCCGCAGCCTGGCCGCCCAGCCGCGCCGCTGGAAGAGCGTGCTGGTCGAGATCGACTTCACGCTCTGGATGCGGGTGGCGATCACATGACCGGCCACACCACCGATGACCGCCGGCACGGCCAGCCAGCCGATGACGGACGCCAGCCACAGCAGCGTGTGCTGGGGCGGGTCGATCAGGGTGAAGGTCCGGTACACCTCGCCGGGACCCGCCGCCCGCGCGGCGAAGACGTACAGCAGGGTGACGCCGGTGGCGAACGGCAGTCCCCAGTCGATGGTCCACTGCGTCAGCCCGGCCAGCGCCTTCCGGGAGCGCCACAGCCGCCTGATCCTGCGCGTACGGCGTACCGGCGGCAGCGCCAGATCCAGGGGTATAGGGATCGGGTTGTTCAACGGCGCCCCCGTTCGTCCTGCTCACACACAGGGCGGGCCCGGCCGGTCAGGCACGCGCTCACCACGCAGGATTCTAGACACCCGGGCTGCGGCCCGTGCCGGTAACAGCGCTTTTGGGCAGGGGAGTTGACGCCCCCGGGGCTTCCGGTTCCCGGACTCAGTTCCCGGAATCGGGTTCCGGACTCAGTTCTCGGAATCGGTTCTCGGACTCAGTTCTCGGCCCAGGTGACCGGGAGGCTGTGCACGCCGTAGATGTTCATGTCGGTGCGCAGCGGCACCTCCTCCGGCGGGACGGCCAGGCGCAGGGTCGGGAACCGGGTGAGCAGGGCGGGGAGGGCCACCTTCATCTCGACGCGGGCCAGTTGCTGGCCGAGGCACTGGTGGATGCCGTGGCCGAAGCCCAGATGGCCGGTGGCCTTGCGGTGGATGTCGAGGGTGTCGGGGTCGGCGAACTTCGCCGGGTCCCGGTTGGCGGCTTCGAGGGAGAGGGTGACCGACTCACCGGCCTTGATCACCTGGCCGTCCAGTGCGACGTCCTCCAGCGCCACCCGCACCGTGGTGTGCGCGACGGTCAGGTAGCGCATCAGCTCCTCCACGGCCTGGTCGGCGAGGTCCGGGCCGCCGCGCAGGGCGGCGGCCTGTTCGGGGTGGCGCAGCAGGGCGAAGGTGCCGTGGGCGAGCATGTTGGCGGTGGTGTCGAGGCCGGCGGCGAGCAGGAAGCTGCCGAGGCCGCTCAGTTCCTCGTCAGTGAGGTCGGAGTCCCGGGCCAGGTCGCCGAGCAGGTCGTCGGTGGGTGCGGCCCGCTTGGCCAGGACCAGCCCGTGCAGGTACTCCTGGAGCCCGGTCATGGCCGCGTACTGCTCCTCCGGTGTCACGTCCCGCGTCATCAGCGCGACCGTGTGCCGGTGGAAGGTGTCGCGGTCCGCGTACGGCACGCCCAGCAGCTCACAGATCATCAGCGCGGGGATGGGCTGGGCAAACGCCGGAACCAGGTCCGCGCCCGGGCCCCGGCGTTCCATCGCGTCCAGGTGCTCGGTGGTGATCTCCTCGACCCGGTCGGTGAGCTGCCGCATCCTGCGGACCGTGAACTTACCCATGAGCAGGCGCCGGTAGCGGGTGTGTTCGGGCGCGTCCATCCCGGTCATGTCGCCGACCGGGGCCGGCGGCAGGGGGCCTTCGGGCCCGCCGGGGAAGGGGTAGTGCATCAGCTCGTAGCGTGCGCTGAAGCGCGAGTCACCCAATATGGCGCGGGTGACGGCGTGGCCGGTGGCGAGCCGGCCCAGATGGCCGTCGGGGTAGCGCAGCCGGCTGAGCGGGCGCTCCTCCCGCACCCGGGCCAGGCCGGCGGGCGGATCGAACGGGCAGCCGGTGGGGCGGGCCGGGTCCAGGGTGGGGACCTCCTGCGAGCCGGGAAGGTCCGACGGGTCGTGGGACATGTCGTGGGACAGGTCGTGGGGCATGTCGTGGGGCATGTCGTGGGGCATGTCGTGGGGCATGGTGTCCTCCGGTACGAAGGGAAAGCGGGCAGGCGGGGGCCCGGCGCGTGGTGGGCGTGCGAGCCCCCGGTGTGGTGTGTCCGTGCGGGCCCGGCGGCGGTTCGGGTGTGCGGGCCCGTGGGAGGTGGCGGTGGCGTCTCGGGCGGCGCCGACTCGGTGGTGCCGTACGCGGGTTACCGGGTGCCTGTGCGGTTGAAGGTGCGGCGGGCCCACACGTAGCCGACCAGGGTGAGGGCGAGGCACCAGGCGACGGCGAGGTAGGCGCTGTTGCCGATCTCGGTGCCCATCAGCAGACCGCGCAGCGTCTCGATGACCGGGGTGAACGGCTGGTACTCCGCGAACCAGCGCAGTCCCGTGGGCATGGAGTCCGGCGGGACGATGGCGCTGCCGAGGAAGGGCAGGAACGTCAGCGGCATGGGCAGGTTGCTGGCCGACTCGGGGTTCTTGGCCACCAGGCCAATTCCGGCCGCCAGCCAGGTCAGCGCCAGGGTGACCAGCGCGAGGACACCGAGGGCGGCGATCCACTCGACGGGAGAGGCCGTGGGGCGGAAGCCCATGGCCAGGGCGACGCCGATGACCAGGGCGATGGCGGCCATGGTCTGTATGACGCTGCCGACGACATGGCCGGTCAGAAAGGCGGCCCGGGAGATCGACATCGTACGGAACCGGTTGACGATGCCCTCGGTCATGTCGACGCAGACGCCGACCGCGGTGGCCAGCGCCCCGGAGGTCGCGGCCATCAGGATGATCCCGGGGGCGACATAGTCGATGTACGCGCCGCCGCCCTTGGACGAGCCGCCGATACCGCTGCCCAGGGCCCCGCCGTAGACGTAGTTGAACAGCAGCAGGATGACGACCGGCATCGCGACGACGGAGAACGTCATGGACGGGTAGCGCAGCGCGTGCTTCAGGTTGCGCCGCAGCATGGTCGCCGAGTCCCGCGCGGCGTAGGACAGCGTGCTCATCGGGCGTTCTCCTTCTGCGGGCCGGCCTGGCCGGTGAGGGTGAGGAAGACGTCGTCGAGGTCGGGGGTGTGCACCGTGAGGGCCTCGGCCTCCAGGGCCACGGACTCCAGGACGTCGAGGACGGAGCGCAGAGCGGGGATGCTGCCGTCGCTGGGAATGCGCAGGGCGAGCGCCTCGCCCTCGCGGGTCGCGGTGCCGAAGAGGTCGGCGGCCGAGGCGAGCCTGCGCTCGTCGGCGAACCGGAGGCGGAGGTGACCGCCGGGGATACGGCGCTTGAGCTCCTCCGCGGTGCCCTCGGCGACCAGCACGCCCCGGTCCAGGACGGCGATCCGGTCGGCGAGCTGGTCGGCCTCCTCCAGGTATTGCGTCGTCAGGAAGATCGTGACGCCCTCGTCGGCGACCAGGCTGCGGATGGTCTCCCACATCGTGCGGCGGCTGCGCGGGTCGAGTCCGGTGGTCGGCTCGTCGAGGAAGATGATGCGGGGATCGCCGACCAGGGTCATCGCGAGGTCGAGCTTGCGGCGCATACCGCCCGAGAAGGTGGCGACCGGCTTGCGGGCCACCGCGGTCAGCTCGAAGCGGCGCAGCAGCTCGGCGGCGCGGCGGCGGCCCTCGCGGCGGGGCAGGTGGTGCAGGTCCGCCATCAGCAGGAGGTTCTCCTCGGCGGTGAGGAGGTTGTCCACGGCGGCGAACTGGCCGGTGACGCCGATCGCGGCGCGTACCGCGTCGGCCTCGCGGACCAGGTCGTGGCCCGCGAGCCGGGCCTGGCCGGCGTCGGCGGGGAGAAGCGTGGAGAGGATCTGCACGGTGGTGGTCTTGCCGGCGCCGTTGGGCCCGAGCAGGGCGAAGACCGTGCCCTCGGGGATGGTCAGGTCGATGCCGTCGAGGACGACCTTGTCTCCGTAGGACTTGCGGAGGCCGACGGCGGTGAGCGCCGCGGCCGTTCTCGTCGGTGGGACGGCGGTGGTGGATGCTGCGGTCATGGCGGAAAGGTCCCCCCTAAGGTGTGGCCGGCCATGTCACGTGCTGCCGTTGCGGTGCGGTGCGAGGCGGTTCTGGTGGGGCTGAGCTGCGGCATCTGTGTGGTCGGTGCGTTCTCTGTGCGGTGCGGGGCACGGCGCCTCGGCGGCTGCCGTGCGGTGGGTGTCTTCGCGAGGTCAGGCGCGGCGGATGACGATGTCGCCGAGGGCCGTACGGGCCCGCACCTCGACGGTCTCGTCGGACGCGTCGGGGCCTTCGGCGGCTCCGAGTTCGTTGCGCACACCGCCGAGGCGGGTGTTCACGTCGAGCCAGGCGGCGGTGGACCGACGGATGCCGACCTCGATGTCACCGGCGGCCGCCTCCAGCACGACCTGGCCGCGGGCGACCTCGCCGACCCGGAGGGCGCCGTTGGCGGACCGGGCGTCGACTCCGGCGTGGGCGACGCCGACAGAGATCAGGCCGTTGGCGGATTTGGCCCGCAGGTCGCCGTGCACCTCGCCGATCACGCTCTCGCCGTTGCCGTTCTTGACCGCCGCGGTGCCCGCGATCTCGCCGATGTCGATCCGGCCCATGCCCGCGACCTCGGCGTCCCCGGTGATGCGGTCCACGCTGATGCCGCCGTGGTCGGTCCGTACGTTCGCCGTCGCGGCCTCCTCGACCTGGATGGTGCCGACGGAGGTCTTGATGCGGCAGTTCCCGAGGCGGCCTTCGCAGACGATGTCGGCCACGGGTGTGGTGACCTGGACATCGGAGCCGGCCGGCAGCTCGATGCTCACGTCGATCGAGCCGTTCCTGCCGAACAGGGAACGCTTCTTGGGGCCCTTGACCACCAACTGGCCGTTGGACAGCGAGACCTTGGTCTGCTGCGCGACCCGCACATCGGCGTCCTCCGCGGCGTTGCTCGGCACCACCTCGACGACGGTGTCCGTGCGCTTGCTCGCGCTGATCCGGGCGGAGCCGACGTCGAATTCGAGGGTGACGGAGATGGGTTCCGGAGTGTCGTATCCAGGCATGGCTGTGCCGTCCTTTTGACTGTGGTCTGCGTTTCCGCTGGTGAAGCGGGTGTGGGTGGGGTGGGCACGGTAGGTGTGGTGGGCGCGGTAGGTGGGGTGGGCACGGTAGGTGTGGTGGGCGCGGTAGGTGGGGTGGGTGCGGTCGGGTCTAGCGGACCCAGCCCGTGAAGCCCTGCTGGCCTCGGGGGCGGTTGGGGGCTGACGGCCGGCTGAGGCGCTCGCCCGGTTCCAGGGCGGTGGCCACGGCCCGCACGAGCCAGGCGTTCACCGAGAGGCCCTCCCGCCCCGCGGCGTCCTCGACCCGGGCCTTGAGGTGGGCCGGGAGACGGAAGTTGATCCGCGCCGTGCCGCCCTCCTCCGCCTCCGCGGGCACCGGCGCCGGGTGCGCCGCCGCACCGGTGGCGCTCCCCAGTTCCTCGACCGTTTCGTACGGCTCCGCGCTCGGCGGCATGCTCACCACGAACTCGGGGTCGAGCCCGCGCAGCCGTACATCGACCGAGCCCGGCGCCAGGTCACGGGTGACCTCTCCCATGGCGGCGGAGAGCGCGTTGAGCAGGGTGAGCCGGGCGGCCGACTCAAGGGGTGTGGTGAGGCGTTCGGCCAGCGCTCGGGCTTCGTCCCCGCCAGCATCGGCGGCGACCGCAAGCTCGTGCCGGAGATTGTCGACGTACGGCGTGAGGTCCATGACGCCATGATGGCACCACAATGACGCCATCGCAAGCATCTTCGGCGCGCGAGCGACGCCCCCATGGCGACAGGGCGAGAAAGGCGCAGGTCAGAGGCGGCGCCATGGTGACGGGTTACGGCGCACAGACATGGCGCCACTGCGGCGCCACAGGCGGTGCCACCCGGTTCGGGCAGCGCCGCGGCGGGCAGGAGTCGGCCCCAGGAACAGCTCCCCCGCCCCTGGTTCAGGGTGTTTCAATGACCACCGACCTACAGGGGGAACAATGCACGTAGACGTAGACACAGCCGTGGACAGAGATGTTGACCTCGGCCGCGGACTCGTCCTGGGCCCGGGAGGAATCATCGGGACCGCCTGGACGGCCGGGTTGGCCCACGGGCTGCGCCACGAGGGCGTGGACCTGGGCGAGGCCGAACTGACCGTGGGCACCTCGGCCGGCGCGATCGTCGCCGCCGCGCTCAGCAGCGGCCAGGACCTCGAACGGTTCGCGGCTCCCGCCCCTGTCGCGGGCCCCCGGCCGCGGACGGACGCGCGGCTCATGGGCGAGGTGTTCGCCGTGCTCGGCAACCCCGGCCTGGAACCCGCCGAGGCCAGGCGCCGGGTGGGACGGATCGCGCTCGACCACGCCGATCCCGAGGCGGAACAGGCGCTGCTCGCCGTGCGGCGGGCCCTGATCGGCACCGACACCTGGCCGGACCGTCGGCTCCTGATCACCGCGGTGGACGCCGCCACCGGTGAACCGGTGGTCTGGGACCGCTCCAGCGGTGTGCCACTGACGCAGGCGGTGGCGGCGAGCAGCGCGTTCCCCGGGGCGGCGCCCCCGGTCACCGTCCAGGGCCGCCGGTACATGGACGGGGCGCTGCGGTCGGGCACCAATGCCGACCTCGCCCGGGGATGCCGCGCCCTCCTCGTCGTCGACCCGATGGCGCACCTGCACCCCCAGGAGCCGCGCGACACGGAACCGCTCGGCACGGAGCCCCGCGGCACGGATCCCCGCGGCACAGAGCAGGTCGGCGCCGAGCCGGTCGGCGCCGAGCCGGTCGGCGCCGAGCCGGTCGGCGCCGAACTCCCGGTCGCGGGAACGGACTCCGTGGTGACCGTCGTCCCGGACCCGGCCTCGGTGCGCGCTTTCGGCGCCGACCTCAATGACCCTGCGGCCCGGGAACCGGCCTTCCGCGCGGGCCTCCACCAAGCCGCCGCTGTCGTCGCGCAGTTGCGTCCCTGGGCGGCGGCGAAGTCCGGTGCGGCGCCGCGTCCGACGCGCCCCTGACCGCGCGGCGTTCGGTACGCCGTCCGACGGGGGAGCGGCTCCGCGGCTACGTCCGACGGGGGAGCGGCTCCGCGGCTACCTCCGACGGGGGAGCGGCTACGTCCGGCTGGGGAGCAGCTCCCCGGCCAGCGCGCGCCACTCGTCCAGGGGGAAGGCGTGGAGCTGGTCGGTGACGACCTGGACCGCCACGTGGTCGGCGCCCGCGGCGAGGTGGTCGGCGATCCGGGCGGCGGCCCGTTCGCCGACCCGCTCCGGGGTGCCCCAGGTGAAGAGCGCGTCGATGAGGCGGTCGCTGCCGCGCTCCGCCAGGTCGTCCGCGCCGAAGCCGCACCGCAGCCAGCTGTTGGCGTAGTTCGGCTGCGCCAGATAGGGCGCGAGGGCCGCGCGGGCCCGCGCCCGGGCCTCGGACGGGCTCGCCGCGCGCACCACCGACACCGAGGGCGCCAGCAGCGGGCCGTCCCCGAGCAGCGTGCGGGCGGCGGCGGTGTGGGCCGGGACCGTGAGGTGGGGGTGGACGCCGGCGCAGCGCGCGGCGGCGAGCCGGGTCATGTGCGGCCCATGGGCGCCGAGGAACCGAACGCCTCTCGGCAGCACGGGAGTTGATCCGTCCAGGGCGTCGAGATAGCCGCGTAACGCCGTATAGGGCCGCTGGTAGCGCTGCTCGAACTGCGGGTGGCTCACGCCGAGGCCGAGGAGCAGGCGCTCGCGGTGGTCCGCGGGCAGGGCGTGGTACGTCGCGGCGAGTTCGGTCGCGGGCTGGTGCCAGATCGACACACATGCCGGTGCCACGACCGTGCGGCCGGTCGCCGCCAGCAGCTCGGCCGTCGTGACGAGGTCACCGCGGGGATTGAGCCCGGGACTGCCGCCGAGCCACAGCGTCCCGTACCCCAACTCCTCCAGTTCGGCGGCGGCTTCCCTCGCCCGGCCACGGTCGCCGTGCGCGAAGGCCCGGCTCCAGATACCTATGCGTCCCAGGTCCATGGCCTCTGTGTACCGCCGGGTGTCCGCCCTCGGGCCCGTGCGCGACCCGGTGGCCGGAATGGCGCGCGCATCCGCCCGAGACGCCGCTCTTGACCGGCGGGCGGGGCACGGCCCCCGGTCCGTCGCCTCCGGCCTACGCGATCATGGCGAGTTCGGGGTCCTCCCGGAGCTTGGCGAGGGCGCGTGAGACGGCGCTCTTGACCGTGCCGATCGAGACCTCCATGACCTCGGCGGTCTGGGCCTCGCTGAGGTCCTCGTAGTACCTGAGGACGACCATCGCCCGCTGGCGGGCGGGCAGCCGCAGCACCGCGCGCCACATCGCGTCCCGCAGTCCCGCCAGCTCGGCCGGGTCGGGCGCGGGCAGTGGGTCAGGCTCGGGGAGCTCGTCGACGGCGAACTCCTCGACCTTGCGCTTGCGCCACTGGGAGGTGCGGGTGTTGATCAGCGCGCGGCGGACGTAGCCGTCCAGGGCGCGGTGGTCCTCGATGCGTTCCCAGGCCACGAAGGTCTTGGTCAGCGCCGTCTGCAGGAGGTCCTCGGCGTCGTTGGGGTTGGCGGACAGCGACCGCGCCGCGCGCAGCAGAACCGGTCCCCGGGCCCGTACGTAGGAGGAGAACGAGGGGAACACGGCGGCGCTCGAAGCGCCTGTACACACTGGCGTGGTCATGGCCTCCACGCTAGAAGCGAGGGTGGGTAGCAGGGATCGGCCCAAGGTGCCGAAGCGCCCTCCCCCTCAAGTTGTACGGCTGGGGCAGGCCCCACCTCCTTTGGGGGGAGGGGTGGGGCGGAGGGTCCCTTAGGGCGGGCGGACGCACCCCCGCGGACGACACCCCGTCGCCCTCAGTCGTCCGTCCCCAGCACCAGCCCCGACGTCGGTACTCCCGTGCCCGCCGTGACCAGCACCCGGGCCGCGCCGGGCACCTGGTTCACGGACGTGCCGCGCAGCTGGCGGACGGCCTCGGCGATGCCGTTCATGCCGTGCAGGTACGCCTCGCCGAGCTGGCCGCCGTGGGTGTTGAGCGGGAGGGCGTCCGCGGCCACGAAGTCGGCGGCCTCACCGGGCGCGCAGAAGCCGAACTCCTCCAGCTGCATCAGCACGAAGGGCGTGAAGTGGTCGTAGAGGATGGCCACATCGATGTCGGCGGGGGTGAGAGCGGCGGTGCGCCAGAGCTGGCGGGCGACCACGTTCATCTCGGGCAGGCCGGTCAGCTCGTCGCGGTAGAAGCTGGTCATCTGCTCCTGGGCGCGGCCGGCCCCCTGCGCGGCGGCGACCACGAGCGCCGGTGGCTGGCGCAGGTCGCGGGCGCGCTCCGGCGAGGTGACCACGAGCGCCTGTCCGCCGTCGGTCTCCTGGCAGCAGTCGAGCAGGCGCAGCGGCTCGACGATCCACCGGGAGGCCGCGTGGTCGGCGAGGGTGATCGGCCGGCCGTGGAAATACGCGGCCGGGTTGCGGGCGGCGTGCCGGCGACCGGTGACCGCGACGGGCCCGAAGGCGTCCGGGGTCAGCCCGTAGGTGTGGAGGTAGCGCTGAGCGGCCATGGCGACCCAGGACGCGGGGGTGAGCAGGCCGAAGGGGAGCACCCAGCCGAGCGCCGCGCCCTCGGCGGACGGCTCGCGCTGCTGGACGCCGGAGCCGAAGCGGCGGCCGGAGCGCTCGTTGAAGGCGCGGTAGCAGACGACCACGTCCGCGAGGCCGGTGGCGACGGCGAGGGCGGCCTGCTGGACGGTGGCGCAGGCCGCGCCGCCCCCGTAGTGGACCCGGGAGAAGAAGGACAGTTCACCGATCCCCGCGGCCTGCGCGAGGGTGATCTCGGGGGTGGTGTCCATGGTGAAGGTGACCAGGCCGTCGACGTCGGACGGGGTCAGTCCGGCGTCGTCGAGCGCGTGGTGCACGGCCTCGACGGCGAGCTTGAGTTCGCTGCGTCCGGAGTCCTTGGAGAACTCGGTCGCGCCGATGCCTGCGAGGGCGGCCCGGCCGGAGAGGGTGTCGCGGCGGTGCAGGCTCATGGCGCGTCCTCCGGGAGGTTCAGGGTGGCGGTGCCGGTGACGTGGTTGCCGAGTCCGTTGGCCCCCACGATCCGCACCGTCGCCGTACCGCCGGTCACCTCGGTGACGGTGCCCCGCAACGTCATGGTGTCCCCCGGGTAGTTGGGTGCGCCGAGGCGGATGGCGAGGGTGCGCAGGGTGCAGCGCGGCCCGAAGTGATCGGTGAGGTAGCGGCCCACCAGCCCGTTGGTGGTGAGGATGTTCATGAAGAGGTCCGGGGAGCCCTTCTCCCTGGCCGCCTCGGCGTCGTGGTGCACGTCCTGGTAGTCGCGGGAGGCGACGGCGCCGGCGACGATCAGGGTGCGGGTGAGGGGGATCTCCAGCGGCGGCAGCTCGTCACCGGCCGCCACAACCGGCCCCTCCGCACCCGCTCCCGCCACACCCGGCCCCTTCCCACCCGGCCCCGTCCCGCCTGATCCCTGCATCCCCGGCCCTCCTTGCGTGTCCGTCGGCCGTCAGGCCCGCCTGCGTCTCCCTCCGGGCGGCCCGGCCACCTCAGACCGCACCGTCCCCGACCGCACCGTCCCCGACCGCACGGAACACCGGCAGCTCCAACTCCGCGTCGACACGCAGGAACACGAGCCGCACGGCCATCCCGATCCGCACCTCGTCGTACGGCACGCCGATGACGTTGCTGACCATCCGCACCCCCTCGGCCAGCTCGATCAGCCCGACCGCGTACGGCGGGTCGAAGGCCGGGAACGGCGGGTGGTGCATCACCACGTACGAGTGAACCGTCCCGGTGCCGCGCGCCTCGACGGCGGTCCACTCGGGCGAGCCGCACGCGTGGCAGCCGGGCAGCCAGGGGAAGCGCGGCGTCCCGCAGCCGTCGCACCGCTGGATCAGCAGCCGGTGCTGCGCTACGCCTTCCCAGAACCCGGCGTTGTCCCGGTTGATCACCGGCCGCGGGCGCCGGGCCCTCGGCCCGGGCCGCGCCGGGGCGTACTTGAGGATCCGGAAGCGATGGGTGCCCGCGGGTTCGCCGTCCGCCCGGACGTCCATCCGGGTCGTCACGAAGTGCCCGGTCCCCAGCTTGGTGGTCTTGCGCTCCGAGACCGACTCGATCACCGCGTCGAAGGTGATCCGCTCACCGGGGCGCAGCGGCCGCAGGTACTCCTGCTCGCAGTCGGTCGCGACGACCGAGGTGAACCCGGCGCCGTCGAGCAGCCCGAACAGCTCCTCGTACGCCGCCGAGCGGTCCGTGTGGCCCGACAGCCCGCCCATCGTCCAGACCTGGAGCATGGTCGGCGGCGCGATCGCGTCGGGCCCGGCGTACGCGGGGCAGGCATCGCCCATCGCCTCGCACCAGTGCCTGATCATCGCCGCGTTGACCGGGTCCTTGCCGACGCCGGCGGTGGCGGCGGGCCGGCCCTCGTACGCCTTCAGGCGGGCGGTGAGGTCGGACGGCGGGGCCTCGTCGGCGGGACGGACCGGAACCTTCCGACGGCCCGGATCGTTCGAGGCGGTCACCCTCGCCTCCGGACGGGCCGGATCGTTCGAGACGCTCAACCTCGTCACCCCTCGGTGAAGACAACAGCCTTACGGACGAGCCAAGTTCGATGCGCGGCGACATCACGACCACGCGCGCACACGAACGAGCGGGTTTCTGACTGTCCGTCAGAAACCCGCTCGCTGTCAAGGCCGGTGCTGTGAACCCCGGAGCAGCCCCACTGCTCCCGGCACCGGCCTCGTCACCTCACCCCACCGGCCGGCCGCCACTCCCCATGGCGGCGGGCCGGGACCCGGGTCAGCCGATGTTGTTCCCGAAGCTGACGGTGGCGTTGTCCTGGTCGATGGCCGTGAAGCCGGAGCCGTTCACACTCGCGGTGTTGTTCTGGTTGGAGGCACCGGCGCCGTTGGCGACCTGCTGCCCATTGGTCGCGTTGCCGTGGTTGGAGCCGCCGATGAGGACGCCCCCCTGGCTCGTCGACGCAGCGCTGGAGCCATCGTTCGCGAAGCCGCCGTTATCGGCCTGCGCCACACCGGAGAGCAACGCCACCGCGAAGGGCAGCGCGGCGGCTACGGCGAGGGCACGGGCAGTACGGGTGCTTGCCATGTCTATTCCTCCTACGGAACACAACTTCTGGATCTGCGGTGCTGGACCCGACCTGCCGGACCCGTCTGCTCGATCCCGCTCGACCCTGATCCGGATTGCATGAACTCCGCTCACGCATCGGGTAGTTGGCCGACCACCGCGATGCTTTCTTCGACGTCGCGACCTCAGGATTGCCCACCGGATCCCCGGCGAACCCGTAGCGAAGGGGCGATTCCCCCGCAAGCATGAGGAAGCCCGGGTAAACCCCGGTCGCCCCACCTCATCCCCCTGCCTCCCCGCCCCTCGCACCCCGACGGGTTCATCGCCCGCCGGAGCCCTCGGCCCGCAAGGGTCACGGACTCCCCCCGCCCGGCCCCGCACACCCGGCGCACGGACCACCCTCCGCACGCCCCCCTTCCCTTCGTCGAACATTCGTACGAAAATGGAGCCATGGCCATGCACCGACGCCATGCCGAACCACCCGCCGCCCGCCGGTCCGATCCGCCCGCCGACGCCCCGGAACCACCCGCCGCCCGTCCTGCCGAACCCCCGACCGACGCGCACGCCGCGGCGCTCGCCCACGCCCTGCGCGCCGCCGAGCACGGATACCCGGTCATCCCGCTGACCCGCGGCAAGCTCCCCGCCATCCGTTCCCCGCACCGCGGCCACCCCGAGGTCCCGCCCTGCCGCGGCGGCTGCGGGCGCCCCGGACACGGCGTGCACGACGCGAGCACCGACCCGCTCACGGTCCGCCGGCTGTTCGCCACCGCCCCCTGGGCGACGGGCTACGGCATCGCCTGCGGACGGGCCCCGCACCACCTCATCGGCCTCGACCTCGACACCAAGAACGGCGCCGACGGCGTCATCGCCCTGCGCTTCCTCGCCGAGGAGCACGGCTTCCCGATCCCGCAGACGGTCGTCGTCCGCACCCCGAGCGGCGGCTGCCACCTCTGGCTCACCGGCCCCCCGGCCCCGCCCGTCCCCAATTCGGCCGGCCGGCTCGCGCCCGGCATCGACGTACGCGGGGCGGGTGGCTACCTGGTCGGCCCCGGCTCGCTCACCACCCACGGCCGGTACGTCCTGGCCCCGGGCTGCGCCTCGCACCCCGCGCCGGCCCCGGCCGCCCTGCTCCACCTGCTCGCGGCCCCGCCCCCGACCGCCCACCGCGATCCCGCGCCCGGCGCCCCGCCCCAGCCCGCCGCCGCCCTCGTACGCTTTGTCCGCACCGCTCCGGACGGTCAGCGCAACGCCCGCCTCTTCTGGGCCGCCTGCCGCGCGTACGAATCCGGGCTCGGCCGGGAACTCACCGAGCGCCTCACGGAGGCCGCTTGCCACACCGGCCTCTCGGAACAGGAGGCCCGCGCCACCATCGCCTCAGCAGCCCACCGCTGACGCATCCCCGACCACCTCACCGCCCGGTACGGCCCCGGACGACCGTGCCCGAGACCCCCACCGGCCCCACCGCCCCCTCACTCGCCCTTACGGGACTCGCCCCGACGGCTCACCCTTACGGGACTCACCCTTACGTGCCTCGATCAGGAAACGCGTCGTGTGCGCCACGAAAGGCCCCCGCTCGCGGATCGCCGCGTCCAGCTCCCGCAGCCGGTCCCGGTACTGCTCAACGGTGAAACCGGGCACCATCCACACCACCTTCCGCAGGAAGTAGACGACCGCCCCGATGTCGAAGAACTCGGTCCGCAGCGACTCGAAGCGCAGGTCGACGACCTCCAGCCCGGCCTCCTCCGCGGCCCGCCGCGCATCCTCCGGGTGACGGGCCCGCCGCACGTGCTCCGGCTGCGGCCCCAGAAAGTACTCCACCAGCTCGAACACGCTCGCCGGGCCCACCTGTTGGGACAGATACGTGCCGCCCGGCCGCAGCACCCTGGCGATCTCCTCCCACCACACGGTCACCGGGTGGCGGCTCGTCACCAGGTCGAAGGCCGCCGCACCGAACGGCAGCGGCGGCTCGTCCGCATCGGCCACCACCACCGCGCCGCGCGGGTGCAGCAGCGCCGTGGCCTTGGCGACATTTGGCGGCCAGGACTCCGTGGCGACCATCAGCGGCGGCAGCTTCGCCGCACCGGCGAGCACCTCACCACCACCCGTCTGGATGTCCAGCGCCGCCGACGCCCGCGCCAGGCGCTCACTCATCACCCGCTGATAGCCCCACGAGGGCCGCTGCTCGGTGGCCCGCCCCGCCAGCCACGAGAAGTCCCACCCCTCGACCGATACGGCCTCGGCCTCGGCCACCAGTTCCTCGAAAGATCGCGTCATGCCCCCACACTCACCGGCCCCGACCCGCCCTGCCAGGGAATTACCTCACCCGGCTCGCCCACCGGGAAGGTGAACTCCGGCCGGTCCCACATCACGGCCGGGGGATTCGCCGGCACCGTTCCGCTCGGCCGGGCGCCCATGCTGCGGTAGAACCCCTCGGCCGGCGGATGCGAGACCACGCGCACGCTTTCCACCCCGATACGCCGCGCCTCACCCCGCATGTGCTCGACCAGCCGGCGCCCGATGCCGCGCCCCTGCGCCTCGTCCGCAACAAACATCAAATCCAGCTCGGCCGGATCGGCAATCAAGGAATAAAACCCGAGCACCCGCCCCGTACGGAATTCAGCACCAGCGGATTCAGCATTCGAGGAATCCGTCTCCACCGCAACAAAAACCCGGTGCGCCTCGATATAGTCCGGCCCCACTCGATACCCGGAAACCATCGCCGCATATCGCCCCTCGTACGCACCCGAGCTGCGCACCAAGCGGGTCAACCGCGCAGCATCACGTTCCTCGGCGCGGCGTATCACCACCCCCGCCGAACTCCCCCGTCCATGAAATTCCCCCCGCCTTCGCCCTTTCCCCATTCCGCCCGCTCCCTTTCATTTTCAGTGCCGCACCACATCCCCCTCCCCCCTCCGACGATACCGCCGCCCCCGCATGACAGCCCCGCCACGCCCTGGCAGTGCGTGGCGGGGAACTCGCAGATTTCCGTGCGGTCAGTCAGATCCCCATTCCTCGGGTGAAGGTGCCGGAACCCGGAGCCGGTTCCAGGACGTCTGCCCCGGCCAACCGTCCGCGTCCGCCCCGGTGAACCCCAGCTGCCGCTGGAAGCAGGCGTACGCCTGCCGGTGCTTCTCGTTCCACCTGGGCCCGGGTCCGCTGAACCCGTAGGCGTCGCCGCAGCCCTCGTCGACGAGCCGCAGCCCCATGTGCAGGATGATGGGGCTTTCGGGGGGCGGCAGGGCCTTGAAGAACTGTGCACCGGGGAACGGCACGAGGTCCGGCTCCCCGGGGCCGGGCTGGGGAGCCGACGCCCGCCCGACGATGAGCCGCTGGCCGACCCGGATGATGTTCGGGTCCGGAATGTTGTTCCAGATCTGAAGCTGCTTCACAGTGGTGTGGAAGCGGGCGGCGATGGCGCCGAGCGTGTCGCCTTCCACAACGGTATAAATCTTGTCCTGTGTTGTCTGTTGAGTGCTCATGCCACTCACGCTAGAAGGCTTTACCCACCTTCGCACGTTCTCGCAAATGATCGAATTAATGACATCCGTGGAATGCGCTGGGCATATTCTAGACCCGCTCCACACCCACCGCACCCCCAATTAGTTGACCGGTCACTGAAACCCGCATTATTGGTTGACCGGTCACTGAAACCCGGCGTCAACCAAAATTCCCGCCCCCGCCAAAAATGCACCACGAAATAATTGAACGAACCACGGCCGAAGAAGGGCTGGGTGGACCCCCCGCGCCCCTCCGCGGGACGGTCGGTCACACGCCCGTCGGCACACCCGCATTGAGCAGGATTTCGCGCGCCGGCAGGGCGGTGCTCTGCGCGGCGGTCAGCCCGGACGCCGCACGATGCGCGTCCACGATCCGCACCCCGGCCGCGTAGCCGGCGAAGTCCGGGAGCCCCACGGGCCGCTGCCCCATACGCTCCGCGGTGGCGTCGCCCAGCACGTACGCGGTCAGGTTCCGCATCCCCGCCACGTCGATACCGGCGGTGATCTTGTCGTAGGCGCTGTCCAGCCCGGCGCCGCTCAGCGCCGTCGACCACGGCCCCATGGCCTGCTCGCCGGCCAGTTCCCGCACGAACACCTCGGCCAGCCCCTCGGCGACGACCTGTTCCCCCACCGTGACGGCCGCCGGGTCCCAGGCGACGTTCGCGTAGCGCACATTGTGATGAAGCTCGTGCGCGGCGCCGTAGCCGATCTTCTTCAGGCTCGTCTCCGTGGGCCACATGACCAACTGGATCGCCCCCGGAATACCGCCCACCCCGAGATAGCCGGCGCTGCGCCGCGTCAGGTGGTCATCATCGGGATCACCGAGCACCACCACGACGTGCACGGTCTCGGCATGCTTGATCCCGGGCACCGCTCCGCTGATCCGCTCCCACGCCCCGGCGAGGCACTCCTCGATCCGTTCCCACACCCCCGCGTCCCGCATCCGCCGCACCGCGGCCAGATACCGCGGGTCCTCCCGGTCCAGCGGGAATCCACTCCCCATCCGGTGCATCTGCACCAGATCGACCTCACCCATCACGGCCGCCAGCACGCCCTGCAGCGGCCCGAGCATCTCCCGCAGGGCACCGGGCCGCTCCGGCAACGGACGCTGCAGGAGGTCGACCATGGCGGACGCCGTGTCATGCACAACAATCTTCATGCCCCGGGACCGTAAGCCCTCCTCCAACGGGAGGCTCAAGCCCCGCCTCCACGGGCGGCGTTGCCGGCACCGCTACTGCCGGCCCGGAGGTCGGCCGGCCACCACCGTGTCGGTGCGGGGCCACCACGTCGGTGCGGGGACTTACGGGTGGTACTTCTCCTCGACCGTCTCGGCAGCACCGGACTTGCGGTCCATGGTGACGCGGACGGTCACGCTGCTGGTCTTCGCGGCCGTCTCCAACTGGTCCACGGTGCACTTCGAGGTGCCGTAACCGTCCTTGCCGATGGTCACGCGGCCGTCGGTGTCGGAGCAGATCGCGGCTGCGCCGAGGATCCGCGTGGCGTTGGCGACCAGGAATGCCTGGTCCGTGCCGCCGCCCTGGGGCTTGACGATCAGCTTGCCGGGCGCGAGGTACTCCAGCGTGCCGACGAGCGTGCGGTGGGCACCCGCGTGAGCGACGCCGCCCCCGGCGGAGGCGGACCCACCGCCGGCCCTGCCGGAGCCTGCGCCGGTGCCCGAACCGCCGCCGGCGGACGGCGCCTTGGCGGACTGGCCGCCGTTCCGGCCCTGCGTGCCGGAGTCGTCCGGGGCGGAGCCACCCGTGGGCCCGGTCGGTGCCGAGGGGTGCTGCGCGTCGGACGCGGCCGAGGAGCCCGCGGAGCCGGCGGCGCCCGCCGTCCCGTCGCCCTGCCCGCAAGCCGTGGTCCCCAGGCCCAGCGCCGCGGCGGCGACGACGGCGGCGGCGAGGCGGCGGCCGGCGCGGCCGCGGAAGCGGCGGGTGGCGGTGGTGGCGGTGGCGGTGTTCATCGTGTTTCTCCCGTTGCTGCGTTCGCTCGTCTCGCTCTCGGACGACCATCAGCCTCGAAGATCGAGTTGGCGTCCTGCTAACAGACGGCTAATGCGGCACAGCGGCGCACCACGGCACGCGCGCCCCCGCGCAGGCTCTCCGCAAGGCCGGCCGACCCACCTCCCCCACCACGATTCGTCCCCGAAAGATCAAGAACGCACCGACTCGCGAGTACCGCCACATCGGGACAAGATATTGCTTTACGGGGCACGAAAGGGGGGGGAAGCGGGGAAGCTCTGACAGAGCAGCTCGCCGGACCCCGGAGATCGCCCCGCGGACGGCCGCGACGGCCGCCGTGCCGCCTCCCGGAGCCCCGCCCCGGCATCTGGCCGAACCAGCAGGAAGGCACCCCCATGGACCCCGTGCTCAGCAGTGACGTGCTCGCCGAGCTGCGCCGGCCCCGCCCGTACCCTGCCGTCTCCCTCGTGATGCCGACGCACCGCCGCGAACCGGAGAACGCCCAGGACCCGGTACGCCTGCGCAACCTGGTCGCCGAAGCGGAGAAGGCCGTCCAGCGCGATCCCAACGTGTCCCGCGAGGGGCGCCTCAAGGTCCTCGACCAATTGCGCCGGGCCGTGGCGGAGGTCGATCTCGTCCACGCCGAGGACGGGCTCATCATCTACGCGGCGCAGGGCGAACACCAGGTGTGGTCGGTGGCCCGCACCGTGCCGGAGCGCGTGGTCCTCGCCGACACCTACCTCACGCAGAACCTCGTCGCGGCCCAGGCCGCTGAGCAGCCCTATTGGGCACTGGCGGTGGCCGCCGACCGGGTCTCGCTGTGGAACGGCGAGCCGCAGCGCGCCGCCGAGCACACCCGTGACGGCTTCCCGCTCACCCGGAGCCTGGTGGATCCGGACGCAGAGCGAAAGGAACAGGTCGGCGACCTGCCCAGCACCTTCCAGGACGAGGCCACCCGACACTTCCTGCGCGAGGCGTACCAGAGGCTGCGGGCCGTCCTCGCCGCCGAACCCCGCCCCCTCTACGTGATCGGGTCGTCCGCCGCCCTGGCCCTCCTGGAGGACCTCGGGCCCCTCGGCCCGGACACCATGATCGTCGAGCGCGGCGGTCTCGCCGACGGACCGGCCGTCGCCGTGCGGGAGGCCGTCGATCCCCTGCGCACCGCGCGCGAGTCCGCGGCGACGTCCACGGTCGTCGCCGAGCTGGACATCGCCCACGGGCGGCACGAGTTCGCGGGCGGCATCGACGAGGTCTGGCAGGCCGTGAAGGAGGCGCGGGTGCGGCTGCTCGCCGTGGAGGACCACTACCAGACCGTCGTACGCGAGGAGGGCGGTCACCTGGAGCCCACGGACGCCGCCCGGTCCGGAGCACGCGATGACATGATCGACGAGATCGTCGAGCAGGCTCTGGAAGCCGGCACCGAGGTCCGCTTCGTACCCGACGGCACCCTCACCGACCAGGGCCGCATCGCAGGCGTACTGCGCTACTGACGCGCCCGCAGGCACAACAGGGCTGCTCCCCCAACCAAGACCAAGTAAGTAGGTAAGCCCGCTTCCGCCGTTTCGAATTATCGGCCCGTGACGTCGAGTTCGACGTGCATGCCGGCGGCGTAGTGGCCGGGGAAGTTGCAGACGAGTTCGTAGCGCCCCGGGTGCAGCGTGAGCGTGACCCAGCCCGTCGTGCCCGGGGTGATGCCGTTGCCGCTGCCCGCGTGGCAGCTGCGAGAGGCTTCGCCCAGGCTGCCCGTCTCGCTGATCCGTCCGTCCGGCCCGGTGGGCCTGTCTCCCACGGACCGGCCCGCCGCCAGCGGGAGCACCAGGACTTCGTGGGTGAGGGCACCGTCGTTCCGCACCCGCAGCGAGACGGTCCCGGCCGGGACCGTGGCCGGGTGAACGGTCAGCCGCAGCATGGCCCTGGGGTGGCGACCAGGAGCGTGACTCATCGTGCCCGGAGCCGTGTCGGCCGCGGTCACGTCCACGGTGCGGCCCGGTAGAGCGGGCGCCGCGCAGCGTGCGGCCGGGACCGTCCGCCCCGGGGGACCTGGGGCGCGGTGGGGGCCGATGGTGGCGAGCAGGACGGTCGAGGCGATGCCCAGCACCACGGCTGCGGCTGCCCCGGCGATGACCAGCCACAGGGTCCGGCGACGTGGCGTGGTCACCGATGCTCCCGTAGCACCGTGAGACGACGTTTGTACTCGTCCTCGTCGATCTCCCCGCGTGCGAATCGTTCCGCGAGCAGACCCTCCGCCCGCCCGGCACTCCATCCGCTCTCGCCGGACGCGGTCGGGCCGCTCTGCCTGCTGCGGCCGGCGCCGGTGAGGTAGTGGGTGAGGGCGATGATTCCGGCGATCAACAGTCCCCAGAACAGAATCATGATCACGGCCATGAGGACCCATCCACCCGAGCCCCAGCCGCCGTACCACATCACACCGAACACCTTCTCCGGCTGGTCAACCGTCCACAATCCCAGGATCGCGCGGTGCGGCACCGCTGTCTCGCCGGGACTGGGCGGCCCATGTGAACGCGGCGAGCACGTGCGGCGCCCACCTCCCGACGGCCGGTGAAGCCCGTTCACATGCGTGCCGGTTCCGCACCGGAGTCGGTGAACTCAATTGTCCAACAACCATCCAGGGATGCCGGCAGCAAACTGCGCATCCCGCAACCAGCCAATTCGACCGCAAACTTCTTATTGCAGGCATCGGTTGACCATCTGCCCGTCCATGCAGTGAAGTCCAAACTCCGGGCCGTTGTAGAGTCCCCTTATATCCGAGTGACACATGTCACCGGAGCAGTGCGACTAATGGGGGGGCTCAAGCGTGCGCAAGCGATTCAGAGGAGTACTGGCCGCCGGTATGGCGGTGGCCGCCACCATCGGCGGGATCGGTCAGGCGACGGCCGCGGGGGACACCTACGTCGCGTCTTATTTCGACAAAACCTGCCTCCGGGCCGAAGTCTCCTTCAAGAGCGATGGCGAGATCTGGACGATCTCCGACAAATGCGAGGACGGTCACGCCGTAGCCGTGCAGACCAAGTCGCCTTACAGCTGGACCAACTATTACCGAGGCGGTTGGGCCAACCAGAGCAAGACCATCGACAGCTCCTACCCGGAGGGCACAAAGGTCACCTTCCGGGCCTGCGCGGAGTTCGGCCAGACCTTGCGCTGTGGTGAGTGGGCTACCGCCATCGCGTGACCGGCCTCTCTCGCCGTGTGCTGCACTCCGCTCACCGGAGTGCAGCCCCAGAGCCTCTCTCCACCCCGGCTCCACACGCTCGCTTCGCGGTGCCTCAGGCTTCGTTCAGGTCATGCGGGAATTCGGCAATTCCCTTTCGAGCCCGGGCGGAGTTTGACGCCAAGAGCGAGAAGCTTCTGGTCCGGAACGAAGTGGACTTCAAGGTGAACTCCGTACTGTCCTGGAAGAACAGCTCCGGGAAAATCCACACCGCATTGAACAAGTGGGTCGCTGCTGGCGGCGCTCAGTCCTGGAAGTTTTCGCTGCCCGACGGCGCTGAGATCGCGCTCGCCGTAGGCGACAACGACGCCAAGGCGGGGCAAGCAGGCATGACCACTCTCCGCGCCTGAACCCAGCCACTACCTCACGGCACGGGAGCGGCGCAGACAGAAGGAAAGAAGCGGCCCCCGACCGGGAGTTCCCAGGTCAGGGGCCGTATGTCCGCGGAGGCTGTGGGATTTGAACCCACGGTGACGTTGCCGCCACGACAGTTTTCAAGACTGTTCCCTTAGGCCGCTCGGGCAAGCCTCCCCGCGGCACCGGCGCGGTGGGCGCGGGTGTCGCGGGATCAGACTAGCGCGTCACTTGTCGCCCGTGCGCTGGCCCAGGGTGACTTTGGCGGTGTGCTCCTTGCCGCCGCGCTTGTAGGTCAGGGTGACCTCGTCGCCGGGCTTGTGCTGCCAGATCTCGCTGATCAGGGTGGGGCCGCTGTCGATGACGGTGTTGTCGAGCTTGGTGATGGTGTCGCCGGGCTTGAGGCCCGCCTTGTCGGCCGGGCCGTTCGGGGTGACCGCTTCGGAGCCGTTGTTGCCGCTCTGGGCGATGGTGGCGCCGTCGCCGGACTCCCGCATGCCGACCTGGACGCCGATCTGCGGGTAGACCGGCTTGCCGGTCTTGATCAGGTCCTGGGCCACCCGCTTGGCCTGGTCGATGGGGATGGCGAAGCCCAGGCCGATGCTGCCGGACTGGCCGGACTCGCCGCCCAGGCCGCCGCCGTTGCCGGCCGACTGGATGGCGGAGTTGATGCCGATGACGTTGCCGCCGGCGTCCATCAGCGGGCCGCCGGAGTTACCGGGGTTTATCGACGCGTCCGTCTGCAGGGCGCTCATGTACGAGGCGCTGCTGCCGCCGCCGTCGCTGGAGGCCACCGGGCGGTCCTTGGCGCTGATGATGCCGGTGGTGACCGTGCCGGAGAGGCCGAAGGGCGCGCCGATCGCGATCGTGGCGTCGCCGACCTGGACGTTGGAGGACTTCCCCAGCGGGAGGGGGTTGAGGGTGGCGCCGGAGGCGTTCTTGAGCTTGATCACGGCGACGTCGTAGCCCTGGGCGTGGCCGACGACCTCGGCGTCGTACTTCTTGCCGTTGGAGAACGTCGCGGTGAGCTTGCCCCCGTCGGCCGCGCTGGCGACGACGTGGTTGTTGGTGAGGATGTGGCCCTGTTTGTCGTAGATGAAGCCGGTGCCCGTGCCGCCCTCACCGGTGGCGCCCTGCGCCTCGATGGTGACGACGCTGGGCAGCGCCTTCTGCGCTATCCCCGAGACCGAGGTGGGCTTGCGGTTGAGCGCACCGGCATCGCCGGTCGCGGAGACCGTCGTCGAGGCGCTGTCGTCGCGGCCCGCGGCCCAGAAGCCGATGCCGCCGCCGACCCCGCCGGCGACCAGCGCGGCCACCAGGACCGCGGCGATCAGCCCGCCGTTGCGCCGCTTGGGGGCGGACGGGTCGGGCGCCGCCCAAGGGTTGCCGCCACCGCCGTACGGGGGCTGGCCCCAGCCGCCGGGGGTGGAACCGTGGCCGGCTGCGGTGTACGCCGGGATCCGGGCGGTCTGCTCGGCGCCGGGCACGGGGGCCGGGCCGTCGGCCGGGTGGCCGGGCTGCTGCGGGTACCCGGCGGCCGGCGGCATGGCGCCGGGCTGCCCGCCGTGCGGCGCGGCGGCCGACGGGGCGAAGTCCGGCGGCGGGGGCGCCGCCGGCGGCATGCCGGGCGCGGGCGGGGTGTGCGGAGCCTGGGCGCCGGAGGCGGACGCGGGGGCGCTGTCCGGCTTCGGCCCGGTCGGCGGCTCGGCCTCCGACGGGACGGCGGCTCCCTCGTTCTCGGTGCTCACAGCTCTCTCCTCAGCTTCACGCGGGCCTTACGGTCCGTACGGGTCCGATGGCTCGTACGGGTCTTGCGGGCGGTACGGGTCGTGCGGGGCCCGCGGCGCCTCGCCGCGGGCTTCACCGGCCCCTACCCCGAAACCCAGGATTCAGGATCCGGGCGATTCGGGCGAGTCCCGGTCCGCCGGTCCGGGCCGGGCCGGCGGTCTGCGAGACCCGGCCCGCGTGCCGGCCGGCGATCCGCCGGCCCGTACACGGGCGAGTCTCCGTCCCAAGCCTTTCCCACCACGCGTCAGAGCGCCGTAAGCCGAGGCTGTGACTGTGCCCTCATCCTTTATCCCGGACAATTCCGGCGCATCCCTTGTTCCGCATCCGGTGCATCCGTCCTTTCGCGTCCGGGGTCTCCGGTTCCGCTTCCGGTACGTCGCCCGCCCGGCGTCCGGCGCGTTCCCCGTTGGGAGCGCGGGATACACACCGGCGGCGCGGCGGCGGTGGATGGCACGATAACGCGGTGACCTATGCACGCCCCGCCCAGGACGCCCGTCCGGGCCGTCCCGCCATTTCCGTCGTGGCCCACCGAGGCGCTTCCGAGGAGGCCCCGGAACACACCCTGGCCGCTTATCGCAGAGCGATCGAGGACGGTGCGGACGCGCTGGAGTGCGATGTCCGGCTGACCGCGGACGGCCATCTGGTGTGCGTCCACGACCGGCGGGTGAACCGCACCTCCAACGGGCGCGGTGCGGTCTCCGCCCTTGAGCTCGCCGATCTCGCCACGCTCGACTTCGGCTCGTGGAAGGACGAGGCGGCCTACGGGGACGAGGCTCCGGACCGGCAGCACGAGGACCCGGAGCGGACGTCCGTCCTGACGCTGGAGCGGCTGCTGGAGCTGGTCGCGGACGCCGACCGGCGGGTCGAGCTGGCCATCGAGACCAAGCATCCGACGCGCTGGGCCGGACAGGTGGAGGAGCGGCTGGTCGAACTGCTGGGCCGGTTCGGGCACACGGAACCGGCCGTGCACGCCGACCAGATCTCGCCGGTCCGGGTCATGAGCTTCTCGGCGCGCTCGCTGCACCGGATCCGGACCGCGGCGCCCGGCATCCCGGTCGTCTACCTCATGCAGTTCCTCACCCCCCGGTACCGCGACGGCCGGCTGCCGGACGGTGTCGGTATCGCGGGCCCCGGTATACGGATCCTCCGCTCGCACCCCGATTACGTCGCCAAGGCCCACCGCGCGGGCCACCAGGTCCACGTCTGGACGGTCAATGACGCCGCCGATGTCGAGCTGTGCCAGGAATTGGGCGTGGATGCGGTTATTACAAATCGCCCGAAACAGGTGCGAATGCAACTGGGCCTTGGCTAAAGCCCATCACAGGGTGTGCACCGGCGCATTCGGCTCGTATTCGATCGTGTTCAATGCGTCACTGAGTGCTGCTTGGCCGGTTTCCGGTCCAGTCCATTGGGGCATTCATCCCGTGGCGTGGGGCAAAGGAGGTCTCGGGGGTGGCGTTGGTGGTGGCACAAGAGGTGCCGACGTCGTCGATCATGGCCGTACCTCATGGCCCAGCGGGTGTGGGCATGGCCAGGCGACGCATGCGAGAAGAGCTGTTGGCAAGTGGAGTTCAGGACAGCGTCGTCGATGACGCGGTTCTTATCCTTTCGGAGCTGTTGAGCAATTCCTGTCGGCATGCGCGTCCGATATACGACAACGGGTCGTACGGTTCCGCGCGCGCCGCGTCGAAGGACCCGTCGTGCGAGGCCGGACCGGCATCCGTCCGGGCGTCCTGGCGCATCGACGCACAGGGACGGCTGACCGTCGCGGTCACGGACGGCGGTGGCCCGACCCGGCCCCTTCCGGCCACTCCGTCGGTCACCGCCCACGGCGGCCGCGGACTGGCGATCATCCGGTCGCTCGCCAAGGACTGGGGCGTGCGTGACACCGTCGCCGGCGAGGTGACGGTCTGGGCGGTCCTCTCCCTGCAGGGCGCCTTCGCTACGCGCGTGGACCTGAAGCCGGACCTACCGGCCTCGCTCGCGCCCGGCGGATGGCCGCTGGGGCCGGCCTTCGCGGACCTCGAGGACCTGGCCTAGCGCGCACACCCGGAAGCGGCCCGTGGCGCGCGGGCACCGCCCGTCCGGGGCGGGTTGGCCCGGCGCGCGGGCGGGGCGGCGCGGGACACGGCGGTATCCACAGGCGGACACGGCCTCGTACGCGATCCTCTAGGCTCGCGCCGAAACGCGTCCGTACGCCGAGGATCGACCAGGAGACACCGCCGTTATGGCCAAGAAGCGCCGCCCCCAGCCCCAGTCCGCAGCACCGCAGTTCACGGGCGGTGAGGTGCCGGTCGTCGGCGCTCGTGAGCCCTGCCCTTGCGGGTCGGGCCGCCGGTACAAGGCGTGTCACGGGCGGCGCGCGGCGCACGCCGCCACCGAGCTGGTGCAGCGCCCCTTCGAGGGACTGCCCGGTGAGTGCGACTGGGTGGCGCTGCGGGAGCTGGTTCCGGCGGCCACCGCCGAGTTGACCCTCAAGGGCGGGCTGCCCGAGGGCGTGCCGTCCGTGACGCTCGCGACCGTCCTCCCGATGGCGTGGCCCGCGCTGCGCCGCGAGAACGGCGCGGTGCTGCTCGGCCTGCAGAACGACACCGCCACCGGCGACCTCAGCCGCGACCTCGCCGACACCCTGCAGCGCGCCCTGGCCACGGAACCGGGCAACCCGGTCGCCGCCGAGCGGCCCGCCGCCGACGGCCCCCGGCTGCAGGACCTGCTCGACACGGACGCCCCTTTCGAGCCGACCGTGCACACCGGATTCGAGTTCTGGGTGGAGAACGCCGAGAACGCCACCGGTGAGGTCGCCGCTTCCCTGGAGCGGGCCAACGCGGCCGCCGTCCCCACCGCGCGGATCCCCGGTCTGGAGGGCGCCTACTGGTGCGAGGCCCCGGAGAAGAACCACCTGCGCTGGGTGACCGCCCACCCCGAGGAGAAGCTGCTGGACGCGCTCGCCCGGCTGCACGCGGCGGGCACCTCCTCGCTCGGCGAAGACACCCGTCTGGTGGGCTCGTTCCGCGCCCACGGATTGGTCGTTCCGGTCTGGGACCTGCCCTCGTCGATGGGGGCCGAGGACGTCGCCAAGCCGGCCGCGGCGTTCGCCGAGCGGCTGGCCGAGGCCCTGGCCGCCACCACCCCGCTGACCCCCGAGGAGCGCCGGGCCCGCGGCGGGCTCACCAACCGTCAGATCACCCTGAGCTGACGAGGACGGCGGCCGCGCGGGCCGCCCCGTACGCCTCGGCGGCGCTCGCGTGACACCGGTCACACGTGCGCACCTGCCGGTAAACGGGCGTCCGGAAATCCACGATCGAATTTGCTCACAGCAGATCTCTTGTTACGGTTCTAGAAGCCCGGTCGCTGGTGCATCCCCCGTCGCCAGCGACCGGGCGCTTCCATGCCCGGAACCGGATACTCCGGTAGGCCCCGCGAGGCCCGGCCCCGCGCACCGTCAGCGGTCCGAACCACTGGCGCCCGGCGCCGAGTTGCTGCCGGCACGCAGCAGCAGCCGCTCCCCCGCCGCATCGGCGATCTCCGCCACCGCACCGTACGCCGCCCTCCCGCCGCGCGCCGTCCGCCCGGTCGGCGTCTCGCACACGCCCGGTACGTCGGCCGCCGCCACCTCACAGTTCACCTGGACGCTCGTGCCGCCCGGCCGCAGCAGGGTCAGTACGGCGCGCAGCGGCGTGCCGGTGAGGTTGCGGTAGTACGTCCGCGCCCAGGTCCGCCCGCGCTCGACGAGCACACAGGTCTGGGCCTCGACACCCCGCGCGGAGCCCAGTTCGGGGCCGCAGCGGGTGGTGCGCCCGGAGGGGGACGGCAGGCCGGCCCCGGCGGGCGAGCCGGCGAAGTGGCCGGCCCGGACGGTGCCGCCCCGGCCGCTGGAGCGGCGGTTTTCGGACGTGCCCCGCGCGCCGTCCGGCACTCCGTACGCGGTACCGGGGGCCGCGGTGGGCGGCGCCGGCGTCCGTGCCGGGCCGGCCATCGCGGCGCCCAGCGGAACGGCGACGGCGAGCACGGCCACGGCGGCGAGCCCGGTCATGCGGAGTTTTTGCGCGCGCTGCACGAGCCCCACCTGCGATTGAGATGCCGCCGACGGCGGCTTGACGGTGGGCCGAACCTATCTGCCGACGCGGGGGCCGCCGGCCGCCCGGACACCCGTTTCCCGTAGTGGACCGGGCCGCTCACACCCGGACGGGTGAACTCAGTAGGCGAGCTTGCTGCCACCGTCCGGAGTGCTGGTGCTGGCCGTCACCAGGGCGTCGACGATCGTGGCCACCTTCGGCAGCCAGGGCGCGCCCGGACCGGAGGCCGGCGGCCGCTCCCAGCGCACCCGGCCGGCACCGATCTGGGACGGCGGCAGGACGAGGTAGCCGCCCTCGCCGTGGAAGCGCAGGGAGCTGGGCACCCAGTCCTGCGAGTGCAGCAGCTCGCCCAACTCCGGTAGCCCGTAAGGGGATACGAGCAGGGACCAGCGGGTGGGGGTGGCCACCACCGGGCCGAGGCGGACACCGAGGTGGTCCAGCGCCGCCAGGGCGCGGGCGCCGGCGACGGCGGGCAGGCTCACCGCGCAGGGCGCGCGGCCGCCGGTGGCCAGCACGACCGGGGCGTCCGGGCGATTGGTCCACCACCAACGGACCATCCGGGCATCGGTGGTGGCCGCCAGCACACCCGGGTCGAAGGGGTGCGCGCCGGGCACCACACAATCGGGGTCGGGACAACTGCACCGGGGGGCGGGCCGTTCGCCGAGGCCGAGCCGGGCGCCGGCCGGCTGCCGGCCGGCGGTCCGCAGACCCACACCGGGGAGGACGGGCCACTGCCACTCGGTGGCGCAGCGGAGCGCCGCACCGAGCAGCGCCGACCTTCCGCCGCGCCGGAACAGGAGCTTGCGTCGCCTTCCGAGGATCTCGCGCATGAGCGCTCGTTCCTTTCCGTAAACGCCGAGGGCTTCGTCCATCGCACTACAGGGCACTGCTTGCGGTCCACCGTCGTTCGCGCCGCGCCGCTTCGTGCCGGGGTGTGGCGTGTGGTGCGGCGCGCTCGGGCGACCGGGATCGGTCGTGCTTCGATCACGCCACGTGGATCTCTGGTCACCGCGTGTACAAGGCAGCGCATCACGCCGTACGCCGAGCGTGGAACATGGCGGGGGGTGGCGCGCGCATGGCGCTTGCGCTTCCGTGGTGCAGTCCCCGCCACTTGGGGGTCCGTCGCGGTTTTCGTCGTATGAGACGCCGGTGCCCGCCGGAGAGTTCCGGTGCGGCCCCAACTGGCCCCGCACCTTTCCGATTACGTACCCGCCACTGTGGTGATGACGCGCTGTCGATCGCCGCCAGTCGACCTCAAATTGACGCTCGGGGGGCTGTTTTCAGGCCAATCTACAGACCTCGTTGACACCACAAACCCCATGGGGACAATGCTGGACATCGCATCACCGGTGCGTGTACATGTGGAGGCATTGATAGCGGAGCAGCATGACATGGGGGTTTGCGATGCTATTGAGGAAATTGAGCGGCCAAACGTACCGCACAACATCACTCAACGAAATGTCACACTCCCTACCAAACTCCTTTCTGACCTGGGCTGATGCCTGGCGCGACGATAGCCGCCAGCCATGACCGCCCGGCACGTTCCGAAAGTGGCTGGAATCGAACCAGCTCTTCCCGCGCCAGCGCACACTGCCGGCCCACACGTGGCGCCGGCCCCCGCGGACCCTTCCGCCGACGCCCCGTCCGCCTCCCCTGCGGACGCCGCTCCCGGCCCCGCCGGCGCCCTTTCGCCCGACGCCGCCGCGGTCGACCAACTCGCCGCTGTCCAGGACCGGCTGGCCGGCTGGATCTCCGACCTCAGCACGCTGCACGACCTCACCGAGCAGCTCATCCGCACCCGCACCCTGCAGGACGCCCTGCATGAGCTGCTGCGCGCCGGCGCCCTGCTGGTCGGCGCGCGCCGCGGCATGGTCGTCGTCGCACCGGCCGACGGCCTGGGCCCGGAGACCACCGTCGGCCTCGGGCTCGGCCACGCGGAGATCGGGCACATCGAGACCATCCCGCGCCGCGCCCTGTCGTACGCGCGGATACTGGACGGCCTGCCGGAGCCGGGCGCCGCCGGGGACGACACCCCCGACATCGCCGAGCCCGACATCCCCGGCGAGAAGGACCTGGACCCCCGCCTGCGCGAGGTCGCGGCCCGCCTCGGCTACGCGGCCAGCTACGCCGTGCCGCTCACCGCGGCACCCATCGGCCGGACCGGCGCCGCGGTCTGGCTCTACGACGAACCGGCCGAACCCACCGAGCGCCAGCGCCACCTCGTCGGCCTCTACCGCGCGCACGCCGCCGAGCACCTCGCCCGCCTGCTCGAACTGCACCGCAGCCGGCAGGCCACCGAGACGCTGCGCGAGGAGCTGCTGCCGCACCGGCTGCCGCGGGTGTCCGGCGTACGCCTGGCGGTGCGGCACAGCACCGGCCCGCGCGGCGGCGGCGACTGGTACGACGCCCTGCCGCTGCCCGACGGCGCGCTGGGGCTGGCCGTCGGTTCGGTGACCGGCTCCGGGCCGAGCGCGGTGGCCGCCATGGGGCGGCTGCGGGCCTCGCTGCGCGCGTACGCGGTCATGGAGGGCGAGGACCCGGTCGCGGTGCTGTCGGATCTGGAGCTGCTGCTGCGGCTGACCGAGCCGGCCCGCAGCGCCACCGCACTGTTCGCCTTCACCGAGCCGCCGCCCGGTACGGAGGGCGCGCCGGGTGGGGGCTGGGGCGGTGCCGCCCTGCCGCGCAAGCTGGTGCTCGCCGGGGCCGGTCACTGCCCGCCGCTCGTCCTCGGCGACCGGCGGACCGAGTTCGTGGAGACCTCGCTGTCCGCGCCGCTGGGCATGCTGGCCTGCTGGGAGGCGCCCAGCGTGGAGATCGAGCCGGCCGGCGGCGAGACCCTGCTGCTCTACAGCGACGGGCTGCTGCACCGCACCGGCGAGCCGATGGACCGCGCCTTTGCCCGGCTGCACGCGGCCGCCGCGGGCGTGCCCAGGGCGGCCCGCCGTGACCCGGAGGCCGTGGTCGACCACATCGTGCGCACGATGCTGCCGCAGGGACTGGACGACCCGACGTCGGAGGAGGACGTGGTACTGCTGGCCGCGTACTTCGAGGAGTGACGGGAGGAACACCGTCCGGAGTGGGGCGCCGGGGCCCCTGGGGCCTGTGGAGCCCGTGAGCACAAAGGCCACAGTGCCGGAGAGGTCACACCTTCCTCCCTCTGGACCGCAATCCATCCACACATACGATGGAATGCGGTTCACTCTTAAAAGGAGGCATTGTGACCGACGAGCTCACGCCGGAGACCCCGGCCGAGGAAGAGCAGCCGATCAAACAGCGCAAGAACGGCCTGTACCCGGGCGTCTCGGATGAACTCGCGGAGAACATGAAGAGCGGCTGGGCCGACACCGAGCTGCGCGATCTGGAGCCGATCGAGCAGGCTCCGAACGCCGCCCGGCGGCGCGCCGCGCTCTCGGCCCGCTTCCCCGGCGAGCGCCTGGTGATCCCGGCGGGCAACCTCAAGGTCCGCTCCAACGACACCGAGTACTCCTTCCGCGCCTCCACGGAGTACGTGTACCTGACCGGCGACCAGACGGACGACAGCGTGCTGGTCCTGGAGCCCCGTGCCGACGCGGCGGACGGCCACGACGAGACGATCTACCGGCTGCCCCGCTCCGACCGCGAGAACGGCGAGTTCTGGCTGAACGGCATGGGCGAGCTCTGGGTGGGCCGCCGCCACAGCCTGGCCGAGTCCGCGGCGCTGCTCGGCGTCCCCTGCAAGGACGTCCGCGAGCTGGCCGGCGTCCTCAAGGAGGCCACCGGCCCGGTCCGCGTGGTGCGCGGCCACGACGCCGGCATCGAGGCCGCGCTGACCGACAAGGTCACCGCCGAGCGGGACGAGGAGCTCCGGGTCTTCCTCTCCGAGGCGCGCGCGGTCAAGGACGCGTTCGAGATCGGCGAGCTGCAGAAGGCCGTCGACTCCACGGTGCGCGGCTTCGAGGACGTGGTGAAGGTCCTCGACAAGGCCGAGGCGACGTCCGAGCGCTACATCGAGGGCACGTTCTTCCTGCGCGCCCGCGTCGAGGGCAACGACGTCGGCTACGGCTCGATCTGCGCCGCCGGCCCGCACGCCACCACCCTGCACTGGGTGCGCAACAACGGCCAGGTCCGCTCCGGCGACCTGCTGCTGCTGGACGCCGGCGTGGAGACCACCACCCTCTACACCGCGGACGTCACCCGCACCCTGCCGATCAACGGCCGCTACTCCGACCTCCAGCGCAAGATCTACGACGCGGTGTACGAGGCCCAGGAGGCGGGCATCGCGGCGGTCAAGCCGGGTGCCGCGTACCGGGACTTCCACGACGCGGCGCAGCGGGTACTCACCGAGAAGCTGGTGGAGTGGGGCCTGGTCGAGGGTCCCGTCGAGCGGGTGCTGGAGCTGGGCCTGCAGCGCCGCTGGACCCTGCACGGCACCGGCCACATGCTCGGCCTGGACGTCCACGACTGCGCCGCGGCCCGCACCGAGGCGTACGTCAACGGGACGCTGGAGCCCGGCATGGTGCTGACCGTCGAGCCCGGTCTGTACTTCCAGGCCGACGACCTGACGGTGCCTGAGGAGTACCGCGGGATCGGCGTCCGGATCGAGGACGACATCCTCGTGACGGAGGACGGCAACCGGAACATGTCGGACGGGCTGCCGCGGCGTTCGGACGAGGTCGAGGCATGGATGGCGGGGCTCACCAAGTAGCCCTCGGTCACGGGCCGGTGGCGTCGTCCACCGGCCCGTGCGCCGTTCCCGCGTACGCGCCCGCGCGGGCCGCCGCCCACACGGCGGTGGCGGTGGAATCGGCCAGTGCCGCGTCCACGGGGCGGCGCGCGATCAGGATCCGGTAGTAGAAGGGCGCGCCGAGCGCCGACATCACCTCTATCGGGTCGGTCTCCGGGGGGAGTTCGCCGCGTTCGACGGCCCGCTCCACCATCCGGCCCGCCAGCGGCAGCCGCTCCTCGAAGAACGACCGCAGCACGGCGGCCGCCTGCGGGTCGCGGGCCGCCGCGGAGACCACCGCCTCGATCAGCCGGCTTATCCGCCCCTCGCCGTAGAAGGCGGTTATCGAGTGGGCCAGTGCCCGCAGGTCGTCGGGGAGGTTTCCGTTGTCCGGCAGCGGCACGCTGCCGCTCAGATCCGTCAGCAGCTCGCAGACCAGCCCCTCCACGGAGCGCCAGCGCCGGTAGAGCGTCGCCACGTGGATTCCGGAGCGCTGCGCGACCTTCTCCATCGTGAGTGAGGCGAAGCCGCCGTCGTCCAACTCCGCGAAGACGGCGGTCAATACGGCCTGGCGGGTGCGGGCCGTTCGTCCACCGGGGCGGGTCTCGCCCGGGGCCTGGTGCGCTGTCGCCAAAACGGCTCCGTATTGCAGTGCGGGTTCTCGCCAAGTATTGTCCGAGAAAGACTAACGCGAACGACTTCGCTTTAGTCCTGGTGTGCGCCGGTCTCGTAGGGACAGGGGACGCCGCGGGGGAGGTCCTCCCACCGCGAGACCGGGCTGCCACCCCCTTCGAAGGGCGATTTCCGGACAGCCAACCAACTGCCCATGTTCGCCCGGATTGACACCTCGGCTCCGCCTGTCCACGACCGCGCGCGGTGCGGCCTCGCATCGGTCTGCGCAGCGGCGCGACGACGCGGCGCGCGCGTCCAGCCGTTCAGGAGCGGCGGTCCGCAGGAGCGGCGCCACGGGGACCTCGGGCGGGCGTTCAGGACGCCATCGGAAGGGCCGCGCCCTCGCGCCACTTGAGGATCTTGTCGAAGCTGACGACCGCGCCGGGCCGGCCGGTGCGGTTGCGGTAGCGGACGTGGTCGGTGAGCGCCTCGATCAGAAAGAGCCCCCGGCCTTCCTCCGCGTACACGGGGGCCTGCGCGGGGGTGGGCACGGGGGCCGGCGCCAGGGCGCGGTCCGCGGTATGGGGCGGGGCGGGGGGCACGGTGCCGGCCCGGAAGCCGGGGCCCGAGTCGGTGACCTCGATGCGGCACGTGTCGCCGTCGATGTAGGCCGTGACGCGGTAGTCCTCGGTGGCCGCGTCACCGCCGTGTTCGACGGCGTTGGCACAGGCTTCGGAGAGCGCCACCGACAGGTCGTAACAGATGTCCGGGTCGACGCCCGCCGTCTCCATCGTGCCCAGCAGCAGGCGACGGGCGAGCGGCACGCTGGCCGCCTCGCGCCGCAAGTGGAGTGACCACCAGATGCTCATCGCTCCAGCCTCCTGGCCGCGGCTCGACATATCGTTACCTATTGCCGTGCCTCATGGTCCGTAAGCATGTCCGGGGCGTGATACCGCTCATTCGGCGGATGCGAAGACTGAGCGCATCGGTGTACGTGAAGCGCCGCGTGTGCGCCGTCGCGCGCCGTGGCTGCCGCCCTTGACAACGCCGGAGGCGCCCCTTTTGCACCGCCCTGCCGTAAGCGGCGGGCGGGGGCAGTGGGATGATGGCGCGGCCATGTCTGCCCTGCCCGCCCCCACCGCGCGCGCCGCCGCCGATCTGCGGCTGCTGAGGGCCGCGGTCTTCACCGCGGTCTGCGTCGTGCTGTCCGCGGCCGGGCACATGATCGCGTCCTGCGCGGCGGTCCCGTTGTGGACGGTGGGTGCCGCCGCCGCGGTGGTGTTCGCGGTCGCGGCGCCGCTGGCCGGACGGGAGCGTTCGCTGCCCGGTATCGCGGCGGGCCTCGCGGCGGGCCAGTTGGCGCTGCACGCGCTGTTCGCGGTGGGCCAGCTGGCGATGACGACGGCCGGCCCGGCGCGGAGCGGCGGGCCCGGCGGGATGTCCGACGGGACCGCGGTCGCGCTCGCCCGGCACGTGACGTGCGGGCTCGGCACCGGCCGGCTGGACGCCACCGCGGCACGGCGGATCCTCGACTCCGGCGGCGGCCTCGACCGGGCCGCCACCGCCGGTTTCGTCGCACCGGGCGGGCATCCGGCGGGTGCCGCCGACCCGGCGATGACGCACGGCCTGCTGCCGTCGCTGCCCATGCTGCTGGGGCACCTGCTGGCGGCGCTCGCCGTCGGCTGGCTGCTGCGGCGGGGCGAGGCGGCGCTGTGGCGGCTGGTCCGGCTGTCGGCCCCGGCCGCGTACGAGATCGCCGTGCACACCCTCATCGGTACGGTGCGCGGCGCGCTGGTGCTGGTGCGCGCCCTGCTCATGGGCCTCGGCACGGCGCACGACCCGGCGCTCGCCGCCCCCGTTTCGTACGGGGATGACAAACCCGGCCCGGAAGACCCCGCACTCCACCACAGTGTCGTGAGGCGTGGGCCGCCCTCCCTCGCCCTCGCGGCCTGACGTCACGCGAAGCACGCTCCCCAGGAAGGGTGGTGGTTCGCGCGCCGTCGCCGCACGCGCGCCACCCACCATGTCACCCATACCTCTCTCCTTCCTGTGGAGTGTTTTTCGATGTCTGAGATCTCGAAGTCGGCCCCGTCGGTGAAGTCGGCGAAGGGCGCCCGGGTTTCGCGGCTGGCCCTCGTCGGCGGTGTCGCGGCCGGCAGCGTGCTGCTGCTCGCCGGTCCGGCCTTCGCGCACGTCAGCGTGCAGGCCCAGTCGGCGCCCAAGGGCGGCTTCGCGACCGTCAACTTCAAGGTGCCCAACGAGCGGGACGACGCCTCGACGGTGAAGCTGGAGGTCAGCCTGCCGACCGACCACCCGCTGGCGTCCGTCATGCCGCAGCCGGTGCCCGGCTGGAAGGTGTCGATCACCAAGACCAAGCTCGCCAAGCCGATCGAGATGGAGGGCGAGAAGATCAAGGAAGCGCCCTCCAAGATCACTTGGACCGCGGACGGCAAGGGCATCGAGCCCGGCCAGTTCCAGCAGTTCCCGCTCTCCGTGGGGCAGCTGCCCGAGAACGCCGACCAGCTCGTCTTCAAGGCGCTGCAGACGTACGACAACAAGGACGTCGTGCGCTGGATCGAGCCGACGAAGGAGGGCGCCCCGGAGCCGGAGAACCCGGCGCCGGTGCTCCAGCTCACCGCGGCCGAGGGCGACGGCCACGGGGCCGCCGCGGGCGACGACAAGGGCGGCGCCAAGACCACGGCGGCGGCCGCGGAGACGTCCGCCGGTGACACCACGGCGCGTGTCCTGGGCGTCGTCGGCATCGTCGTGGGCATCATCGGTGTCGGCTTCGGCTTCTTCGCCGGCCGCCGTCGCAGCGCCTGACCACCACGGGGCCGGCGCCCTCTCCGCGCCGGCCCGGCACTCCCTCCCGTCCCGGGGCTCACGACGGGTGCACCTTGCCACCCGAAGGCCCCGGACCGGGACTTCAGAACACATGGGATATATCTGCAATGCGTAGAAGGACCCTGCTCGCGTCCGCCCTCGCGACGGCCGCGGCCCTCAGCCTGACCGCCTGCGAGGGCGACGCGGACAAGCCCGCCGCCGTGGTCTCCGGCGGCACCACCGCCAAGCCGATCGTCACGCTCGACAACCCGCTGGAGAAGCCGGACCTGACCCTGACCGACTCCGACGGCAAGAAGTACGACCTGCTGGAGAAGACCAAGGGCCACCCGACGCTGATCTACTTCGGCTACACCAACTGCCCGGACGTCTGCCCGCTGACGATGGCCAACATCGCGGTGGCGGTGAAGCAGCTGCCCAAGGCCGAGCAGAAGGACCTGCGGGTGGTGTTCGTGACCTCCGACCCGGAGCGCGACACCCCGCCCGCCCTCAAGAAGTGGCTCGCCGGCATCAACAAGGACTTCGTCGGGCTGACCGGCAAGTTCGACACCATCCAGGCCGGTGCGCGCAGCGTGAACATCGGGATCGAGAAGCCGGTCAAGAAGAAGAACGGCGACGTCGTCTCCACCCATGGCGCGCAGGTCCTGCTGAGCTCCCCCAAGGACGACAAGATCCACTGGATGGGCATGCAGGAGGCGACCTCCGACAACTACACCTCCGCACTTCCGAAGATCATCAAGGGACAGAACCCGTGAACCGCCGCACCACCCTCGCCGCCGCCCTCGCCCTGACGTCCGGACTCGCCCTCGCGGGCTGCGGCGGCGGGGACACCGCCCCGAAGCTCTCGGTCAGCGGCGCGTACATGCCGAAGCCGGTCACCGACGGGATGGCCGGCGCCTTCTTCACGGTCAAGAACGACGGCGGCGCCGACAAGCTCACCTCGGTCACCAGCGACCTGGCCTCGGACGTCTCGATCCACAAGACGGTCGGCTCCAAGATGGAGCAGGTCAACTCCCTGGCGATACCGGCGAACGGCACGCTCGACCTGGTGCACGGCGGCAGTCACGTGATGTTCATGGGCCTGAAGAAGAAGCCCGCCGAGGGCGACACGGTCAGCATCGAGCTGCACTTCGCCAAGGCCGGTCCGATCACGGTGAAGGTCCCGGTCAAGGCCGCCACCTACGCCCCGAAGAAGTAGCGGGCGGCGGCACGGGAAGCACGACAGTCGACCTGACGTAACGGCCACGGCAGTCAGAGGAGCGATCACTATGGTCACCACCGGGCCACCCGCGCGACGGTCCGCCGCACTGCGGGTGCTGGTCGTCGCGGTGGCGCTGGCCGGCGCGCTGTTCGGCGGCGCCGTCCCGGCGTCCGCGCACGCCGCGCTGACCGGCAGCACGCCGGCGCAGGGTTCGGTGGTGGACCGCGCACCCGAGCAGGTGGCGCTCACCTTCTCCGAGGGCGTCGCGATGGGCGACGACTCCATCCGGGTGCTGGATCCGCACGGCAAACGGGTGGACCGCGGCAAGCTGCGCAACCTGTGCAGCGGCGCCACCGTCAAGTACGGCACGGGGCTGCCGCCGGGGCTCGGCGACGGTACGTACACCGTCGCCTGGCAGGCGGTCTCCGCCGACAGCCACCCGGTGTCCGGCGCGTTCACCTTCTCGGTGGGCGCACCCTCCAAGAGCTCCGCGGCGGTCCCCCAACAGGAGGCCGGCGGCGGGCTGGTGGGCGCGCTCTACGGCATCGCGCGCTGTCTGGCGTACGCCGGGTTCGTGCTGATGGTCGGCGGCGCCGCCTTCGTGGTGGCCTGCCGGCCGGCCGCGGCCCTCGTGCGGTCCGTGCAGCGGCTGGTCGTGCACGGCTGGGCGCTGCTGACCGGCACCACCGTCGCGATGCTGCTGCTGCGCACGCCGTACACCGGGTCCGGCGAGCTCGCCGACGTCTTCGACCTGGGCGGGCTCCAGCAGGTGCTGCTCACCAAGCCGGGCGCGGCGCTGGTGTCGCGGCTGCTGCTGCTCGCCGCCGCGGCGCTGTTCGTCGCGGTGCTCTTCGGCGCGTTCGCGCGGGCCCATGAGCCGGCCGGCGCGGGCGCGGAATCCGGCGCTGAGGGGGAGGCCGGGGCCGTCGCGGACCCCGCCGAGGAGGCCCGGCGGCGCAAGGACCTGACCTTCGGGCTCGGCATCGGCGGGGTGATCGTCGCCACCGGTCTCGCCGCGACCTGGGCGATGGCCGAACACGCCTCGACCGGGCTGCAGCCGGCCGTCGCGATGCCGGTGGACGTGCTGCATCTGCTCGCCGTCGCCGCCTGGCTCGGCGGGCTGGCGGCGCTGCTGGTGTCCCTGTACTGGGGCCCGCCGGTCGAACGGAGGGCGGTGCGCCGCTTCTCGCGGATCGCGTTCGGTTCCGTGGTGGTGCTGGCGGCCACCGGCGTCTACCAGTCCTGGCGGCAGGTCGGCACCTGGAGCGCGCTCACCGGTACCTCCTACGGGCGGCTGCTGCTGCTCAAGGTGGGGCTGGTGGCGGTCCTGGTGGGGATCGCCTGGGTGTCGCGCCGGTGGACGGCGCGGCTGGGCGAGGCACCGGCGGCCGAGAACACGGCCGCCGCGGCCGAGGCGGGTGGCACGGCTGCCGCTACGGACGCGGCGGAGGCAACGGAGGGGGAGCAGGAGGCCGGGGAGGCGGCGGAGCGGCGGTCCGCGAAGACTGTCGCGAAGGCTGCCGGGCAGGTTGTCGCGAAGGCGGCGGGGGATGTGTCCGCGGATGGCCCGGTCGCTTCGCCCACCGCCACCGCCACGGCCGCGTCCTCGGCCCCCGACCCGGCCCCGGACCCTGAGGCGGACCCCGAGGCGGCCCCGGGGACATCTCCGGAAGCCGACCCCGAACCCACCCCCGACCCTGCCCGGGCCGCCCAACTCGCCCGTCAGCAGGCCGCGTTGCGCACCGCCCGTACCAAGCGGCTGCGGGACGCGGACCCGGAGCGGCTGGGGCTGCGGCGGTCCGTGCTCGCCGAGGCGTCGGTCGCCGTCGTCCTGCTGGTGGTGACGACGGTGCTGACGGCCACCGAGCCGGCCCGTACGGAGGCGGCGGTCCAGGCAGCTTCGGGCGGGCAGTCCACCGCGTCCAACCAGCCGCAGGTGCTGACCGTCCCCTTCGACACCGGCGGCCCGCACGGCAAGGGCACCGCCCGCGTCGACCTCGACCCCGGGCGCAGCGGCAACGCCAACGAGCTGCGGCTGCGGCTCTCCGACCCGTCGGGCAAGGCCATGGACGTCCCCGAGGTGAAGATCTCCTTCACCCAGAAGGCCAAGAAGCTCGGGCCGCTGCCGGTCGTCCCCCGGCACACCGGTACGGGCCACTGGCGCGCGAGCGGCGTCCAGCTGCCGGTGCCCGGGCAGTGGCAGCTCTCGCTGCTCGTACGGACCTCCGACATCGACCAGGTGACCGAGATCAGGAACGTGAAGATCGGCTGATGAGCAAGCGAACCGAGCAGGCGGCGGGCCCCCGGACCGCCGGCCCCGAGACCACCGGCGCCACGCCGGCCACCCCGCAGACCTCCCTGGAGCTCTCCCGCCGCCGGCTGCTCGGCACCGTCGGCGCGGCGGGCGCGGCCGGGCTGGTCGTCGGCGGGGCCGGGGCCGCGATCGGCGTCTCCGCCACCGAGCCCGAGCAGGACGCCGCGAAGTCCGTCACCACGATCGGCTCGACCGAGGTGGCGTTCCGCCCGGCGCGCGCCCGGCACCAGGCGGGGATCACCACCCCGCTGCAGGCCACCGGGCACCTCGTCGCCTTCGACCTGGCGCCCGGGGCCGGCCGCAAGGAGGCCGCCGCGCTGCTGCGCCGCTGGTCGCGGACGGCCGAGGAGCTGATGGCCGGCCGCGCCCCGGCCGCCGACACCGGGGTCGCGCTGGACGCCGGCCCGTCCTCGCTGACCGTCACCTTCGGCTTCGGCCACAGCTTCTTCGGCCGTACCGGCCTGACGGCGCGCCGTCCGGTGCAGCTCGACCCGTTGCCGGACTTCTCCGCCGACGCGCTGGACCCCAAGCGGAGCAACGGTGACCTGTGGGTGCAGATCGGCGCGGACGACGCGCTGGTCGCCTTCCACGCGCTGCGGGCGCTGCAGAAGGACGCCGCCGACAGCGCCCGGCTGCGCTGGCAGATGAACGGCTTCAACCGCACCCCGGGCGCCACCGCGCGCCCGATGACCGCCCGCAACCTGATGGGCCAGCTCGACGGCACCAACAACCCCAAGCCGTCCGACAAGGACTTCGACGAGCGGATCTTCGTGGGGCGGGACGCCGGGCAGGAGTGGATGCGCGGCGGCTCGTACGCGGTCGTCCGCCGGATCCGGATGCTGCTGGACGACTGGGAGAAGCGTTCCCGGCACGAACAGGAGCGGGTCATCGGGCGCCGCAAGGACGACGGGGCGCCGCTGACCGGCGGCTCGGAGACCACCCCGATGCGGCTGGACGCGACCGGACCGGACGGGCTGCCGGTGATCCCGTCCAACGCGCACGCCCGGATCGCCGCCCCGGAGTCCAACCAGGGCGCGGCGATGCTGCGCCGGCCGTTCTCCTTCCACGACGGCTACCGCGAGGACGGCGCCCCGGACGCCGGGCTGCTGTTCGTCTGCTGGCAGGCCGATCCGCTGCGCGCCTTCACCCAGGTCCAGCGGAAGCTGGACCGCGGGGACGCCCTGTCGCCGTTCCTGCGGCACGAGGCGAGCGGCCTGTTCGCGGTGCCGCCGGCCGCGGAGCCCGGCGGCTACGTGGGCCGGCCGCTGCTGGAGGGCTAGCCGGTCGACCCGGGACCCGGGCCGGTCCGGCCCTCGGAAGTCCCGCCCGGCGGCCGGGGGCGCTGGGTATCGTGGCAGGGCAGGGAGTAGATCGGCGGGGTGCCCCCGCAGTTACGCGAGGGAGTGCTCAACGATGTCGGCCAGCCGCTATACGTATCTCGGCCCCGCGGGCACGTTCACCGAGGCCGCGCTGCGCAGCCTGCCCGAGGCGGCGACCCGCGAGCTGGTGCCGATGGTGTCGGTGCCGGCGGCGCTGGACGCGGTGCGCGCCGGTGACGCCGCCGCGGCTCTGGTGCCGATCGAGAACTCCGTCGAGGGCGGGGTCACCACCACCCTCGACGAACTCGCCGCCGGCGAGCCGCTGATGATCTACCGCGAGGTGCTGCTGCCGATCGCCTTCGCGCTGCTGGTACGCCCCGGCACGGCGCTCGACGACGTCAAGACGGTGACCGGCCACCCGGTCGCGCAGCCGCAGGTGCGCAAGTGGCTGGCGGCCCAACTCCCGGAGGCGGTGTGGGAGTCGGCGGCCTCGAACGCCGACGGTGCGCGGCTGGTGCAGGAGGGCCGTTACGACGGCGCCTTCGCGGGTGAGTTCGCGGCGACGACGTACGGCCTGACGCCGCTGGTCACCGACATCCACGACGCGGAGAACGCGGCCACCCGCTTCGTCCTGGTGGGCCGCCCGGCCCGGCCGGCGGCGCCCACCGGCGCGGACAAGACCTCGGTCGTGCTGTGGCTGGCCGAGGACCACCCGGGTGCGCTGCTGGAGCTGCTGCAGGAGTACGCGGTCCGGGGCGTCAGCATGATGCGGATCGAGTCCCGGCCGACCGGTGAGGGCATCGGCCGCTACTGCTTCTCGGTGGACTGCGAGGGGCACGTCACCGACCGCCGGGTCAGCGAGGTGCTGATGGGCCTCAAGCGGGTCTGCCGGGACGTGCGGTTCCTGGGTTCGTATCCGCGGGCGGACGAGATGACGCCGACCGTGCGGCGGGAGATGTCGGACACCGCGTTCACCGAGGCGTCGGACTGGCTGGCGCGCTGCCTGGACGGGCGTCGCTGAGCCGTCCCGGCGCGCTCGCGTCCGGGCCCGACCTGCGGCTTCCGGAGCGGGTGTGAGTTGTCCACAAAGTTATCCACAGGCTCGGTTCTCGACCTGTGGGTAAGTCGACACAAGAGTCGGACACAGTCGACATATCGCCCTACTGACACCACACCCATCCACATCACTCCACAGCGCCCAGCCTCGGGCACCGTCAGCACAATTCGCGCGATCAATCCTTTAGAGCGAGGCAATCCCACACGAAAGAGTGTGTGAACGGGGTTTGGACAGAGAATCCATAGTGGACCATTTCGGGAGCGGAATGATCAACTCCGACTTCCACAGATCTCACACACAGCCTGTGGATAAGAATCCGGAAACCCTCGCCCCCTGTGGACAACCAGGGGAGGTCCGGGGAAAACCAGCGGCCCAACTCCCGCTCTCCCCATAGTGGATCACCCGGCGCCCGCCCCCGCGAAAGCCCCATCGCGGACATCCGGAATTCCGTTCCGCGCACCCCGCCCCCTCCCTCCCCCTCCACTTCTCCCGCTATCCGCCGCGCCACTTCCCGGCCTCTCGACACCCTCTTCACACACCCTGCCGCACCACGGGATAAATCGCGCAAAACGGGCAAAGCGATTTGCCGGGGAATATCGCGTCGAGGGGCGGGGTGCGGCCCCGGTAGCCTGGGGGTGTGATTGACCTTCGCCTGCTCCGTGAGGACCCCGACCGTGTGCGCGCGTCCCAGCGCGTCCGTGGAGAGGACGTCGACCTCGTCGACGCGCTTCTCTCCGCCGACGAGCGGCGCAGGTCGTCCAGCGTCCGCTTCGACGAGCTGCGTGCCGAGCAGAAGTCGCTCGGCAAGCTCATCCCCAAGGCCGCCGGCGACGAGAAGGCCGAGCTGCTGAAGAAGGCCGGCGAGCTCGCCGCGGCCGTCAAGGCCGCCGACGCCGCCCAGGACGAGGCCAAGGAAGAGACCCAGCAGCTGCTGCTGAAGCTCGGCAACCTCGTCCACCCCGACGTCCCCGTCGGCGGTGAGGAGGACTTCCGGGTCCTGGAGACGCACGGCACGATCCGCGACTTCGGCACCGAGGGCTTCGAGCCCAAGGACCACCTGGAGATCGGCCAGGCTCTCGGCGCCATCGACGTGGAGCGAGCCGCCAAGGTCTCCGGCTCGCGGTTCTACTACCTGACGGGCGTCGGCGCGCTGCTGGAGCTCGCCCTCGTCAACGCGGCCATCGCCCAGGCCACCGAGGCCGGCTTCGTGCCGATGCTGACGCCCGCGCTGGTGCGTCCGCACGCCATGGAGGGCACCGGCTTCCTCGGCCAGGCCGCCGAGAACGTCTACCACCTGGAGAAGGACGACTACTACCTGGTCGGCACCTCCGAGGTCCCGCTCGCCGCGTACCACATGGACGAGATCGTCGACGCGAGCCAGCTGCCGCTGCGCTACGCCGGTTTCTCCCCGTGCTTCCGCCGCGAGGCCGGCACGTACGGCAAGGACACCCGTGGCATCTTCCGGGTCCACCAGTTCGACAAGGTCGAGATGTTCTCGTACGTCGCGCCGGAGGACGCGCAGGCCGAGCACCAGCGGCTGCTCGACTGGGAGAAGCAGTGGCTGACCGGTCTGGAGCTGCCGTTCCAGGTGATCGACGTCGCCACCGGTGACCTCGGCGCCTCGGCCTCCCGCAAGTTCGACTGCGAGGCGTGGATCCCCACCCAGGGCAAGTACCGCGAGCTGACCTCGGCCTCGAACTGCGACGAGTTCCAGGCCCGCCGGCTGTCGGTCCGGATGCGCGAATCCGTCGACGGCAAGCAGAAGGTGCGGCCGCTCGCGACGCTCAACGGCACGCTCTGCGCCGTCCCGCGCACGATCGTGGCGATCTTCGAGAACCACCAGCAGGCGGACGGCTCCGTGCGCGTCCCCGAGGTGCTCCGCCCCTACCTGGGCGGACGGGAGATCCTGGAGCCCCTCGCCAAGTGAGCGCACCAGCTCCGGCGGCCGTCCCGCCGCTGCCGTACACGCTCATCGCGACGGATCTCGACGGCACGCTGCTGCGTCCGGACGACACCGTCTCCGAGCGCACCCGTCAGGCGCTCGCCGCGGCCACCGCGGCGGGCGCGGCGCACATCGTCGTCACCGGCCGTGCGGTGCCCTGGACCCGGCACATCCTCGACGCCCTCGACTACGAGGGCCTCGCGGTGTGCGGCCAGGGCGGGCAGGTCTACCACGCCGGTGAGCACCGCCTCCTGACGTCGGTGACGCTCGACCGCCAGCTGGCCGGGCTCGCGCTGTCCAAGATCGAGGCGGAGGTCGGCCCGCTGTTCCTGGCGGCGAGCCGGGACGGCCTGGAGGGCGAGGTGCTGGTCGGCCCCGGCTACCGGGTCCAGGAGGGCCCGCTGCCGAACGTCATGATCGACGACCCCGGCGAGCTGTGGGCGGCCCCGCTCAACAAGGTCTACCTCCAGCACCCGACGCTCGACGACGACGCGCTGGCGCTCGCCGCGCGCCAGGTGGCCGGGGATCTGGTGGGCGTGACGGTGGCCGGTGAGGGCATCGTCGAACTGCTGCCGCTGGGCCTGACGAAGGCCACTGGCCTGTCGCTGGCCGCCCGCCGCCTGGGGCTGACCGCGAAGCAGACGGTGGCGTTCGGCGACATGCCCAACGACATCCCGATGTTCGCCTGGGCCGCCCACGGCGTGGCCATGGCCAACGCCCACGACGAGCTGAAGGCCGTCGCGGACGAGGTCACCGCCTCCAACGAGGACGACGGCATCGCGACCGTCCTGGAGCGCCTGTACGGCCTGTGAGGCGAGCCGGGGGCACCCGCGGCGGGGCGGACCGACTCCGCCCCGGCGGCGGGACCCGACTCCGCCTCGGCCACCCCCGTCGCACGGCGGCCGGCGTCCCGGGCGGGCGCGGGCGCAGTACGGGTGCCCGGTACCGGGTGCCCACCACGGGAATACCCGTCCCCCGCCCCCACGTTGTGGCCCCGCAGGGGGGCCTCCCGCCCCCTACGGGATCTGTTCGCCCCGGCCCTAGGGCCCCCGCCCCCGCCCGCACCCCCTCGGCCCCGCCCTCAGCCTTCCCTCCGGTCCGTGCGCGAGTTCCGCTACGGCTCGCTCTCG